>JAQCMY010000102.1 GCA_028274865.1 Haloferacaceae archaeon | reverse complement strand
CGCGCGCATCACCCGAGCAGAGGGCAGGCAGGAGGGCTATCTGGGGGACCAGCGAGCACGGAGCCACGTGAGCGCCGACGCGAGTGCCACGCGCTGGCGGAGGCGCCGCGTGTGGGTACGGTCGGTGATGTCGCGGGGAGCCGCTGTCGCAGAGGGGGGCATCACGGGGGATCAGCCGGCGGGGGGCACCGGCACTACCGACAACGACCCGGAGGGAAAAAGACACACCGGAGGCTCAAGTCGGCGTTTGTATCTGTGAGTCGGTCACACGGTCGTGTCCGCGCGCCGTGGCACCGTCACCGACCACCGTGTGCCCGAACGGCTATCTCCGGCGGCGCGTCCGTCCGGCGACGGCTGCCGTCACGGCAGTCGCGGCCACTGTCCCGTCGGGCCGTGAGACCGGACGGCGCGAACACGCGACGTAGACGGGCCCCGTCCGTTCGCGGGTCTGTACGACACATCTATTCAGTTGACACACGGACACGCCCCACCGGCCACGTCAGGAACGGTCGTTCGCGCGAGATCGCGGGTGGATCCCGGCCAGGTCGACACCCGCGGGTCGGCGGTGTACCGCTTCCCCCTCGACTCCCGTCGGCAGCGCGACGATTCGGCTCGCCGTCTCCGGTCGCTGGTCCCCGGTCCGGCTCACCGGGTGGTCGATCGCTCGCGCGCGGCTGCCGCTCGACCCGCCGAGGTGTCTGTCACGCGTATTCGGTCCGGCGGGAGTCGCGGAGATCACTTGTTGCGGACGACGAGCAGTGGGTCCGACGACTCGTCGATCAGCCTGTTCGTCACGCCGCCGAGCACACGGTCGGCCAGAGAGGGCTCCGTTTCGCCTACGACGAGTATGTCGTAGTCCACCGCGGCCTCGCCGATTGCGTCGACCGGCGACCCGCTTCGCTCCTCGCGCCACCCGAGCCGAGCCGGGTCGACCCCCTCGTCCTCCAGTCGGTCGCAGGCTCCCCTGACGAGTAGCTCACCGCGGGACGACGCCTCCTCTCCCTCGGCGACGTTGAGCATCGTCGCCGTCGCGTCGCTCTCGCGCAACAGGACGCCGACGAACCCGAGGATCCGCTCCAGGTTGTCGTCACCACGCAGCGGGACGAGGATGCGGTCCAGAAAGTCGCCGACCGTGCCGGCTGTGAGCACGGCGTCGACCCCGTGTTCGGCCGCTATCTTGTCGATCGTCTTCGACCGGTCGTGGGTGAACACGACGACCGGCTCCGCATCGCCGCCCTGTTCGACGAAGCGGTTCGCGATCGCCTCGGTCGCCTCTGTCGCCTCCTCACCGAACTGTGCCCGTATCTGGCTCGTGGCTGCCTGATCCTTTACCGGATAGTACCCGAGGACGACCAGCTGATGCGGACTCAGCACGTCGACGAGCGCCTGTGACGGTGCTTCGGGGTCGCTGGCGTCTACGGGCACGAGTACGGTCGGCTCGGAGATGGTCTCTGACATCGGCTGCTGGTGTCGTATCCCTACGACACAGGGTGATTTAGTCGTGCTCATTCGACGAACCTCGGGCCCGGACGCTCGCCGCCGGACGGCAGCTATTTTATGTGTACTTCTACTCTGTCCGGTAGCGTGTCTGAAGCCACCAGCACGGAGGAAGAGGGGCTCGACCGGACCATCGGCCTGGCCGGCGCGACGACGATCGGAACCGGAACGATGATCGGGGCGGGGATCTTCGTATTTCCCGGGCTGGCTGCTGGCCGGGCCGGACCGGCTGCCGCGGTTTCGTTCGGGATCGGTACTGTCATCGCGCTGCTGGTGGCGCTGCCGACGTCGGAACTCGCGACTGCGATGCCGAAGAGCGGCGGCGGATACTACTTCGTCTCTCGCGGCCTCGGGACGCTCCCCGGAGCCGTCGTCGGGATCGGCCTCACGTTCGGACTCATGTTTGCCTCGGCGTTCTATCTCGTCGGACTCGGCGAGTACGCGGCGGCGATTCTCGTCGAATCCGGCGTCGTCCAGACGACGAACATCGCCGTCGGTCCGGTCAACGTCGTCTTGCTGATCGGGGTGGTCGTCGGGGCGCTGCTGACGCTCCTGAGCGTCTTCGGCACCGAGAACACCGAGTCCCTGCAGAACGCCGTCGTTGGGTTTCTGCTGGCTATTCTCGTCGTCTTCCTCTCGGTCAGCGGACTCGACGTGCTGGGTGTCCGGGGCACCTCGCGGGCCACCGGGGCGTTCGCACCGCGCGGGTTCGCTCCGATACTGTCGACCGCAGCGCTGGTGTTCACGTCGTTTCTCGGGTTCGCACAGATCGCGACGGTCGCGGAGGATATCATCGAACCGGACCGAACCCTCCCGCTCTCGATGGTGGGCTCGGTCGTCCTGGTCGGCGTCTTCTACGTCGCCACGCTGCTGATCGCCGGCCACACCTTCGAGCCCGACGTGATCGGACAGATGGGCGAGACGGCGGTCGTCGAACTCGCCCGTGAGTATCTCGGGGTCGCCGGCGCCGTCGTCATCCTCGTCGCCGGTCTGCTCGCGACGATCTCCTCGGCAAACGCGTCGATTCTGAGCGCCTCCCGCGCGCTGTACGGGCTGAGCGCCGACGCGCTGGTCCCGGAGGCAGCCGCCACGGTCAACCGCACGTACGGGACCCCCCACTTCGCGCTGTCGTTCGTCGGCGGGGTGACCGTCGTGCTGGTCGCCACCGGCCGAACGGAAGTGCTCGCCGAGGTGGCGTCGTTTCTCCACCTCGTCATGTACGGGCTCATCTGTGTGGTGCTGGTCACGATCCGCCGCCGGAGCCCGGCGTGGTACGACCCGGCGTTCGAGTGCCCCGGGTATCCGGCTGTCCCGATCGTCGGCGGCGTGGCCAGCTTCGCACTGATCGGCTTCATGCAGCCGCTCTCACAGCTTCTCGGCGTCGTTCTGGCACTGGTCGCCGCCGCGTGGTACTTTCTCTACGCGAGCGACGTCGAACTCAAAGACGAGATCTGACCGCCTCCCGCGGCCAGAGCCGACGGCTCCCTCCTGTCGGCTGGACCCACGGAGACGGTGTAGCCCGCAGGGCCCCTCACGCCGGCTGACCACCGGCGCCGCCGAACGGATCAAGTACCCGAGCGCGACGGGTCGTTCCGGTTGCTCTCGCTCGGTACGTCTCGGAGGAGTGTGCGCTGTCGACGGCGGGTCGCTCACTCTGCTCGGCGACGGGGTCGGAGACACCGAACGGGGAGGCGACCAGCGGGACGCCCGCAGACCGCGTGCCCGCCTCGTCGCGACAGAGGCGGGCCGCGGCTGGACCCGGCAGACGGCGGAACGCGGGTGGATGACAGACCCGTCGGTTGGTGCGTTCGGCGCGTAGCCGTCGGTGTGGCTACGCCCGCGTGTGAACGTGGAGGTTGTCGGCGGCGCAGGGGGGTGGAGAGGCGCTCACTACTGCCGACAATCTCCACGGTAGCCTGTGTCACGGGCGCTCTTGAACCCGGCTCGTTTTGATCGCGTCTGTCAGGACGGAGTACAGCGGTCGCCCCTCGTCGACAGCCGGCCCACTGTCCTGTCCGGCCCGCCGCCACGGCAACCGAGAGAGCGTCTCACCCCCGGCGAAGGCGCGTGGCGTCGGACCGCCTCTCCGCTGGCGGGTCGACGACCCGGACGCCGTCTGTGGCAGCCGACGCTCTCGACCCGGACGGGTCTGTGCCGGCCCGGCGCGTCCGCTCGCTTGGCGAGACGTCGAACTCGTCGCCGACGACGAGTTTCACCGGCGTACGCGTATCCTCGCCGCCGCAGTCGGTGAGTTCGACGGGCAGGTCGACGGTCGCGCCGGTCGCCGGCGCCGCCCCGGACCTCGATCGAGTACGAGTCGCCCACGTCCGAGCAGTAGCCGTCCGGCACCGTGTGGCGTCGTGAACGACCGTCTCCGACGCGAGCGCGTACACGGTCAGGGCGACGTCGACGCCCGCCTCGGACGCGGTGCAGTTCGTCAGCGTGCGGTGACGCGGTCCGGACGGGTCGTCTGGACAGGTCGCGTCGGCGCTCGAACCGCCGGCGAAGAGGGACACACAGGCGGCGCCGCCGGCCAGGAGCGCCTTCGGCGGGTCGGTTTGCACGCCGTGCCCGTCTCGTCGACGCGCCGATACTAACCCCGACGGTAGGTCGGGCGCGCGCTGAACCGTCTGCTGCCCCTCGCCGCCGGTGTGCGCGCGCCGAGCGACACCACGACCGGCGGCTCTCGACGGTTCGCGCAGAACTGTTCCGACGTGGACCGATCCGCCCGATCGGAATTCAAACCCCGCAGTTCCACGGCGCTGGTTTATACGTGTTCACCCGTACGTCCAAAGGTCTTTACTGGTCCCGTTCGTGCTAACGTGTACCACCCGATATGACAGACGGACTGCTCTCGGCCGAGACGGCAGTGCGCGTGTCCGGGACCGACCCCGGCGAGGAACTGCTCGCGGCGGCGCGCGGGGCTGCGAGCGTCCCCGTCGAGCGGGTCGGACCGACGGGCGCGACGGCGCTCGACCCGCTGGTGCTCGCCACCGACGACGGGCGGACGGCGCTGTACGCCGGCGCGACGGCCGAGCGTGCCGAGTCCGTCGCTGCCGGCCTCGGCGGCGGGTCGTTTCCGGGCGACCCGGATGCAGCCGTCGACCACGGTCCGGGACCGACGCGCCTGCCGGCAGCCGGGACGGGTCCGCTGGCCGTCGGCGTCCGGCGGGTCCTCGGCGGCGCGGGCTGGGTCGTCCCGGACAGCCCGGCGGACCACGAGACGGCGGGCGGGTTCGGCGCAGACGACGCAGACCAGGCGGCGCTCCTCGACGCCGCGCGGTCGGTTCCGGGCCGGGGCTGGGGGGACGGCGCGACGGACGACCCGGTCGCGGACCTCTGGGAGACGGTTCGGGGCGCAGCCGGGGACGCTGCGGTGGTCGTCAACGCCCACGGCACGCCCGCCGACCGCCTGCTCCTCGCGTCCGTGCCGTTCGTCGTCCTCGAGGGCGCGCTCGCGGCGGCGCGTGTCGTCGACGCGAGCGAGGCTGTCGTCTACTGCTCCGCCGCCGACGCCGCGACGGCGGAGACGGTCACGGCGGCGGCGGCAGCGTACCCCGACCCCGCAGTCCCGCTCCGGGTCGAGACCGGCCCGGACGAGTACCGGGCCGCCGAGCCGACGATGGCGCTGGAGGCACTGGAGGGCAACCACCGCCTCGAGGCGCGGCTCCGACCGCCCGGTCCGGCGGCGGTCGGCCTCGACGGTCGTCCGACGGCGGTCCACACGCCCCGAACGCTGGCGCAGGTCGTCGCGGCGCTCGACGGCGCCCCGACCCGGCTGGTGACGGTCGACGGCGACGTGGCCGCGCCGGCGACGGTCGAACTCCGGACGGGCGCGACGCTCGCGGACGCCGTCGAGGCCGTCGACCCCGAAGGGACGGTGAAGGCGGCCTGTGTCGGCGGCGAGTTCGGCGGCCTGACGGCGGACCTCGACGTCCCGCTCTCCGTCGAGGGGCTGACCGGCGCCGACCTCGGAACAGAGGGCGTGGTCGAACTCCTCGCCGAGGGCCGGTGTTCGGTCGCGTTCGCGGGCGAGCGGGCCCGGTTCGCCGAGGAGGAGAACTGCGGGCGGTGTGTCCCCTGTCGCGAGGGGACACAGCAGCTGACCGCGCTCCTGCGTGAACTGTACGAGGGCCGCTACCGGGCCGACGCGCTCCACGAACTGATGGGCGTGATGTCGTCGTCGAGCATCTGCGCGTTCGGCGTCGACGCGCCGCGGCCCGTGCGGACGGCGATGGCGGAGTTCGAGCGAGAGTTCGAGGCACACGCAGCCGGCCGCTGTCCCGCCGGCGCGTGCGACGGACTGGAGATGGAGGCACACACGTGAGTTCACACGACGAGCCGACGGACGTACCGCCCCTGACCGAGGAGATGGCCCCGGGAACCGCGACCGACCCGCCAGTCGGCGGCGAGGCGGCGACGGTGACCGTCGACGGCGAACGGGTCCAGGTCCCCGCCGGGTCGACGCTACTCGACGCCCTCGAGGCGACCGGCGCCGACGAGGAGGTCCCCGCGCTCTGTCACTACGGGCGCGAGGGGATCGGCCCCCGGAGCGAGTGTCGCACCTGTATGGTCGAGACGGACGCCCACGGCGTCGTCCCCTCCTGCTCGTTCCCGGCGGAGGACGGCATGACGGTCAACACGGCGGCCGACGCCGCGGAGACGGCGCGGTCGGTCAACCTCGACCTCGTGCTCTCTGATCACAACCTGCGGTGTACCACCTGTGGCAAGAACGGCCGGTGTGAGCTGCAGGACGCCGCGATCGACGAGCGCGTCGAGGAGCCCCGCTACGGGGTGCTGGACGACCGTGACGCGTACGAGCCCCTCGACAACACCTCCGAGTTCATCCAGATCGACCGCAACAAGTGTATCCTCTGTAACCGCTGTGTCGAGGCGTGTAACGACGTCCAGGTCGAGGGTGTCCTCCGGGTCGAGGGCCACGGCGCCGACACCCGGATCGGGTTCCAGAGCGACGCCGAGACGATGGAGGACTCGACCTGCGTCTCCTGTGGCCACTGTGCCACCGTCTGCCCGACCGGCTCGCTGATCGAGAAGGGAATCGAGGACGCGACGACGCTCCCGATGCCCGGATTCACACACAAGAACAGCGTCGGGACGTCCGTCGAGTCCTCCGGCGAGCAGGAGAACCCGATGACGCAGATGAAACGCCGCGAGGACGGCGACACCGCCACCGACGGCGGAACCGACGGGTCGACCGACGGTTCGCCGTTCGACGACGAGGAGACGTGGCCGCCAGACGACCGGACCGACGACACGGGAGGGGAGCGGCCGTGAGCACGATCACTCTGTTCCCTGCCCACGAGTCCCTGCGGGACGTCGTGGACCCGGTCACTCCGTTTCCTGCTCACGGCTCGCGGAGGTGTTCGCCGTGAGCGAGGACGAGGACGGCGACGGCGTCGCGTCCTACATGCAGCGCGCGAAACGACAGGCGCTGAAGAACGTCGAACACGTCGCGGAGGGTGTCGCGGCGGGCTCGCTCCCGGAGGGCAAGCTGTTCGAGATAGCGGAGGCCGTCGGCGACCGACAGCTGGAGGAGCTGAACGTCGTCGACACCACCTGTGGCTACTGCGCGGTCGGCTGTCGGTTCGACCTGTACGCCGACCCCGACGAGGAGGAGGTGCTGGCCGTCCGGCCGACGGAGGCGGAGGACGCGCCGGTGAACGGCATCTCGACCTGTGTGAAGGGGAAGTTCAGCTACGACTTCGTCTCCTCGGACGACCGGCTGGAGCAGCCGCTGGTGAAGGAGGACGGCGAGTTCCGCGAGGCGTCGTGGGTCGAGGCGCTCGACCGGGTCGCCGACGGCCTCGGGTCGATTCGCGACGAGCACGGCGGCGAGGCGCTCGGCGTCATCGCATCCTCGAAGGCGACGAACGAGGAGAACTACCTGATGGGCAAGTTCGCCCGACAGGTGCTCGGGACGAACAACGTCGACAACTGCAACCGGCTCTGTCACTCCTCGACGGTGGCGGCGCTGGCACAGACCGTCGGCTACGGCGCCGCGTCGGTCGCGATGGAGGACCTAGAGGAGACCGACGCGTACCTCCTCACGGGGTCGAACACCACGGAGGCCCACCCCGTCATCGCGACGCGTATCAAACAGAACGTCCGTGACGGCGCCGACCTGATGGTGTTCGACCCGCGGCGGGTACAGATCGCGGAGTACGCGACGCAGTACTCCCGTATCCGTCCCGGCTACGACATCGCGTGGATAAACGGCATCACGCGGTACGTGATCGAGAACGACCTCTACGACGAGGCGTTCGTCGAGGAGCGCACGACCGGCTTCGAGGCGCTTCGCGAGGCCGTCCAGCCGTTCACGCCGGAGCGCGTCGAGGAGCTGTCGGGCGTTCCCCACGAGGAGATCGTCTCTGCCGCCGAGACGCTGGCGGCAGCCGACACCTGTGTCTTCGGCTGGACGCTCGGCCTGACCGAGCACTCCACCGGGACTGACAACGTGAAGGCGCTGGCGAACCTCGCGCTCGTCACCGGCCACATCGGCGAGGTCGGGTCGGGGCTCTCGCCGTTCCGCGGCCAGAACAACGTCCAGGGCGGCGGCGGCGACATGGGCCCGCTCCCGGACAACTTCCCGGGCTACCAGGACGTCGCCGACGACGAGGCCCGGGCGAAGTTCGAGGCGGCCTGGGACTGCGAGATCGACTCCACCTACGGCCGCTACACGACGGACATGTTCCTGGCCGCCGACCGCGACGAGCTGCGGGGGATGTATATCATCGGCGAGAACGCCGCGCTGTCCGAGCCGAACGTCACCCACGCCGGCGAGGTGCTCGACGACCTCGACTTCCTCGTCGTCCAGGACCTGTTCCTGACCGAGACGGCGGAGTACGCCGACGTCGTGCTCCCGGCGTGTACGTTCGTCGAGAAGACGGGGACGTTCACGAACACGGACCGGCGGGTCCAGATGGTGAAGCAGGCGATGCCGCCCCGTGGCGACTCGCAGCCGGACTGGAAGATCCTCCAGGCGCTCGCGCGCCGGATGGGCCGCGACTGGGACTACGACGACCCCGCGGAGATCATGGACGAGGTGAACTCCCTCACGCCGATCTACGGCGGTGTCACCCACGAGCGGGTCGAGTCGGAGGGTGGCCTCCAGTGGCCGTGCTGGAACGAGGACCACCCCGGCACCACGCGGCTGTACACGGAGGAGTTCAACACCGAGGACGGCCTCGCGCACCTCCAGCCGGTCGGCCACCGCGAGCCCGCCGAGTCGCCGGACGAGGAGTATCCGTTCACGCTCACGACTGGCCGGGTGCTGTACCAGTACCACACCGGGACGATGACCCACCGCGAGTCGGGGATCATGGGTCACTCGGGAAGCGACTTCGTCGAGATTCACCCCGACACCGCGGCGGACCTGGGCGTCGACCACGGCGAAACCGTCCGGGTCGAGTCGCGGCGCGGCGCCGTCGAGGTGCCCGCACAGGTAACCGAACGCCCCGGCCAGGACAACGTGTTCATCCCGATCCACTTCGCGGAGTCGGCAGTGAACGCGCTCACCGACGAGGAACACCTCGACCCGGAGGCGTCGACGCCGGAGTACAAGGTGTCGGCGGTCCGGATCGACCCGATAGACGGCGAACCGACGACCGTAATCGAGAGCGACCGCGAGCAGGGGGCGACCTCTGACGACTGATATGGCACTCGAGACAGACCCGTTCACGACGGAGGAGGAGGGACCGAGCGAGGGCGAGCAGGCGCTCCGCGAGGCGGTCGACGAGCACGGCGAGCAGCTGGCGGCGGCGCTCGAACACACCGACGAGTTCGAAGACCTGCTCGAGACGGTCGTTCTGGTCGTCTCGACCGCCGACGAGGACGAGATAGCGCACGTCGTCGGGTCGCTGACCAACCTCGTCGCGGCTGCCGACGACCTCTCCTCCGACGAGATGACGCGGCTGGTCGCGATGGCCCGCGAGGACGGCGACGCCCTCGCCGACGCGCTCTCGCTTCTGGTCGACCTCCAGCGCGACGGCTCGCTCGAGGCGCTGCTCGACACCGCCCGGACGCTGTCGACGCTGGAGGTCGACGACGACGCCGCCGACGGGCTGAACCGGCTGACCGCCGC
The DNA here is from genome assembly GCA_028274865.1 of Haloferacaceae archaeon. GTDB lineage: Archaea > Halobacteriota > Halobacteria > Halobacteriales > Haloferacaceae > A07HB70. The sequence goes on along the minus strand of JAQCMY010000102.1, from coordinate 12,291 downwards.
GCTCGGCGACGCGGAGCGGACCGCCGAGCCCGTCGGACCGCTCGGGTTCGCCCGCTCGCTGTTCGGCCGGGACGTCCGCGCCGGACTCGGCTACCTGCGCGCGCTCCTCCGGTCGCTGGGCGCGTAGATGGACTCGACGGTCTGTCCGTTCTGTGCCGTCGGCTGTCGGCTCGCGCCCGGACCGGACGGCCGGGCCGCCGGGCGCGAGGGGCCGGCGAACCCGGACGGGCGGCTCTGCGCGAAGGGTATCGAGGCGTTCCGCGCGTTCGACGAGAGCGAGCGGCTGACCCGCCCGCGCGTCCGGCGTGACGGCGAGTTGGTCCCCGTCGACTGGCCGACGGCGCTCGACGCGGCAGTCGACGCGCTCGGCGGCGCGAGAGACGCCCACGGCCCGGACGGGCTGGCCTTTCTCGGCGCGCCACACTGTACGACGGAGGAGAACTACCTGCTCCAGAAGCTGGCGCGCACCCTCGGCACGAACGACGTCGACAACCGTGCGCGGGCGTGTCACGGCCTCGCCGCGGGGGCAGTCCGCCGGCGGCTCGGCCCGCCGGCGATGACGAACTCGCTCGCCGACCTCGCGACGGCGGACCTGATCCTCGTCGTCGGCGCGAACCCGGCGACCCAGCAGCCGGTGGCGTTCGACGGCGCGGTTCGGACCGCCGCGAACAACGGCGCGACGCTCGTCCACGTCGACCCGCGGGCGAACGAGACGACGCGGACGGCAGACGTCCACCTCGCGCCCCGACCCGGAACCGACGCGCTCCTCCTCAGCCTGCTCTGTGCCGTCGTGGCGGAGGCCGGGCTGGTCGACCGCGAGTTCGTCGCGGCGCGCACCTCCGGGTTCGACGCGCTCGCCGGCTCCCTCGCCGGCCTCGACGTCGAGCGCGGGGCCGCCGTCGCGGACGTCGACGCCGACGCGGTGCGACGGGTGGGTCGCGCCGTCGGCGAGGCAGACGGCGTCGCCGCCGTCGTCGGCACCGGCGTCGAGACGACGGGGCTGGGCACGACGACGCCCGACGCGCTGCTGAACCTCCTCCTCCTGACTGGCAACCTCGGCCGCCCCGGCGCCGGGATGAACCTCTTTCGCGGCCTCGCGAACGAACAGGGCGCCGTCGACGCCGGCTGTGTCCCGGACGCGCTTCCGGGCCACCAGCCGGTGACCGACCCCGCGGCCCGGGATCGGGCCGCCGAGGCGTGGGGGGTCGCCCCGCCAGCGGACCCCGGGCGGCCCGAGTCGGAGCTCCTCGCGGCGTTCGGCGACGACGTCCGGGGAGTGCTCGTCGTCGGCGAGAACCCCGTCGTCTCGAAGCGCGACCGGGAGTGGGTCGCCGAACGGGTCGACGGCCTCGACGCCCTGGTCGTCGCAGACGTCGTCGAGACGGAGACGACGGAGCGAGCCGACGTGGTCCTGCCGGCCAGCGTCGCAGTCGAGAAGCGCGGCACCGTCACGAACCTCGACCGACAGGTCCAGCGCCTCGCCCCGCTCGCCGACCCCCCCGGCGTTGCCCGCCCCGACTTCGAGATTCTGCGGACGCTGGGCCGGCGGCTCTCGCCGGCGCCCTTCGACCACGACGACCCGGCGGACGCGTTCGCGGAACTGTGCCGCGTCGCCCCGGCCTACGAGGGCATCGACCCCGACGGGACGGACGGCCCGCGGCGCTGGCCGGACGGCGAGGCGGTGCTCTACCGCGAGGCGTTCGCGACCGACGACGGCCTGGCGCCGTTCGTCCCGGTCGACCCCGACGCGACCGTGGCGTCCGGCGGCGAGGGGCTGGTGCTCGTCGCCGGCAGCCGCGCCGGCGGATTCGCTGCGGCGGAGCGAACGGACGAGCGACTCCACCTCCACGAGGACGACGCCGGGGCGCGCGCGGTGGCGGACGGTGACCTGGTGACGGTGGTCGGCGCCGTCGACGGCGACACGCCGGTCGTCGAGGCGACCGCCGCCGTCGGCACCGCGGTCCGGCCCGGGACCGCCTTCCTCCACGCGGACCCGGCGGACCCACTGGTGCGCCGCGGCGTCGACCGCGTCGAGGTGCGCCCCGCCGACGACTGACCGAACGCTCAAGCCCGCGGCGCCGCTTCCGCGGACGTGAGCCGTCCGACCACCCGCGGCGTCGTGCTCGCCGGCGGGCTGAGCCGGCGGTTCGCGGGCGGGCCGAAGGCGCTCGCGACGCTCGACGACGACCCGCTGGCCGTCCACGTCGCGCGGGCGCTCCGGGCCGCGACCGGCCCCCCGCCCGCCGTGGCCGTCCGGGGACCGGACCAGCGCACGGCGCTCGGGAGGGTTCTCGGCGACGCCGCGTTCGTCGAGGACGACCCCGGGTTCGAAGGGCCGCTCGCCGGCGTCGTCGGCGCCGCGCGCGCGCTCTCGGAGCCGTGGCTCTTTGTCTGTGGCTGTGACATGCCGCTGCTCGCGCCCGCCGCCGTCGGGTGGCTGCTCGACCGGGCGGCGGGCGACGCCGTCGTGGTGACCGAGGACGGCGTCGTCCAGCCGACACACGCGCTCTACCGCCGCGAGGCGGTCTGCCGCGTCGCGCCGGACCTGCCCCGTGACGGCGGCGTGCGGGCGCTCGTCGGCGCCCTCGACGACGTCGCGCGCCACCCGGTCGAGGCCGGCGCCGGGGTCGGAATGGCCTCGTCGCTCGCGAACGTCAACACCCGCGCGGATCTCCGGGCGCTCCGGGAGCGCGACGGCTGAGGCCGTCGGTCTCTCACTCCTCCGGCGGCTCCACGTCGTGGTGGGTCTGGACCGTCGGGAGCCGGCTGCCGAGGCGCGTCACCAGCGACTCGTGGCCCTGCCCCCGCTCCCGGCGGTAGAACGAGAGGGTCAGGCCGGCGAGAGCCACCAGCGACAGGACGGCGAACGGGCCGCCGGTCAGCACCGCGAGCGCCTGGAGTGTCTGCCCGCCGCCGACGAGGAGCAGGGAGACGGCAACCGCGCCCTGGAAGACGCCCCAGAAGACGACGCTCCCGGTGGACGGCGCGACGCCCTCGCGCGCCGCCAGCACGGCGACGACGAGCGTCGAGGTGTCCGCCGAGGTGGCCATGAAGACGACGATGAGCGCGAGAAAGAGGAAGGTGAGCAGCTGCCCGAGCGGCAGCGCGGCGAACACCTGGAAGCCGACGACCGTCTCGGCGCCGCCGCGGGCCGCGACAGAACCGAGGACGTCGGCGATACCGGCGCGCTGCACCCAGAGCGCCGTCCCGCCGAGGAGGACGAACCACGCCATCGTCGCGAGCGACGTGGCGACGACGCCGGTGAACACGACGGTCCGCACCCGCCGGCCCCGCGAGAGCGCGGCGACGAACAGCCCCGCGAACGGCGCCCAGGAGAACCACCACGACCAGTTCCAGACCGTCCACTCGGCGACCCACGCGCCGCCGACGTGGAGGCTCAGCGGAACGAAGTTGACCGCGTAGCTCCCGAGCGCCGCCGCGCCTCGACCGGAGACGACCCCGAGCGGCCCGACGGCGGCGACGACGACGGCGAACAGCGCGAACAGCGCGACGTTCACCCCGGCCAGCCGCCGGATGCCGCGGTGGACGCCGGTGACCGCCGACAGCACGACGACGAGCGTCAGGCCGCCGACGAACAGGACCGGCCCGGTCTGTCCCGTCGTGACGCCCCACTGGAATCCGATGCCGGCGAGAAACTGCTCTGCCACCAGCGCGACGGAGGTGGCGATACCGCCGACGGTTGCGAAGACGGCGAGAGTGTCGACGACACGGGCCGGGAGTCTGTCGAGGCCGTCGGGGCCGAGGAACGGCGTGAGGATGGCCGACACCCGGAGCGGCGCGCCACGCTCGAAGGCGTAGTACGCCACCGGAACCCCGACGACGGCGTAGGCGCTCCACGCCGACAGACCCCAGTGAAAGAGCGCGTAGGTCAGCGCGCCGCCGACGGCGGCGTCAGACCGCGGGGCCGCGTCGAAGTACGGCGGCGGCGTCTGGTAGTGAAACAGCGACTCCGCCGGCCCCCAGAAGACGATGCCGGCGGCGATGCCGGCGGTGAAGATCAGCGTGAAGTAGGTGGGGTAGGTGTAGGCCGGCTCCGCGTCCGGCCCGCCGAGGCGCACGTCGCCCCACGGCCCGAAGAGGAGAAACAGGCAGTACGCGACGGCGACGAGGACGGCGCCGAGAAAGAACGCGCCGAACCCGCGCAGCACCGCCCCCGAGACGGCGTCGACGGCGCCCGTGGTGGCCGCCGGGAACGCCGCTCGCGCCGCGACGAACAGGGCGAAGACGACAGCCGGCACGCCGAGCACCACCGGGTCGTGACGGCCGACGAACTCGCGGGCCGTGCCCGCCAGCCCGGTACGCCGGAGGCAGAGCACGACCGACCCGCCGGAGGCCTCGTCGCCGGGGAGGACGGCGAGGTACGCCAGCCCGGAGACGAAAAACACCATCGAGAGGGCGAGCCACGTCGCGCCGGAGACGGCGTCGCCGACGAACGCGGGGAAGAAAAATCCCGCACAGACCGCCGCGCCCGAGACGGCACACAGCGGCAGGAGGAGTTCGGCGGCGCTTCCGCCGGCGTCCCCGTACTCGGACGAACTCACTGCGTGCGTATGTGACGCACACTGGTAAAGAGGTTCGTCCGTCTGCTCAGGGCTCCTCGAACAGGTCCTCGCCCGACGCCGGCTCTCTCCCGAGTACCGACCGGCCGAGGAGCCGCCCGCCGATGCTGCGCAGGTCGACGACCCGGTCCGCGCCGACGGAGCCGAGCTTGTCGACGTGTTTGCCCTCGTTCGCGGCGGCGACGACGCGCACGTCCGGCGCGACGTTCGTCGCCGCGATGACGGCGAGAACGTCCCGCGCGTCGTCGTCGCTCCCGACCACGACGCCGCGTGCGACGTCGAGCCGGGCGTCCTCGAGAACCGTCTCGTCGGTCGGGTCACCGGTCAGGACGTTCACGTCGTCGCCGAGCGCCGCCGCGGCGTCGGAGTCGCGCGTGACGACCACGAGGTCCGCCTCGGCTTCCAGCGTCTCGAGGAGCGGTTCGGTGACGTCGCCGTGGCCGAGGATCACGACGTGATCCTCGAGCAGCGTGAGCTCAGATGCGGTCATGTTTCCGAATGCGGCGGCCATCCGCGACTCGATCGCGGGCCCGACCAGCGCCCCGACAGCGATCGTGAACGCGCCGGTGCCGAGCACGATCACCGACAGCGAGAACCACTGCGCGGCCGGCGTCGTCGGCGTCACGTCGCCGTAGCCGACGGTGGCGACCGTGACGATGACGTAGTACACCGCGTCGCCCCAGCCGTTCAGCTCGGCGAACTGGCTCCGCAGACTGTACGAGCCGACGGTGCCGTAGACGCCGACGGCGAGGAACGACGACAGTGAGGCGACCTGGAGCGGCTCGAGGTGGAGCGCACGGTCGAAGCGCTCCCGGTTGCGGACGAGCAGCGGGTAGGCGGCGAGGGCGGCGAGAAGCAGCGGCACGTCTGTCGGCTGGAGTGTCGTCAGCGGTAGGAGCGCGACGACGGGGAGGGCGACAAGGGCGACCCGCAGCGCGAGGCGCTTCCGGCGCCGCAGCCCGACGGTGACGAGCGCGAGCGTGAACGCGGCGACGACGCCGCCGAACCGCGCGAACCCGGTCGCGCCGGGGACGACGGCCGCGAGCGGCCCCTCCAGCGCCAGCGCCTCGTCGCTCAGGTTCGACAGCCCGGCGACGAACGCGAGGAGCGCGACGACGCCGACGAGCGCCACCGCGGGCTTCGCGCCGGACACCCGGCGCCAGTCGACGAGCGTGACACGGTCCGTCGGGTAGAACACCTCCTCGACGGCGCTGTCCGGCCCCTCTGTCCTGTCGGCCACCCACGACCGGTGGGCGCGAACGCACAAATAGCTGCCTGGCACCGACGGGATTTAATCTGTCTCCGCGACAGGACCGGCCGTGAAACGGACCATCAGCACCGACGACGCGCCGGCTGCGGTCGGGGCGTACAGCCAGGCGACCACGGACGGCGACCTGCTGTTCACGGCGGGACAGCTGCCGCTGACGACCGACGGTGACCTGCTCGACGACGCGCCGGTCGCCGAACAGACGCGCCAGTGTCTCCGAAACGTCGAGGCGGTGCTCTCGGCGGCGGCACTCGGCCTCGACGACGTCCTGAAGACGACGGTCTACCTCGACGACGTCGACGACTTCGAGGCGTTCAACGAGGCGTACGGCGAGTACTTCGGCGACCTGGACGCGCCGCCGGCCCGCAGCGCCGTCGGCGTCGGCGACGTCCCGAAAGGCGCAGCAGTCGAGATCGAGGCCGTCGCGACCGTCGAGTGAGCGCTCCGACCGCCGTCGACAGCCCCGAACGCGGGTCCCTGTCAGAACAGCCCGGAGATGTTGCCCTCGCCGTCGATGTCCATGTCGGCGGCGGCGGGCCGCCGGGGGAGCCCGGGCATCGTCAGGGCGTCGGCGGTGAGGGCAACGAGGAAGCCGGCGCCCGCGGACGGATACACCTCGGTGACCTCGAGTTCCCAGTCCGTCGGCGCGCCCTTCTCCGTCGCGTCGTCGCTGAGCGAGTGGAACGTCTTCGACATGCAGACCGGCTGGTCGCCGAAGCCGAGGCTCTCCATCCGGTCGATGTCGTCGAGGGCGCTCCCGGTGAACTTCACCCCGTCCGCGCCGTAGATGCCGGTCGCGATCGTCTCGATCTTCGCCGCGACAGAGGCCTCGTCGTCGTAGAGGAACTCGAACTCGTCCTCGTCGCCGTCGTCGACGGCGGAGAGCACCTGTTCTCCGAGGGCGACGCCGCCGTCGCTTCCCTCCGCGAACATCTCGGACTCGGCGGCGCGGACGCCCAGGTCCTCGTGACAGTGGTCGAGCACCGCCTGGACCTCGTCGTCGTCGTCGTCGGGGAACCGGTTGACGGCGACGACGACCGGGGTGCCGAACTGCTGGAGGTTCCGGACGTGTGCGTCGAGGTTGTCGAACCCCCGCTCGAGTTCGGCGACCCCGGCGGCTGCCACCTCGTCGTAGTCGACCGGCCACTGCTCCAGCCCGTGGTACTGGAGCGCCCGGACGGAGGCGACGAGAACGACGGCGTTCGGCGTCATGTCGCCGAGCCGGCAGACGATGTTCATGAACTTCTCGGCGCCGAGGTCGGAGCCGAAGCCGGCCTCCGTGACGAGGTAGTCGCCCATGCCGAACGCGGCCTTGTCCGCGACCAGCGAGTTCGTCCCGTGGGCGATGTTCGCGAACGGGCCGCCGTGGACGAACGCCGGCGTGCCCTCGACCGTCTGGACGACGTTCGGCTTGACCGCGTCCCGGAGAAGCATCGTCACCGGGCCGGTCGCCTCGATGTCGTCGACGGTGACCGGGTCGCCACTGTCGTCGTAGGCGACGATGATGCGTGCGACCCGCTCTTTGAGGTCGGCGAGGCCGTCGGCCAGACAGAGCACGGCCATCAGCTCGGAGGCGGCGGTGAGTTCGAAGCCGTCCTCGCGTGGCGTCCCGCCGCGCTCGCCGCCGAGGCCGACGACCGTCTCGCGGAGCGCCCGGTCGTTCATGTCGAGTGCCCGCTTCCAGCGCACGTCGTTGATGTCGATGTCGAGGCTGTTGCCCTGCGAGACCCGGGCGTCGAGCATCGCCGCGATGAGGTTGTGCGCCGCCGTCAGGGCGTGGAGGTCGCCGGTGAAGTGGAGGTTGATGTCCTCCATCGGCAGGACCTGCGACCGGCCGCCGCCCGCCGCGCCGCCCTTGACGCCGAACACCGGGCCGAGCGACGGCTCGCGGATGGCGATCATCGCCTCCTCGCCGAGGCTGTTGAGCGTCTGGCCGAGGCCGACGGTCGTGACGGTCTTGCCCTCGCCCTTCGGCGTCGGCGTCATCCCCGTCACCAGTACCAGGTTGTTCTCCCGCTCTGCTGCCCGGTCGCGCAGCCGCTCGATCGCGTCGTGTTTGACCTTCGCGGTGTAGGACCCGAAGTACTGGAGATCGTCGAGGCCGAGCCCCCACGACTCGACCAGCTCCCAGATGGGCTCCATCTCGGTCGCCTGCGCGATGTCGTAGTCCGTCGGGATCGGCTCTGTCGTCTCTTCGGGCGGTGACATACCAGTCTATCCCGCCAGCCGCCGCAAGAATGTTTGCGTATCTGATGCCGGGCGGAGGACTTGTGCCGCCCTGCCACGTCGTGTCAATCAGACGAGACGACGAGGTTCGGGCGTGACGTCCTCGCCCGACGATAAGTTCATGCCGCCGCCGCCGTGGGTCTGGATATGCAGTACACCGAGTCGGCCGACCGCCTGCGGTCGCTCCAGCGCCGGCGACCGAAGCTCGGGGTCGAGACGACGACACGGATGCTCGCCCACCTCGACGACCCACACGAGGCGTTCGACTGCGTCCAGATCGCCGGCTCGAACGGCAAGGGGAGCACCGCACGGATGCTGGAGAGCACGCTCCGGTCGGCGGGCCGCAGCGTCGGCCTGTTCACGTCGCCGAAGCTGAACGACTTCCGCGAACAGATCCGGGTCGACGGCCGGCGCGTCTCGAAGGCGGCGGTGACGCGGGCCGTCGAGCGCCTGGATCCCTGTCTCGACCGTCTCCGGGCCGACGACGACGAGCCGACACACTTCGAGGCGCTGACCGCCGCCGCGCTCGACGTCTTCGCCGCCGAGGACGTCGACGTGGCGGTCCTGGAGGTCGGTATCGGCGGCCGGTACGACGCGACGAGCGCCGTCGACCCCGTCGCGAGCGCGGTGACGAGCGTGTCGCTCGAACACACCGAGCTGCTCGGCGACACCGTCGAGGAGATCGCCCGCGACAAGGCACAGGTCGCGCCCGCCGACGCGCCGCTGGTCACCGGCACGACCGGCCCCGCGCTCGGGGCAGTCCGGTCGGTGACCGACGTCGTGACCGTCGGCGACCCCGGGTCCGGCCCCGACGTGGTCGCCCGCGAACACGGACTGGTCGAACTCGTCGAGTGCGAGGTGTCGCTCGACGCCGCCGACTGGGCGGTCGAGACACGACTCCCGCTGCTCGGCCGGCACCAGGCGATGAACGCCGGCGTCGCGGCGACGCTGGCCCGGCAGGTCGCGGGCGTCGACGAGACGACGCTGGCGACGGGCCTCCGGCAGGCGACGTGGCCGGGGCGGTTCGAGATCGTCGAACGCGAGCCGACCGTCGCCCTCGACGGCTCGCACAACCCCGGCGCGATGGCCGCGGTGAGCGACCTGCTCGCCCGCTACGACTACGACGACCTCCACGTGGTCTTCGGGGCGATGCGGGACAAGGACCACGCGGGAATGGCCGACGAACTCCCGCCAGCCGCGACGGCCTTCGTCACCAGCGCCGACGCCGACCGGGCCGCGTCCCCCGCGACGCTCGCGGACGCCTTCGCCGGTCACGCCGCCGACGTGTGCCGCGTCGGGACGGTCCCGGAGGCGACCGACCGGGCGCTCGCCGTGGCGGGCCCGGACGACTTCGTCCTCGTCGTCGGGTCGCTGTACGCCGTCGCGGAGGCGCGGGACCGCTGGGCGCGGCTGGTCGTCCCGAAGCGCCGGAGCCGCGACGCCGACCCCGGCGCCGCGGCGCTCTCCGGCGCGACGTTCCCCGAGGCGGCGGACGACGCCGTCGACCGGCGGACGCTCGCGACGACGCTCAGGCCCGCGCAGGCCGACCGGATCGCCGAGCGGTTCGAGGCAGCCGGCGGCACCTGCCTCCGCTCGACAGCCGGAGCGCCAGGGTCGCTCGTCGCGACGGTGCTGTCCGGCACCGTCCCGCAGTTCCGCGCCGTCGACGGCGGAAACTCGTACGCCGCCCGACAGGTCGCCGCGGCTGTCGACAACCGCCCCCGGAACCCCTTCGACACGGCGTCGGGAACGGCGGTGATGGGTATCCTCAACGTCACGCCCGACAGCTTCCACGACGGCGGCGAGTATAACCGGCTGGACGCGGCGGTGGACCGCGCCGAGGAGATGGCCGCGAACGGCGCCGATATCGTCGATATCGGCGGCGAGAGCACCCGACCGGGCGCCGACCCGGTATCAGTCACAGAGGAGATCGCCCGGGTCGAGCCGGTGATCGAGGCGGTTGCCGACCTCGACGTGCCCGTCTCTGTCGACACCCGGAAGGCCCCGGTCGCCGAGGCCGCCCTCGCGGCCGGAGCCGACATCGTCAACGACGTCTCCGGGCTCTCCGACCCCGAGATGCGGTTCGTCGTGGCCGACCACGACGCCGCGCTCGTGTTGATGCACAGCCTCTCGGCGCCGGTCGACCCGGACCGGTCGGTCACCTACGACGACGTCGTCGAGGACGTCCTCGCCGAACTGTCCGAGCAGGTGCTCCACGCCGAGCGGGCGGGGATCGACCGCGACCGGATCGTCGTCGACCCCGGCTGTGGGTTCGGCAAGAGCGCCGCGGAGTCGCTCGAACTCCTCGACCGTCTCGGCGAGTTCCGGGCGCTCGGCTGTCCGGTGATGGTCGGCCACTCCCGAAAGTCGATGTTCGGGGCGACGGGCACCGAGAGCGGCGAGCGCCTGCCGCCGACGGTGGCGGCGACGGCGATGGCCGCCGAGCGCGGGGCCGACGTGGTGCGGGTCCACGACGTCGCGGAGAACGCGGCTGCGGTCCGGACCGTCGCGGCGGCCCGCGAGACGCGCTAGTCGGCGCCGTCGCCGACGCCCGGCTCCGGAAGCCCGGTCGGAACGCCGGACTCGGACTCGACGCCGGCGTAGGAGTGTCTGAACTCCCAGTGGTAGCGACAGCCGTCACAGGTCGCCCACTCGACGATGTCGAGCACCTCCGGGTGGCGCTGGCCGTGGGTCATCTCGCTCCGGCAGACCGGGCAGGTGAGCCGGAGCAGCGACAGCTCGGGGAACTCGTCGTAGTCGAGCTCCGCGACACAGCGCGGGCAGTCGATGTCGTCGAAGGCGTGGTGCTGGAGCACCTCGCTCTCGCAGCGCGGACACTCCAGAACCGCGGGGGGACGGCTCGCCCACCCGCTGTCGCCGTCGTGGGTGGTCGTCGCGGTGTCGACGGCAGAGAGGCGGAACTTGTTCGGGCCGTCGCCCCGCTGGAGCGGCTTGATGACGCGCCGACCGGCTGCTTTACTCAGCCCGATCAGCGCCCGCAGCGTGTCTAACACGTTCGTTTTCCGGTACAGCTCCGACCGACATAAGCGCCTCGCCGCCCCCCGGCTGCCGCGCAGGACCGTCCCGACGGCTTTTCGACCCGGCACGGCGTACGCACAGTGTGTTCGCCCCGTCGCTCCCGCCGGTCGGGGGTCCGTCCGGACCCGTCGACGCCTCCGGGCCGGTTCTGGCCGGCGTCTCGTTCGCCCTCGTCCTGCTGTTCGCCGTTGGCCTGCTCGGCCGGCGGCCCGCGGCGGTCAGCCGCGCCGTCGACCGAACCGTCGACGGCTCGCCGCTCGCGGCGGTCTACGGCGTCGTCGCGTTCGCCCTGGTCGCGGCAGTCGGGAGCTACGGGCTGTTTCAGGTCGCACGCGCGGGGCTCGGCGGGACGACACTCCGCTGGCTCGGCGCCCTCGTCGTCGGGACGGCGTTGACGGCGCTCGGGTCGTTCGGCTACCTCGTCGTCGGCGCTGCCCTCACCCAGGTGGAGGGGCCGCGCCGCCCGCTGCTCGGCGCCGCCGTCGGCGCCGTCGTGAGCGCGCTCCCGTGGCTCGTGCTCCCGGCGCTCCCCGCGCTCGCCGTCTGGACGCTCGTCGCCGCCGTCGGCCTCGGGAGCCCGACCCGTCACTACATCCACGACGACCGGAGCGTCCCGGCCGAGGCGCGCTGAGCGGGCCGAAGCCTCTTGTGGCGCGGCGCCGAACGAGGTCGGCGTGTTCCAGTCACTCGGCGGGGGGCTCCTCGGCTCGCTCGCGCAGGCCGCGGTTATCGCCGGCACCCTCCTGCTGGTGCTGGCGGTCGTCGCGCTCGGCGCCTTCGCCTACCGGCAGGTGCTCGGCGACGGCGTCGAGTGGCCCGGAGAGTCCGAGTCCGAGTCCGAGGACGACAGCGTCTCGCGCGGCGACTCGGGCGACGAGTGGGAGTACTACTGACCGGCGCCTCTGGAAAAAGACGAAACCGCGGGGTGGCGTCAGTCGCTGCTCGCGGACTCGTCGCCGGACGCGATGTCGGTCACCATCTCGTCGCCGGTGGTGACCACGTCGACGTCGTCCTCGGTGGTCATGTCCTCGATGCGGTCCGCGAACGCCTCGCTCTCGAGGATCTCGTACTCGTTGTCGAGTCCGAGATAGACCGTGTAACACATCAGGCAGAGGATCACCGCGAACGGGAGTCCGGTGGTGATCGCTGCCGTCTGGAGCGCGGTCAGGCCGCCGCCGA
>JAQCMY010000192.1 GCA_028274865.1 Haloferacaceae archaeon | reverse complement strand
TGGCTTCGCCGTGAACAAGATATGAACGTGGTCGGAACCACCGTTGACGTTCTGGATGCTCACGCCGAAGTCTTCGGAGATGTCGCTGGCAATCTCACTGATGCGTTCGGCTATCTCGTCGGTGAGGATGTCCGCGCGGTACTTTGTGACGGTCACAAACTGATATTGAAGCGCGTAGACCGTGTGCGACCCTTTTTCGAGGTTTTACTTCATTTGTCTATACTAATTTCTATACACCCAATTTTAGTAACGGTTTGCTGTCGTGGGGTATTCGGTCTGCAACCGACGGTGGAACGTGGGGCAGTTGTCGGCTTCACGCCCGCCGTAAACGGCGGGATTCTCGGCTTGAAGAAAGATAGGACAGGCATTTAGGCCGGGAGCGGCGATGGAGCTGTATGGTACTCGACGACCTCGGGAGCTCGCTGCGCGGGACCCTCGACGACCTGCGAGGGAAGTCCCGCGTCTCCGAGGAGGACGTCAAGAACATCGTCCGCGAGATCCAGCGGTCGCTCCTCCAGGCCGACGTCGCCGTCGACCTCGTCACCGACCTCTCCGACGCCATCGAGCGGCGCGCGCTGGAGGAGGAGGCGCCGTCGGGGACGAGCGCCCGCGACCACGTCCTGCGGATCGTCTACGAGGAGATGGTCGACCTCATCGGCGACTCGACGGAGATCCCGCTGGAGCCACAGACGATCATGCTCGCGGGGCTCCAGGGGTCGGGCAAGACCACCACGGCGGCGAAGATGGCGTGGTGGTTCTCGAAGAAGGGCCTCCGGCCCGCAGTCATCCAGACGGACACGTTCCGCCCCGGCGCCTACGACCAGGCAGCGCAGATGTGCGAGCGCGCGGAGGTGGCGTTCTACGGCGACCCGGACGAGGACGACCCGGTCCAGATCGCCCGCGACGGGCTGGCGGCGACCGAGGACGCCGAGGTCCACATCGTCGACACCGCGGGTCGACACGCCCTGGAGGACGACCTGATCGACGAGATCGAGGAGATCGAGCGGGCGGTCTCCCCGGACCGCTCGCTGCTGGTCATGGACGCCGCGATCGGGCAGGGCGCCCGCGAGCAGTCCCGCGAGTTCGACGACGCCGTCGGGGTCGGCGGCGTGGTCGTCACCAAGCTGGACGGCACGGCCAAAGGCGGCGGCGCACTCACCGCGGTCGACCAGACCGACTCCTCGATCGCCTTCCTCGGCACCGGCGAGACGGTCCAGGACGTCGAGCGGTTCGAGCCGAGCGGCTTCGTCTCCCGGCTGCTCGGGATGGGCGACCTCCAGCAGCTGGCCGAGCGCGTCGAGCGAGCGATGGCCGAGACGGACGACGCGGAGGACGACTGGGACCCCGAGGATCTGCTGGAGGGGCAGTTCACCCTCCGGGACATGCGCAAACAGATGCAGGCGATGGACCGGATGGGGCCGCTCGACCAGGTGATGGACATGATCCCCGGCCTCGGCGGCGGGATGATGGACCAGCTCCCGGACGACGCGATGGACGTCACCCAGGAGCGCCTGCGCAGCTTCGAGGTGGTGATGGACTCGATGACCGACGGAGAGCTAGAGAACCCCCGCGTCGTCGGGAAGGAACGAACCGTCCGCATCGCCCGTGGCGCGGGCGTCGACGAGTCCGTCGTCCGGGAGCTGCTCGAGCAACACCGGATGATGGAGCGCACGCTCAAGCAGTTCCAGGGGATGGGCGACGGCGACCTCCAGCGGATGATGCGCAAGATGGGCGACCAGGGCGGCGGGATGGGCGGCGCCGGACCGTTCGGCTAGCCGCGTGTCGACGCTCGCGCCGGCGCGCCTGTCTGCCCTCCGCGAGCGGCTGTCGACGCTCGACGTCCTCGCGCTCACGGCGGGGCTGTGGTTTCTCGCGAAGTTTCTGCGCTACGCCCTGCCGCCGCTGTTCCCGACGTTCCGCGAGACGTACGCCGTCTCGAACACCCAGCTCGGGCTGGTGTTCACCGGCCTGCTCGTCGGCTACGCCGCCATGCAGTTTCCGTCGGGCGCGCTCGCCGACCGGGTCGGTACCGTCGCCGTCATCACCGGCGGCGCGGTGCTCGCCGCGCTCGGCGCGGCGCTGCTCTTTCTCGCGCCGGCGTTCTCCGTCCTCGTCGTCGCCGTCGTTCTCGTGGGCATCGGCACCGGCGCACACAAGACCGTCGCGATCACCCTGCTCTCGACGGTGTACGCCGACCGCACGGGCGGCGCGCTCGGGGTGATGGACACCGTCGGCGAGTCGGCTGGCGTCGTCGCTCCGGCGCTCGTCGCCGTTGCCCTCGCGGCGGCGGTGGACTGGCGCCTGCTCTTTCTCGGCGGCGCCGTCGCGGCGCTGGCGCTCGGCCTCGCGTTTCGCCGCCGCGTCGCGGCGCGGGCGCCCGCCCCTGCCGACGACGGCGCCGACGAGGGCACCGAGATGGGGGCGTACCTCGCGGTCTTCCGCGCGCCACGGTTTCTGCTCTTCTCGGTGCTCGCGGTCGTCGCCGCGTTCGTCATCAACGGTCTCGTCTCGTTCCTGCCGCTCTACCTCAGCGACGGCGCGGGCCTCACGGCGGAGACGGCGAGTCTGCTCTACTCGGGCTTTTTCGTCGCCGCCGGCGTCCAGCCGTTCACCGGCGACGTCGCCGACCGACTCGGCCCGCTCCGCGTCGTCGCGGCGCTTCTCGCCCTCGCCACCGCCTGTCTCGCCGCCCTCGTCCTCGGCTCCGGGACGCTCGCTCTCGGCGCGTCGGTGCTCGGCCTCGGCGTCGGCCTCCACGGCTTCCGGCCCGTGCGCGACGCCTACTTCGTGGCCGTCATCCCCGAGGACGTGGCGGGCGGGACGCTCGGCGTGGTCCGCACGGCGATGCTCGTCTCCGCGGCGGCGGCGCCCGCAGCCGTCGGCTACCTCTCGGACGTCTCGACGTTTCGGGTCGCGTTCACCGTGCTCGCGGGTGCCGCCGCCGTCTCGACGCTGGCGGCTGTCTCCCTCGCCGTGACGCGGTGACCCGACCGCGGGCGCCGGATCGTCACGGGTCTTCTGTCACTGCGCCCGGTCTCGTGGCGCGGCTGTTTCGCCCGCGCCCCCGCGCTAACGACGCGTTTACCACGCTGGCCCGGCCCGCTCGTCCATGAGCCTCGGGCGGGTCGCGCGCGACGCCTACCGCGAGGCGCTGCCCGCCCTCTCGGCCAGCCTCGTCGGCGGACTGCTGGCCGGCCTCGTCCTCGGCGGGATGCGCTCCGACCTCGCCGCCGTCCCCGGTCTCCTCGTCCTCGTGCCCGCACTCCTCGCGACGCGGGGAAACGTCTACTCCTCGCTCGGCGCGCGCGTCGCCACCGCGCTCCACCAGGGGATGATCGCGCCGCGGCTGGGGGCTGCCGACGACCGGCTGGCGCGGGCGTGTGCGGCGGCGCTGGCGAACGGCCTGCTCGCGAGCGCGTTCGCCGCCGTCGCCGCCTTCGCGGCGCTGTCGGTCCTCCCCGGCACCGCGGCGCCCGCCCCGCTCTCGGGCCTGGTCGCGATGGCGCTGCTCGCGGGCGCGCTCTCCGGAGCGACGCTCACCGTCGTCGTCGTGACGGCGGTGTTCGCGGGCTATCGCCGGGGGTACGACCCCGACGCCCTGGTCGGACCGCTGGTGACGACGACCGGCGACGTGTTCGGGGTCGCCTTCCTGCTCGTCGCCGTCCGTGCCGTCCGCGCGGCGGGGCTCTTCGGGGGGCCGTGAGGTGACCACCACGGCGTGGAGCGTCCGGGCGATAACGCGCGCCACCCTGCCGCTCTTGCTCCTCCTGACGCTCGTCGAGGTCGGGAGCGGGCTCGTCCTCGGCGGGTTCGAGTCGACGCTTCTTCGCTCGCCCGCCCTGCTCGTCCTCGTGCCCGTCACGATCGGCACGGCGGGGAACCTCGGGAGCGTGCTCGCCTCGCGGCTCTCGACCGCGCTCCACCTCGGCCTGCTCGCGTTCGACCCCGGGAGCGAGGTGCTCGTCGGAAATGCGCTGGCGACGCTCGGCCTCGCCGCAACCGTCTTTCCCGTCGTCGGCGCCGGCGCGTGGCTGCTGGCCGCCGTCACCGGCGGCGCGCGCCTGCCGCTCGTCGCGGTCGTCAGGGTGGCCGTCGCCGCGGGGCTGGCACTCGCCGCCCTCGCGGTGGTCGTCGCGCTCGCCGCCACGTACGCGGCGTACCGTCTCGGCCTCGACCCGGACGACGTCGTCGTCCCCGTCGTCACGAACGTCTGTGACGTACTCGGGGTGGTCGTGCTCTTCCTGGCCGTTCGCCTGCTCGTCTGAGCGGCGTTTTCACGCCCGCTAAACTCGCGCCCGAACTATACCGACGGCGTCGCACGTGCCGAGCGTGACGGACAGACGACTCCTCTCGTGGCACACCGCTCCGCAGGCACTGTCGCGACAGACCGTGGGACGCCAGCTCACGCACGCCTCCGGCCTGTCGGCCCACTGGCACGCCGCGGCGTCGCTCCCGGACGCCGACTCGTCGGAGGACGCTCGGGCCGACGACGCCGGCGCGAGCGACTGAGCCCCCCGCCGCTCGGCCCGGTCGCGCCGACCGCGCTCCGGACGGCGAGCCGCGGGTCGTCGGTGACGAGGCCGGCCACCTCCGCCCGCGGAGTCGACGCGCGGGACGGACCGACCGACGGCGATATGCGGCCCGCGCTCGAAGCGCGGCTGTGGTGCTGCTCCAGACGCTCGACCCCGCGCTCGCGGCCGACATCGCCGTCCGGGTCCTGCGTATCGCCGTCCTCGTCGCCGCCGGCGTCTTCCTCGCGAACGTCGCCGTCGAACTCGGCGCGGTCGAACGCGTCGCCGGCCTCTCGCGGCACCTGACCGGCCCCGCGAACCTCCCGGACGAGGCCGGGACGGCGGTCCTCACGACCGCCGCCTCGACGACGGCGGGCTACGGGATGCTCGCCGACTTCCGCGAGTCCGGGCGGCTCTCCGACCGGCAGACGCTCGTCGCCGTCACCGTCAACACGTTCTTCGGCTTCGTCCAGCACCTGTTCACGTTCTACGTTCCCGTCCTCATCCCCGTCCTCGGCGCACGGGTCGGCGTGCTCTACGTCGGCGCACGCGCCGCCGTCGCCCTCGGTATTACCCTCGCGGGTCTCGTCGGCGGTGCCCTCCTGCTCTCGGCGCCGGCGACCGGCCGGTCCGACGACCCGACCCCGACCCCGGACGGCGGCCCGACGACAACCGACCGGCCCGACTCTCTCGGCGGTGCTGTGCGGGCGGCGCTCGGGAGCACGCGCTCGACGATCCGTCGTATCGTCCCGCGGCTGGCCGTCGTCTACGCGCTGGTGACCGTCCTCGTCGCCGCGGTCGACCTGCGGGCCGCGACGGCTGCCGCCGACCCCCTGGCGGCGCTTCTCGGCCTCCCCGGCGCCGCCGTCCCCGTCGTCGCCGTGTTCGCGTTCGACACGACGGCGGGCGCGGCGACGGTGGCACCCCTCGTCGGCGACGGCGGACCGTTCACGCCCCGGACCGCCGTGGCGACGATGCTGGTCGGCGGCCTCGTCAGCCTCGGCGTCTCGACGTTCAAGCGGTCGATCCCGTTCCAGTACGGCGTCTGGGGCGCCGAGTTCGGCGCACGGGTGGTCGCCCTGAACACGAGCCTGAAGGTGGTCTTCCTGGCCGTCGCGCTCGCCCTCCTGCTGGCGTAGCGCGACGGCCACCGGTGCGACACGTCTCCCGCACGGACGGCCAGACCTGCGCCGGCGGCGCTGTCCGGCTCAGCCGTCCGCGACGAGGTCGTCCCACCGCTCGAGGCCGGCCTCGGCGACCTCGCGGTCCTGTTCGACGGCGCCGCCCGAGACGCCGATCGCGCCGACCACGGTGCCGTCGCGCTCCAGCGGATAGCCGCCTCCGAAGATCACGATCCGGCCCTCGTCGGTCGTCTGTAGCCCGTACAGCGAGTTCCCCGGCTCGGACGGCTCCGCGAGCTCGTGTGTCGGCGTGTCGAGCGCAGCCGAGGTGTACGCCTTGTTCCGGGAGATGGAGACCGACGCCAGCCACGCGTCGTCCATCCGGTGCTGGGCGACGAGGTTCCCCTCCGCGTTCGCCACCGTGATCACCATCGGGTTGTCGATCTCGGCTGCTCTCGACTCGGCAGCCGCGATCAGGTCTGTCGCTTCGTCGAGTGTGATGTCGTCTGACACTCGTGAGACGCTCCGCGGGCGAATCCAGCCGTGTCTGTCACTTATTATTGTGTGGAACATACCAGCCCGTTAGCCGCTCCGTGCGGGTACGGTGGCGTGCCGACCTGCCGCGCTCG
>JAQCMY010000188.1 GCA_028274865.1 Haloferacaceae archaeon | reverse complement strand
TCAGAGCCGGACGAGCTGTGCGTGCCGGGTGCCGTCGAGCTCCAGCACCCGGTTCTCGTCGACGAGACCCGCCTCGACGGCCAGCCCGACGGCCCGGTCGCCGACGAGGTTCGCCGTCGTCGCCCGACGGAGGCTGGCGACGACCCGGTCGGTCCCCGCCGGCTCGGCCTCCGCGCCGCCGTAGAACGCCTCGGTCACCTCGAGTTCGCCCTGCTCGTGGGCGAACGTCTCGCCTACGCAGTCGGCGTCACAGACGGAGACCAGCAGCCCCTCGGGCGTCTCGCGCTCGCGAAGCAGCACCTCGGCCTCGGGCGCCATCAGCGGGGCGGGTCGCGCTCGCCGCCCTCGTCGACGAGGCTGCGCTCGCGCTCCTCGCGCAGCTCGTCGGCGCGGGTCTGTGCCTCCTCTGCGGCCTCGCGCTCGCCGAGTTCATCCAGCGCGCGCGAGCGCTCCTCGTGGACCTCCGCGGAGCGCATCCCGAGACGGACGGCGTTGTCGAGGGCGTCGACGGCCTCCTCGTACAGCCCTCGCTCGGCGAGAAAGAACCCACGGTTGTACCACGCCTGCGCGAACCGCGGGTCGAGCTCGACCGCGCGCTCGGCGTGCTCTAGCGCCTCCTCCGTGTGTCCGAACTCCCAGAGCGCGTACGCGAGGTTCGTCTCCGCGCTCGCGGCGTGTTCGGAGTCCTCGTCGATCCGCAGCGCCTCGCGGTAGGCACCGATCGCCTCGTCGTACTCCTCTAACTCCGCGTGTGCGACGCCCGCGTTCACCCACGCCTCCTGGGCGAGCAGGTCGTCCTCGGCGAATCGCGCCGCCCGCTCCAGCGTCTCCGTCGCCTCCTCGAACCGCTGGATACCGACGTACGAGAGGCCGACGTCGAGCAGTTCCGCCGCGTCGACGTTCTCGCCCGGCGTCTGTCGCCCGTCGAGGATGTCGGTCAGCACCCGGGAGTCGAGGCCGACCTCGTCGGGGTCGAGCGCCATGTCCGGGTCGAGGGTGAACGCGTCGTAGTCCGTCTCCTCGAACCCCTCTCCTCCCGAGAACTCGTGGGGCTCGTCGTCTGTCATACCCGACGTTCCGCCGTCGCCGGGTGAAAGCCTTGCGTCCCCGGCTCCTGTGGCGCTGTTTCCGACGGCGCCGCGAACAAGTCGGCCCGTCACCTCGGGTCGACCGTGCGCCTGTTCGTCGCCGTCACGCTCCCCGACGCGCTCCGTGACCCGCTGGCCGCGCTCCAGTCCGACCTGCCCGGCCCGCTCCGCCGGACCGACCCCGCCGACGCCCACCTGACGCTGCGGTTCCTCGGCGACGCCGACCCGGACGACGCCCGCGACGCGCTCTGCGCCGCCGTCGGGGGCGTCGACGTCGCACCGTTCACCGTCCGGCTCGGCGGCCTCGGGGTCTTCCCCGACCGCGACCACATCAGAGTGGTGTGGGTCGGCGTCCGCGAGGGCGACGAGGCGCTCTCGACGCTCGCGGCTGCAGTCGAGCGCGAGACGGTCGCCGCCGGCTTCGACGGTCGCGACCACGCGTTCACGCCGCACGTGACGCTCGCGCGGATGGACGACGCACGCGGGAAGGCGGGCGTACAGGCCCTCCTCGACGAGCGGGACCCGGATATCGGCTCGTTCCGGGTCGAGGCCGTCCGGCTGGTCGAGAGCGTCCTCGACGGCGACGGACCGCGGTACCGGACCGTCGAGCGCGTCCCGCTCGAGTGAAGTACCCCCGGCTCCAGCCGCCACCGTGCGCCTCGGTCTGCGCCTCTCGCTCGCCGGCCGCGCCGTCGTCGCCCTCGCGACGCTCGGGCCGGTCGCGGCTCTCGTCTGTCTGCTCGTCACCGTCGTGTGTGGCGCCGTCGTCTTCAGCTTCGCCGGACCCGCCGTCGAGGCCGTTCGGACGCTCGCGGCGTCGCCGCGGCTCGCCGCGGTCACGCCGCTCCCGGCACCGGCGGTCGTGGTCCTCGCCGCCGCGGTGCCGGTCCTCGTCTTCGGCGGCTGGGAGTCGCTCGCGCCGTACACCCGGGACGACTACCTGATCCCGCCCTCCGGCCCGGTCCAGTGGCTCCTCGTCGCCGTCGTCCTCGGTGCGTGCTACGAGGTCGTCGTCGAGACGGCGGCGACGGCTGTCGGGCTGGTCGACGCGTTCGCGACGGTCGTCGTCGCCCTCGTCGGCGGCCTCGGGTTCGGCCTCCTCGGGACGGTCTGGCTGCTCCGGGCAGAGGTGCGGAACCTCCGGAGCCTGTCGGTCCGGGGGACGGAGCCGGCAGACGCGGACGCACACGGACGACTGGTCGGCGCCGTCGACCGGCTGTCGGGGGTCGCCGGCGTCCCCGCGCCGGAGGTGCGGGTGCTGGACTCGCCGCGCCCGCTCGCTCGGACCGCCGGGACGCGCAGGTCGGCGGCGCTCGTCGTCTCGACGGGGCTGCTCGCGGCGCTGTCGGACGCCGAACTCGACGCCGTCGTCGCCCACGAGGTGGCACACCTCGCGAACGGCGACAGCCGGCTGATGAGCCTCGCGCTCACGCCGGTCGTACTCGCCGACGACCTGTTCGTCGACGACGACCCCGACCTCGACGACCTGTTCTGGAACCTCGTGGGCGGCCTGTTGCGCCTCGTCGGGGGGTTCGGCGCGAGCGTCTTCGCCGTCGGACGGGAGGCCGCGGCGGACGAGACGGCGGCGCGCCTGACCGGCGACCCCGCCGCGCTGGCGTCGGCGCTCCGGACGCTGTCGGGACGTGACCCGCCGACGACGGACCTGCGGGAGTGGTCGGCGTCCGTGGCGGCGCTCGGCGTCCTCCCGTCGCTCGCCCCGGATCGCGACCGCGAGTGGCCGTTCCGCACCCACCCGCCGACCGAGGAGCGGATCGAACGGCTCCGCGCGCTCGTCGCCGCGTACGAGGAGCGGTAGGCCGGCGTCCCGGAAGGACAGGTTGATATGTGATCCAGCGGAAAGAAAACACACTATGAGCAAGAAGTCGAAGGCCAAGAAAAAGCGGCTGGCAAAGCTGGAGCGTCAGAACAGCCGCGTCCCGGCGTGGGTGATGATGAAGACGAACATGAACGTCCAGCGGAACCCGAAGCGCCGCCACTGGCGACGGTCGGACACGGACGAGTAACCCCCGATGAGCGCCAGCGACTTCGACGAGCGGGTCGTGACCGTCCCGCTCGGCAAGGCCAAGTCGAAGCCGGTCGGCGAGCGCGCCGGCGCGGCGATGACCATCGTCCGCGAACACCTCGCGCAGCACTTCGACGTCGAGGAGGACGCGGTCCGGCTGGACCCGTCGCTCAACGAGACGGTCTGGGCGCGTGGCCGCGGGAAGCCGCCGGGCCGGCTCCGCGTGCGGGCCGCCCGGTTCGTCGAGGACGGCTCGGCAGTCGTCGAGGCCGAGCCGGCCGACTGACCGCGTGTTCCGTGCCTCGTTCGCCGGCTCCCCGTACGTCGGCGTCTTCGTGACGGCAGCCGACGACCACCTCCTGGTCCGACCGGACGCCGAGGACGACGTGGTCGCGGGACTGGCAGCCGAACTCGGCGCCGAGGCGGTCCGAACGACCGTCGGCGGCTCCGCGACGGTCGGCGCCCTCGCCGCCGGCAACGGCAACGGGTTCGTCCTCTCGGGGCGGGCAACAGACGCCGAGCGCGACGAGATAGCCGACGCGACGGGCACGCCGGTTCGTCGGCTCCCGGGCCGCGTGAACGCCGCCGGCAACGTCGTCCTGGCGAACGACGCCGGCGCGTACGTCCACCCCGACCTCTCCGACGATGCGGTTGCGACCGTCGGCGAGGCGCTCTCGGTCCCCGTCGAGCGCGGCGACCTCGCGGACGTCCGGACCGTCGGCACCGCCGCCGTCGCCACCGACCGCGGCGTCCTCTGTCACCCGAAGGCCCGCGAGCCGGAACTGGCGGCGCTGGAGGACCTCCTCGGTGTCCCCGTAGACGTGGGGACGGTCAACTACGGCGCGCCGCTGGTCGGCTCCGGGCTGCTCGCGACGGCGAGCGGCTACGCCGTCGGCTCGGAGACCACCGGCCCCGAACTCGGCCGGATCGAGGACGCCCTGGGCTACGTCGACGCCTGACTCACCGCCGGCTCCCGAAGCGCCGACGCCCTGGCTGCCCGCTCCGGGGGGCGTCGGGCTGCCCATAACAGGACTTTTCACCGCTGCTCGCCCATGTCGTGTCATGGAGTTCAGAGTCAGCGGTCACTACCAGGCCCGCGGCGGCGCCCAGCCCTTCACCAAGACGGTGGAGGCGCCGAACGGGAACGTCGCGGCCGAACACGTCTACGCGGAACTGGGGAGCGAGCACGGCCTCAGGCGCACACAGATCGACCTCGACGAGCCGGAGCCGGCTGCCGAGGAGGCAACGGCATGAGCCTGGGCGGCGGTGGCGGTGGCGGCGGCGGTCGCCAGCAGCTCCAGCAGCTCTCCGAGGCGATCCAGGCCGTCGAGGAGGAGGTCGAGACCGTCCGGGGAGAGATCGATGCCGCACGCGCGGAGCAGCGCGAGATCGGCGAGGCGACCGACGCGCTCGACCGCCTCGACACCGGCTCCGTCGTCCAGGTGCCGATCGGCGGCGGCGCGTACGTCCGCGCGACGGTCGAGGACATCGACGAGGTGATCGTCGACCTCGGCGCCGACTACGCCGCCGAGCAGGACCAGGACGACGCGGCCGAGGCGCTGGCGAACAAGCGCGACCGGCTCGACGAGCGGATCGACGAGCTCCGGGACGAGGTCTCGGAGCTCGAGGACGAACAGGAGGAGCTGGAGTCGGAGGCCCAGCAGCTCCAACAGCAGCTCCAGCAACAGCAGATGCAGCAGATGCAACAGCAGGGCGACGAGTAGGGCCGTGTTCGACGGACTGAAGGACAAGCTCGACTCGTTCCGCGAGGACGCCGAGGCCGCCGCCGAGGAGGCGGCCGACGAGGAGAGCGCCTCCGACGGGACCGACGAGCGTCCCGACCGTCCGGAGCCGGTCGACGACCGGGCAGAGACAGAGGCTGACCCCGACCCCGACGAGGACGGCTCGACGGTCGGCCGGCTCACCCGTGCGAAGGCCTACGCGACCGGTCGGATAGTGATCGAGGAGGAGGACCTGGAGACGCCGCTCTGGGACCTCGAGATGGCACTCGTCGAGAGCGACGTCGAGATGGGCGTCGCCGAGACGATTCTCGACCGGGTTCGCGAGGAGCTGATCGGCGAGACCCGCAAGCAGGTGGACACTACCGCCGGCCTCGTCCGCGAGGCGCTGCGTGAGGCGCTCGTCGAGGTCATAAGCGTCGGACAGTTCGACTTCGACGAGGCCGTCGCCGAGGCCGAGCCGCCCGTCACGATCGTGTTCACGGGCGTCAACGGCGTCGGAAAGACGACGACGATCGCGAAGCTCGGTCGCTACTTCGAGGAGCGCGGGCTCTCGGTCGTCATCGCGAACGGCGACACCTACCGTGCCGGCGCGAACGAGCAGATCCGCGAGCACGCCGACGCGCTCGGCCTGAAGCTCATCTCGCACGAACGGGGCGGGGACCCCGCCGCCGTCGTCTACGACGCCGTCGAGTACGCGGAGGCGAACGACGTCGACGTCGTGCTCGGTGACACTGCGGGTCGGCTCCACACCTCCGACGACCTGATGGAGCAGCTCTCGAAGATCGACCGCGTCGTCGACCCGGACATGACGCTGTTCGTCGACGAGTCGGTCGCCGGACAGGACGCGGTGCGCCGCGCGGAGGAGTTCGACGACGCCGCCGCGGTCGACGGCGCGGTGCTGACGAAGGCCGACGCGGACTCGCAGGGCGGCGCCGCCATCTCCGTCGCGCAGGTGACCGGTAAGCCGATCCTCTTTCTCGGGACGGGACAGGAGTACGACGACCTGCGGCGGTTCGACCCCGAAGCGCTCGTGGCGGACCTGCTGGACGAGTAGGCGTCTCGAACGTGGACGCGCCGAGACCCGCCCGTGCCAACCCGTCGGACGGTCCTCCGACTCCTCCCTGTCGCCGTCGCCGGGACCGCCGGCTGTTCCGCCGGCGACGGCCCGCTCCTGGCCGACGGCTTCGAGCGATGGCTGGGCCCGTGGCGCCGGGGTGCCGACGGCTTCCGGTGGTCCGTCGAGCGCACCGACGACCGCGCCCACGAGGGGTCGTGGAGCGTCCACGTCGACACCGGGGCGGGGGGCAGCGCGCCGTTCGGCGACCTCCGTGAGCCGCTCGGCGTCGAGGCGGTGGCGCGAGTACGCGACGACGTGGGCGCCCGAGACGCTGCCCGACCGCGTCCACGTCGCCGTCGTGGTGAGTGCCGTCCGGGCAGCCGACGCCACACGCTATCTTGAGCTGCTCCTCGTCACGTGACATCCTCCTCGCCGTAAACGGCGAGGCTTCCCACGCATGGGGAATACCAGTTAGTCGTCGCTGGCAGAGGGTTCCGACTCTTGAAACGCCGTGAGCGTCATCTGCGCTGGTACGCTCGTCTCACGGTGAGTCGTGGCGGTGTCACAACCGCTCCCATCCCGAGGCGAGTCATCGCGCTCCGCCTTGTCAAGCGGGACGCTCTCTCCCCACGGGTCAACCCGTCGTGCGATGTTCGCGGAAGCGTTGATGTCGGCCTGAAACGTCGAAACGTGGCAGTCGTCGTGCGGACACCGGAACTCGGCTTGGGAGTCTCGCCGACCGATACGGTGGCACGAGTGGCACGCCTGCGAGGTGTACGCCGGATTTACGTACTCGACCGGGATGCCCGCCTCCGTCGCCTTCTCCTCGATGCGCCCTTAGAGTCGGGCGAACGCCCACGAGTGAAGCCGACGGTTCATCTGCGCCCCGTAGTCGAGTCGTTCACGGATGTACGTCAGATTCTCCATCACCAACACGGGATTCTCGTACTGCTTTGCGTACTCGACGGCTTCCCGAGACGACTTCTCCACGATGTCGGTGAGCGCGTTCTGGTAGTGGTCGAACCGTTCGTCGGTACGCCACTCCGAAGCGTCACGCTCTTGGAGTCGTTTCAGGGTCGTGTGCATCCCTTTGCGGAGATGCTTCGCTCTGCTTCCATCACACACGAACGGGTCAGTCGGAGAACCGTTCTTGAGGGCACAGCCCGTGATGAGGGCGGTTTCTCCGATGTCTAAGCCGATGTGCGTGGCGTCACCGTCAATCGCTGGTTCTTCGACTGGGTACTCGACGGTGACGTGCAGTACCCAGTTCTGCCGGTGCTGTTGAAGCCGTATTTCGCCCGCCTTCGCGTCCTCCGATACGAGGTCGTGCCAGAGGTCTTTCTGTTCGGGATTGATACGGAGCGGTATCCAGAAGTTCGTTCCCCGACCGGGACGTGGAACCCACCACGTGAACTCGTAGTCGCACTCGTCGGAGTGGTCGAACTTGGCGGCTTGGTTCGTGAGCCGTATCGGGTGGCCGTCGTCCAACTCCTTGGCGTTGTACGTCTTCCGAAGTTTCGGAACGTAGTTGCAGAGCGCGGCTTTGGCCTGATACGGCAGGTCGTAGGGCGTCACGATGTCGCTCACTGCCGACATGGTACTCGCTCCGGCGTCGAACACCTCTTGCAGACCGTCACGGTACGTGTCGAGCAGGTCGTTGAGTTTCGACTGCTTGTGCGCGGTGGGTGGCGCGAACGTCGCCTGCAACGTCTTCGTGACGGTCGTGGACATCGCTACTGTTCCTCCACGTACTCCATCAGCACGTCGATGCTCACCTGTCCGGTGGTTGCGAGGAAG
>JAQCMY010000186.1 GCA_028274865.1 Haloferacaceae archaeon | reverse complement strand
TTCGCACGGCGATGACACGGAGTCCGGTGGGGCCTGTTTAGCCGGGCCACAGCCATACGAGGGAGACAAAAAAGTTCCCCCGGTGTGTCGCCGGTTCACCCCGAGTGCGGGTTGGACCCGAAGGACTGCGACAGTCCGAATCCGATGGTCGGATTCCAAGTCCTTCAGGGCGTGGAGGAGCTCAATCCACCGGAAGAGCTGGTGCGCGGAGACCGAACGCGGGACGATTTCTTCGACGCCGTCCCCGCGCTCGACGGTCCGGCGACGGTGAGCGATGTCGCCGAGCTCACGGGACACGGTGTGGATGCCGCACGCGAGTACCTGGACCGGTTCGAACGGATGGGGATCGTGGCCCCAGGTTATAGTCCGCGGTATGAGTGGCGGCGACGAGCCCACGTCTGGCTCGCTGAGCGGTACGTCCGTCGACTTCACGGAGACCGGTACGGCCCTGCTCGGGGTCGTTCAGCTCCTGCTCGCTGCCGTCGGGTTCGGACTGCTCTTCGTCGTCACTGCCGCGTTCCGACTCGTGACGCTCGAGCCGGCACCCCCCGAGTCTGCGGTGCTGTCGGTCCTCTTCGGAGCCGCCGCGGGGGCCGGACTCGGTGCCGGCGTGCCGTCGCTCGTCCAGCGACGCGAGCGGTTCGACCGCACGGCCCGGTCACCGGCAGCCGGCGTGGTCGGGTCGGTGCTGACCTTCGGCACGTACGCGCTCCTGTTCGCCTACGATCCAGTCTCGAGCGTGATCTACGCCATCACGTACTTGATCGGCAGAGGGGGGGTCAGTCGTCGGGACGTACGGCGGCGCTCGGGCGAGGCGCCCGCTCGGCTGACCGGACGGGCCGCGCGCGGTGAGGGTCGCGGCCTTCCGGCTGCCGCTCGGCACCCGGACGGCGTGAGACGCCGACGGACCAGGTGACGCAGCCCCGCTACGCCGACGGCGTCTATACGGTGGATCCGGCCCCTGCGAGGCCGCCCGGACCGACGCACGGACCACCGCCAGCGCGTCCCGACACGCCCCCGGGCGATCTACGGTCGTCGAGAGCCCTCTTCACGTCGGCCCCCGACTTCGACGCGTCGCGGACGTTTCGCGAACAGGAGACCGACACCGAACTCCAAGCGGGGCCGGTGGCACGGCCCGTGCGCCTCACGCGGGACGACCACCGACGACCGGAGCTCCCACGCTCGAGCGGGCACGTCTAGACGAGGAGCCGGAGTCCCCGAGCGGAGAACGCTGCTTGCCTGGGCCGACAGTCGAACGTCTCCACCGGAGGCGCTCACGCTCCGGGACGGACGAATGTCGAAATTTTACCCGTCTCCGTGATACACACGATGTCGTGGCTGGCACGCTGACACAGGCGCTCTCGTACACGAGCTTAGCCGTCGTGGCCGCGCTGGTCGGCGGCGTGATCGCCGTCTACCGGGCCCCCGGACCGCAGATGGAGAGCAACGTCCAACACCTCGCCGCCGGCGTCGTCTTCGCCGCCGTCGCGGCCGAACTGCTGCCGGATATCCACGACAGCTCACCGGTGGTCGTCGTCGTCGGGTTCGCCGTCGGTGTCGTGGCGATGCTCGGCATTCACCGACTCAGCAAGGCGATCGAGAAGCGGGGCGTCGGGGGCAGTTACGCGGGCGCAGCCGGTCTCATCATCACCATCGCGATCGACATGCTCATCGACGGCGTGCTCATCGGCGTCACGTTCATCGAAGAGACGGCTACGGGAGTCATCATCGCCGTGGCGCTCGCCATCGAAGTGCTGTTTCTCGGCGTCGCCGCCGTCGTCGCGCTGCCGGACGAGATGGGCGGCCTCCGGAAGCTCGCGGTGCCGGCGACGTTCGGGGCGCTGCTGTCGGCCGGTGTCACGGTCGGTGTGCTCACGCTCGAGGGGGCAGCCGAGACGACGATCGCCGTCGTCCTGGCCTTCGGCGCAGCGGCACTGCTGTACCTCGTCACCGAGGAACTGCTCGTGAAGGCCGGCAAGGTCCCCCAGACGCCGGTGTCGACGACGCTGTTTTTCGTCGGCTTCCTGTCGATCTTCCTGCTCGACATCGTCGGGTAGCCGGTTTCTCGTCGTGGGCCCACGGCACGCGCCCGGAGCAGTCGCCCGCGGCACGCGCGGTGGCTCCGTGCCCGCGGCCAGTTCGAGCTCTCCTGCCTCGACCGGGACGCTCCGCCTGCGAGCGTAACGACCGGCCGGTGACGCCCGAGACCGGTGGCGCCGCACCTGCCGGGCCGGGCGCGTGGTCCGTCGCCGCCGGGTTCGCGCCGCCCCGTGTCAGTCAGTCTCCCGTGTCGAAGTTCGAGACACCCGACCGTGGACTCGCCGTGAGACGACCGACCACGGGGGAGATACCCGACGTCCTGCCCGGTCGGGACCACCGCGACGAGCGTCGCACCGGAGTCCGGCGTGTGGCGATCACGGACGTCCCCGCCGGCGGGCAGCCCGTGAGCGGCGACGATCCGACCCCGGACGGTCGTGGCGCTGTCGACAGCGGTCGGTGTCGGCCGAGTGTCTCACTCCCGACCGGTCACCGCGTGTGACGCTCGACGACCTGCTACACGCGGCTCTGGTGGGCCCTCGACGCCGAGTACGACGCCGCCACCGTAGTCCTCGACTGGACCGACAGCCCAAGAGACGGTGACAGCACGACACGGTTCTCCCGCGCGAGGGCGGAGAGCTCACCGGGTGTGCCCGGATCGCCGGCGTCGGTCGCGAGGACGCGAGGACGTGTGGACGCGAGGACGCGTGGACGAACGGGTCGGGTCGAGTCTCTGCGAGCCGGAGTCCGTGCGGTGTCGGTCACCTCGACGACACCACGAGCAGCCGCGGCGACGCCTCTCACGACGGGGCACCCGGGGACGGCGTGGTCCCTCCGGCCACGGCGCCCGCGGCGCGCGAGCACGGCGACCCCCGCGAGGCGATCGGTATCCTCCGGCGCGCCGGAGAGCGTACGGTGACGGGGTGGCGACGGTTTGTTCGGGGTTCGTCGTGGAGGCCCGCGACCCGACTCGTGAGTCGAACGTCGCCGACGCCGGCCGCGTCGGGCCGTCGGGGGGCTCAGGATGCCTCGCACCGGCGCAGATGTTCGAGGCACGAGTCGTGCGGTTCGCCACGCGTCGGACAGGTGTCGGTGCCGCGGAGGGACGGCCTCCGGCAGCGCTCGACGTGCGCGTCGGAGAGGTACTCCACGCCGCAGACCGGGCAGGTGTCGACGGTCGTGCTCATCGTCGACTGGAGTCGCTGCTGCTGTTTCTCGCCGCGCGGTCGTCGTCGCGAGCGTCGCGGCCCCACGCCCTGTCGTCCTCGCCGACACGCGGGCCTCCGGGGACGCGCTGCTCGTCGAACCGGAGCGCGGTGTGGACGCCCGCGACGGCAGGGCGGCTGGCGGTCTGCCGGTTCAGGCCGTCGCTCACTGGTCCGCCATCTCCTCGGCGTCGAGCTCCTGGCGGACGATCTCGCGGACCTCGTCGTGCCAGTCCTCGGGCTCGGGCAGCGGGCGGACGGACTGGACGGTGGCGTCGACGCGGCTGTCGTCGGCGTCGCCGTGGCGGTAGAGGTCGGCACGCTCGTCGGAGAGCCGCGCCAGCGTGCTCG
>JAQCMY010000096.1 GCA_028274865.1 Haloferacaceae archaeon | reverse complement strand
AATGTGGCGCTTGGCGTCGACTGTACGTTCTGGCCGAGTCCGAGCACGAACGTCCCGATCACGGCTGCGAGAATCACGGTGATCGCAACCATGAGAATCACGCCGATGACGGGACTCACGGCCCGGTCGTCTGTCAGTAGTGTTCGTAGTTCCATCGTAGAGTGCCTCTGAAAGCGACTAGATACTGGCCAGGCACGCACCTAACACTCTCGAAAGTTAAGCCGAATAGCGCCGGTGTAGACGGTTTTCACAGCCTGAACACGCGATTTACCACCGCCTCGCTGCCCCGAACACGGAGTCGAGTCGGTCCGTCTGCGACACCCGCGGGCCGGTCCGACTCCTCGTCCCGCTCGGCTGTCACTCCGGCGACACGCTCCACCCACGCGCCGGTCGAGGGCGACACACGAGGAGCGGGGCGACGACAGCCCCAACCGGCTCGGGGGCGTCCTCCCGGTCGACTCGCCGAGACGCCGGTGACGAGATCTTCGCGAGCGACGTAGACGACACGTCGGCACCGGCCCGACCCGGCGCCAGGGGCGGAAGCGCCGACGACCGGTCGGCCCGTCCGGCTCACCCGGGCACGACGCTCGTCGAGACGGCCCACGCGCTCGGTGCGGTGTCGAGCCTCGCGCCCCGCGACAGCCGAACGAGCAGTCCGCGACGCCGGTCTGACGGCGTCGACCTCCCGCGCCGGGCAACAGCCGGTCCGCACCGAGACCGGGTGCCGCCGAGCACGACGGGGGACAGTCACCGGCACGATCGCCCGGCGTCGAGCGTGCCCGGGTCGGCCCCGCCGCTCGTCGGCCTCACTGGCCACCCGGGGCGTAACAGGTGCGTGCCGACCGTCGGGCGTGGAGAACTGTTTTGATTCTACGGCGAGTTGTGCTGGCCGTGAGCGTTCAGGAGTTCGAATCGATCGACCCGGCGGACCTCTCCCGGACGATCCGGCGGGCCGGGCTGTCGGGTGCCGGCGGCGGTGGATTCCCGACGTACGCGAAGTGGCAGCGAATCGACGAGGTTCAGTCCCTCTTGATGAATCATCAAGAGAGCGAACCGAACTGTTACCTCGACAAGTGGCTCGTCGCCGAGTACGCCGACCAGTTCGCCGCGCTGTTCGACGCGCTGCTCGACTCGTCACTGGAGCGAATCGTCGTCGGCGCGAAGGTCACCGACAGGGATCCGTGGCTCCACTCGCTGGAGGCGGCCACCGGAGGGACGGTGTACCTCCCGGCAGACCTGCCGATGGACGTCGACGAGACGTCCGGCGTCGTGTTCGCCTACACCGACGACACGTACGAGTGCGGCATGGAGAACGTTCTCCTGCAGCGGACGGCGAACACGGTTCTCGGCAAGGATCTGCCGATAGACTACGGATGGATCGTTCAGAACACCGAGACGGTCTACAACGTCTATCGGGCACTCGCGAACGACGAGCCGGTCCTGCGGAAGTTCGTCCACCTGGACGGGTACCGGAGCGACGGACGCAGGCTCCCCCACCAGATGTTCGACGTTCCGGTCGGAACCTCCGTGGCGGCCATGCTCCAGGCAGCCGGTGTCGACCAGGACAGCCTCGGCACGGACCGCGTCATCGCCGACGGCGGGCCGGGGTGGTGTTTCAAGATACAGCGGCCGGCCGACCGCTACGGCGTTCGAAAGCACACCAACTGCGTGTTGCTCCTCGACGAAACGACGGTCGCCGAACACACCTACGGTAACGGCCGGATCGACGTTCGGGAGCCACTGGACTGGTCGCTCGACGACCCGACGAAGCGCCCGGCGCAGATCAGTCCGGACCGCGTCCACGTGCCGACCGTCACGAACGAGTCGTACGGCGACCTGATCGCCGAGTCCGACCACACTGTCGAGTTCGGTGACCTGGTCGACAGCGGACAGGTCGTCGCCGACCCGGTCGAGGAGGGACAGGGGTTCAGCGTCACACACCACGCGCCCATCGCCGGACGGGTCTCCGACGTTACGCCGAGGGAGGTCGAGATCCGTCGAGACTCCCACGTGTAGCGCCAGATCGCCGTCGAGCGACCGACTCCGCCTCGGCGTCGATACCGACGACGGCACGCTCGCGGGCAGGCCTGCCCCTCCACCGCGTCGAGTGTCCGTACACGGCCGCCGGTGGAGGCGCAGTAGCGCCGGCCTGCGGCTCGCTGCCGAGAACCCCCGACCGGCCGTGTCGGACCCGACTCCCGCCGCTCGCCGCCACAGCCGACGGCGTGGTGTGCTGTCGGCACGCGCCGCTCGCGGTCAGAGGGCGTGACGCCGGCGCGTCGGCGCTAGCCGTTCGGACGACCGCTCTGGTGGTCGACGGGTCTGCACGGAACCCTCGGCTACCCGTCGTCGCGCCCGGAGTCGGTCGTGCGGGCGT
>JAQCMY010000179.1 GCA_028274865.1 Haloferacaceae archaeon | reverse complement strand
TCGCCGCCGCCGCGGGCGGTAGGTCGTCGCGAACGTCGTCGCGCGTGTGCCCCGCGATGACCTCCGCGTAGGCGTCGGGCATCACCTTCGTGAACGCCGAGAGCGCCGTCTCCCAGTCGTCGAGGAGGTCGGCCGCCCGGCTACTGTCGGTGTACTCGCGGTGGTTCTCCACGAGACGACGGAGCATCCGGCGGTCGGACTCCTCGAGTTCGTCGTGGAGGGTGACCATCCCCGTGTTCGCCTTCTGCCGGAGTTCGTCGTCCGGGTCGTAGACGTACGCCACGCCGCCGCTCATGCCGGCTGCGAAGTTCCGCCCGAACTCGCCGAGGACGGCGACGGCACCGCCGGTCATGTACTCGCAGCCGTGGTCGCCGACGCCCTCGACGACGGTCTTCACGCCGGAGTTGCGGACGCCGAACCGCTCGCCCGCGACGCCGTTGACGTACACCTCGCCCTGTGTCGCGCCGTAGAGCGCGACGTTGCCGACGAGTACGTTCTCGCCGGCCTCGTAGGCGGCGTTCTCCGGCGTCCGGACGACCAGCTTGCCGCCCGAGAGCCCCTTGCCGACGTAGTCGTTCGCGGCACCGGTCAGCCGCATCGTCACGCCGTTCTGGAGGAAGGCGCCGAAGCTCTGGCCGGCCACGCCGCGGAACGAACACGAGATGGTGTCGTCGGGGAGGCCCGCGGTGCCGTGTTCGTCGGAGATCCGGTTCGACAGCATCGCACCGACGGCCCGGTCGACGTTCGAGATGGAGCGCTCGACGGTGACGGGGTCGCCGGACTCGATCGCGTCCTCGGCGACCGACAGCAGGGCGTGGTCGAGCTGGTCGTCCAGGTCGGCGTGGTGCTGCTCGCGGGTCTTCGTCCGGTCGTCGCCGGCCGGCTCCGCGATGACCGAGGAGAGGTCGAGCGTCCGGGCCTTCGGGTGGCTGGTCTCGCGCTGGCCCAGCACCGACGGCCGCCCGACCATCTCCTCGACGGACCGGAAGCCGAGGTCGGCCATGATCTCGCGGAGCTCCTGTGCGATGAACGTCATGTAGTTGATGACGTGGGTCGGCTCGCCCGCGAACCGGTCGCGGAGCCCCTCCTTCTGGGTGGCGACGCCGGTCGGACAGTTGTTGGTGTGGCAGATCCGTGCCATCACACAGCCCGAGGTGACGAGCGAGGCGGTGCCGAAGACGTACTCCTCGGCGCCGAGGAGCGCCGCGACGGCCACGTCGCGTCCGGTCTTCATACCGCCGTCGGTCGTCACCTTGATCCGGTCGCGCAGGTCCGTCGCGCGGAGCATCTGGTTCGTCTCTGCGAGGCCGAGCTCCCACGGCAGCCCGGCGTTTTTGATGCTCGTCTTCGGCGACGCGCCGGTGCCGCCCGAGTGGCCGGAGACGTGGACCACGTCGGCGTTCGCCTTCGCGACGCCAGCGGCGATGGTGCCGATACCGGCCTCGGAGACGAGCTTGACGTTTATATCGGCTTCCGAGTTCGACACCTTCAGGTCGTGGATCAGCTGTTTCAGGTCCTCGATCGAGTAGATGTCGTGGAGCGGCGGCGGCGAGATGAGCCCGACGCCGGGCGTCGAGTACCGGACGTGAGCGATCATCTCGTTTACCTTCTTGCCGGGCAGGTGGCCCCCCTCGCCGGGCTTCGACCCCTGTGCCATCTTGATCTGTAGCTCCTCGGCGTCTGCGAGGTAGTCCGAGGTGACGCCGAAGCGGCCCGAGGCGACCTGTTTCACCTTCGAGCGCTTCTCGGTGCCGAACCGCTCGATCGGTTCGCCACCCTCGCCGGTGTTCGACTTCGCACCCAGGCGGTTCATCGCGATCGCGTTGTTCTCGTGGGCCTCCGGCGACAGCGACCCGAGGCTCATCGCCGCCGTCGAGAACCGCTGGACGATAGACTCGACCGACTCCACCTCCTCGAGCGGCACGGGATCGCGGTCGGAGTCGAACTCGAGCAGCCCGCGGAGGGTCTGGAGCTCCTCCGTCTGGTCGTTTATCAGCTCGGCGAACTCGCGGTAGGTGTCGTAGCTCCCGGAGCGGACGGCCTCCTGGAGCTTCCCGACCGTCTCCGGGTTCCACTGGTGGTGGATACCGCCCGTTCGGTGTTCGAACTCGCCCTGCCGCTCGAGTTCGGGGTCGGCGCCGAAGCCGACGCCGTAGCGGGTGAGCAGGTCCTCCTCGATCTCTTCGATACCGATCCCCTCGGTCCTTATCTCGGTGCCATCGAAGTACTCGGCGACGAAGCCGGAGTCGAGGCCGACGGCCTCGAAGATCTGGGCGCCCTGGTAGGACTCGACGGTGGAGATGCCCATCTTCGCCATCGTCTTCAGCAGGCCGTCCTCCAGCGCCGAGCGGTAGTGCGCCAGCGCCTCGTCCTCGTCGGCGCCGTCCGGGCCGGCGACGAGGTCGCGGATCGTCTCGTAGGCGAGGTACGGGGTGACGCCGTCGGCGCCGTAGCCGACGAGCGTCGCGACGTGGTGGACCTCGCGCGGGTCGCCGGACTCGACGACGAGGCCAGCGTAGTTACGCAGGCCGTCGCGGACGAGCGAGTGGTGGACCGCGCCGGTCGCCAGGAGCGACGGAATCGCGATCCGCTCCGGGCCGGCGGCCCGGTCCGAGAGTACGACGGCGTCGGCGCCGTCCTCGATCTCGCGGCGAGCGTCGCCGCGGACGCGCTCGACGGCCTCGCGGAGCGTCGTCTCGCCGTCGCGCGGGTAGGTGATGTCGACGACGGCGGACGACAGCCCGCCGTCGGCGCCGTCCATCTCGCGGATCGCCGCGGTGCGCTCGTCGGTCAGCACCGGGGAGTCGAGGACGAGCTGTCGGGCGTGTTCGGGCGTCTCGTCGAGCAGGTTCGGCTGGGGACCGAGCCGCGACTCGAGCGACGTGACGAGCTCCTCGCGGATGTAGTCGATCGGCGGGTTCGACACCTGCGCGAACAGCTGCTTGAAGTAGGTGAAAAGCGGCCGGTTGAGGTCGGACAGCACCGAGAGCGGCGTGTCGTCGCCCATCGAGCCGACGGGGTCCTTGCCGTCCTCCATCATCGGCTCGATCAGGTGGTCGACCTGGTCGTGGGTGTAGCCGAACGCGGCCTGGTGGGCGCGGAGCGCCTCCACCTCGCCGGGGTCGCCGCCAGCCGGCAGGTCCTCGACGTGGCGCTGGTGCTCGTCGACCCACTCGCCGTACTTCGGGTCGGTCAGCTCGTCGAACACCTCCTCGTCCGGGACGACCCGGCCCTCGGTCGGGTCGGCGACGAACAGCTGTCCGGGCTGGAGCCGCCCCCGCGTGCTAATCTCGGCGGGGTCGACGTCGATGGCCCCGGCCTCGCTGGCCATGATCAGGGTGTTCTCCTCGGTCACGTCGTATCGGCAGGGACGCAGGCCGTTCCGGTCGAGGACGGCGACGACGCGCTCGCCGTCGGTGCCACAGACCAGCGCGGGGCCGTCCCAGGGCTCGACGAGCGAGGCGTGGTAGTCGTACCAGTCTCGCCGGTCCTCGTCCATCAGGTCGTCGCCACGGAACGCCTCGGGGATGAGCATCCGCATCGCGTGGGGCAGCGACCGCCCGCCGTGGAGGAGCAGTTCGAGCGCGTTGTCCACGCTCGCGGTGTCGGACTGGCCGGGGTCGGGGATCACCGGCTTGACCGCGTCGACGTCGAACTCGTCGTGTGCGAGGTCCGTCTCCCGGGCGCGGAGCCAGTTGACGTTGCCCTGGATCGTGTTTATCTCGCCGTTGTGGATGATGTTGCGGTACGGGTGTGCGAGGTGCCACGCGCCGAGCGTGTTCGTCGAGAACCGGGCGTGGACGAGCGCGAACGTCGAGGCGACCCGCTGGTCCGTGAGGTCCGGGTAGTAGGCCGGGAGCTGCGCCGCCTTCAGCAGGCCCTTGTAGACGAGTCGGGTCCGGTCGAGCGAGCAGACGTAGAACCGCTCGGCCTCCGGGGCGTCGAGCGCCTCCACCCGCTTCTCGGCGGCCCGGCGAGCGACGTACAGCGCGCGGTCGAACGCCTCGTCGTCCACCGGGTCGGCGGCGACGACGAACGGCTGGACGACGTCGGGTTCGGACTCGCGCGCGGTGGCGCCGAGCCCCGTCGGGTCCGTCGGGACGTCGCGCCAGTGGCGCACCTCGAGGCCGTGGTCCGCGAGTGCCGCCTCGAACGCCTCGACGACCCGGCTGCTCGTCGCCTCGTCCTGCGGCATGAACACCGACCCGACGGCGTACTGGTCGGGCAGGTCGACCGGGACGACCGCCGAGAGGAACTCGTCCGGGCGCTGGAGCATGACCCCCGCGCCGTCGCCGGTGTCCTCCTCCGCGCCCGTGGTCCCCCGGTGTTCGAGGTTCTCGAGGAGTTCGAGGCCACGGCGTACGGTGCTGTGGTCGGCGCCGCCGTCGAGGTCGACGACGGCCCCGACGCCGCAGTTCGCCCGCTCGTCGGTGGGGTCCGCAAGGAGATCAGGGTCAGACCCCTGCTCTGGATCGCGCATACGTATCACTAGAGAGCCGACCTTATGACTCTACTCCCATCGGTCCAGAGCTGTAACGCTTGGATATTACGTGGTATAAGATGTTCGGTACACCTAGTAGGTTCGGGCGAAGTACGCGGTCGTCTCGGCGGGGTCGTCACAGAGCGCACAGGTGTCGCTCTCGTCGTGGACCGCCGTGACCCGCTCGCCCGCCTCGTCTGCCTCGGTCGGGGCGTCCAGGGGCACCGCGACGACCTCCGCCGCGATCTCCGCTTTGATCGGCGCCTCGCAGGCCTCGTCGCCGCACCAGGGCGCGGCGACGTAGCCGCCGTGCTGCCCGACGGTGCCGAGAATCTCGGCGCGCGAGTCCGCCTCCCGGACGTTCTCCGAGAGGGTCTCCGCCGCGGCGTCGTACAGCGTCTGGTGGACCGTGTCGAGAGCGTCCTGGACCGCCGCGGCGACCCCGTCGACGTCGATCTCGTGGCTCGCGCCGTCCGGTCGGTGGACCGCCGTGGCCGTGCCCGCCTTGACCTCCTGCGGGCCGACCTCCAGCCGGAGCGGGACTCCTTTCAGCTCCCACTCGTTGAACTTGAACCCGGGGTTGCGCTCGTCGCGGTCGTCGAGCTCGACCCGGAGGCCCGCCTCGCGCAGGTCCGCCGCGATCCCGCCGGCGTAGTCGAGCACCGCGTCGCGGTTCTCGCCGTGCCAGATGGGGACGATCACGACCTGTTCGGGCGCGAGGGCGGGCGGAACGACGAGTCCCTGGTCGTCCGAGTGGGTCATGATGAGCGCGCCGAGTGCGCGCCACGAGACGCCCCACGAGGTGGTGTGGCAGGTCCGTTCGTCCTCGTCCTCGTCGGTGTAGGTGATGTCGAACGCCTCGCCGAACGAGGTACCGAGGTGGTGGCTCGTCGCCGCCTGGACGCTCTTGCCGTCGGGCATCAGCGTCTCCACGGTGGTCGTCGTCTTCGCGCCCGGGAACTTGTCGTGCTCCGGCTTGGCGCCACGGAGCGCCGGCATCGCCAGCACGTCCTCGTACAGCTCGGCGTACTGGTCGAGGCGGAGCAGGGTCTCCGCCCACGCGCCGGCCTCGTCGGCGTGGGCCGTGTGTCCCTCCTGCCAGAGGAACTCCTTCGTGCGGAAGAACGGCGTCGTCTCCGTCGCCTCCCACCGGACGACCGAGCACCACTGGTTCAGCCGCATCGGCAGGTCGCGGTGGCTCCGCACCCACTGGGCGATGTACGGCGCGATGATGGACTCGGAGGTGGGCCTGACCGCGAGCCGCTCCTCCAGCTCCGCCTCGCCGCCGTGGGTCACCCACGCGACCTCTGGATTGAACCCCTCGACGATGTCCTTCTCGCGCTCTAAGAACGACTCGGGGACGAGCAGGGGGAAGTAGGCGTTGTCGACGCCCGTCTGCTTGAACCGGCCGTCGAGCTCGGACTGGAGCCGCTCCCACAGCGCGTAGCCCCGCGGTCGGGTGACGATGAACCCGCCCATCCGGTCGGGGCCGTAGCTCGCCAGCTCCGCCTTCTGGACCACCTCGGCGTACCACTCGCCGGTCTCGTGCTCCTTCGACTTCGTCACGCCGAGATCCTGACCGCTGTCCGTACTCATCCGTGGCCGGGGGTCGGTCCGGGACGGTCATAAGTCGGCCGCTTACCCGTTCTCCGGCGGGTCGACGGCGAACGGACTCTCGCCGCTCGTCCACGGCCAGCCCGGCAGCCGGGTCTGGAACCCCGCCGCGAGGGCCGCGGTCAGGTCGTCTCGTCCCGCCGGCCCGTCGCCGTCCGTGTGGACGTCCGCGACGTGGAACGTGGCCTCCGCGAGCGTGGTCAGGGGCTCCCCGCCCGCGACCGTCGCCGCGAGCAGCCGGCCCAGCCGCTCGTCGACGACGAAGCCCGGGTAGTCGCCGGCGACGTCGAGGTCGCGCAGGAGCGCGACACAGGCCGCGACGTTGACCGCCCGGTCACCCTCGGCGAACACCCGGTCGACCTCGCCGCGGTACGTCGCTGCGGTCACCCGGTCGACGTCCGTCTCGAACGCCTCGCCCAGCCGCGTCCGTGTCTCGTTTATCAGTTCGACGACGTCGTCTCGCCTCCGCACGGCGTCGCGCTCCGCCCGCACCCGCTCCGGCGTGAGTCTCACGCCGGCACGAGACGCCGCGGGGGCTTTCGCCTTTGGGAAGGCTTTTATCTGTGCCTCTCGACCCGACCGTAAGCGGGTTCTCGTTGTCCTCTCGTCCGTCGGGACGACCACATCCATCCGGGGCGGCGGTGCCCGAGTGTCCTCGTATCATGAACTCAGTGGAGACAAAGCTCGAGTCGCTGAAGGCAGAGATCGAATCGGAACTTCCCGGTGATATCGCCGTCTCTGACGTGAGCTACGAGGGGCCGGAGCTCGTTGTCTACACCCGGACCCCGAAGGAGTTCGCCAGCAACGGCGACCTCGTCCGTAGACTCGCCTCGAAGCTCCGCAAGCGTATCACCGTCCGGCCCGACCCCGACGTGCTCTCCGGCCCGGCGGAGGCAGAGGAGGAGATTCGCACGGTCGTCCCCGACGAGGCGGAGATCGCGGGGCTCGACTTCCACGCCGACACCGGCGAGGTGGTCATCGAGGCAGCAAAGCCCGGGATGGTTATCGGTCGGGGCGGCTCGACCCTGCGAGAGATCACGAAACGCGTCGGCTGGACGCCAGAGGTCGTCCGCACGCCGCCGATCGAGTCCTCGACCGTGTCGAACGTCCGTAACTTCCTGAAACAGGAGCGCGAGGAGCGCCGGCAGATCCTCGAGCGGGTCGGGCGACAGATCCACCGCGAGGAGATGGCCGACGACCAGTGGGTCCGGATCTCGACGCTCGGCTGCTGCCGCGAGGTCGGTCGCGCCGCCTTCGTCCTCTCGACCGCCGAGACCCGGATCCTGATCGACTGTGGCGACAAGCCCGGCGCCGAGGGCGAGGTGCCCTACCTCCAGGTGCCCGAGGCGCTCGGCTCCGGCGCGAACTCGATCGACGCCGTTGTCCTCACCCACGCCCACCTCGACCACTCCGCGCTCGTCCCGCTCCTGTTCAAGTACGGCTACGACGGCCCGATCTACTGTACCGAGCCGACCCGGGACCTGATGGGACTGCTCACGCTCGACTACCTCGACGTCGCCGCAAAAGAGGGCCGCACTCCGCCGTACGACTCCGAGATGGTGCGCGAGACGATCAAACACACCGTCCCGCTGGAGTACGGCGACGTGACCGACGTCGCCCCGGACGTGAAACTCACCCTACACAACGCCGGCCACATCCTCGGCTCGGCGGTGTCGCACTTCCACATCGGCAACGGGCTCTACAACGTCGCGTTCTCCGGCGACATCCACTACGAGGACACCCGGCTGTTCAACGGCGCGGTCAACGACTTCCCGCGGGTCGAGACGCTGGTGCTCGAGTCCACATACGGCGGCAGGAACGACTACCAGACCGACCAGGAGGACTCCGAGCGAAAGCTGAAAGACGTGATCCGTCGCACCCACGACCGGGGCGGAACGGTGTTGATCCCCGCCTTCGCCGTGGGCCGGTCACAGGAGATCATGCTCGTCCTCGAGGAGGCGATGCGGTCGGGCGACATCCCCGAGATGCCGGTCCACCTCGACGGGATGATCTGGGAGGCGACGGCGATCCACTCGACGTATCCGGAGTACCTCCGCGACGACCTGCGCGAGCGCATCTTCCACGACGACGAGAACCCCTTCCTCGCCGAACAGTTCAACCACATCGACGGCGGCGAGGACGAGCGACAGGCGGTGTCGGACGGCGACCCGAGTATCGTCCTCTCGACGTCGGGGATGATGACCGGCGGCCCGATCATGTCGTGGCTGCGGCATATCGGCCCGGACCCGGACTCGCGGCTGGTGTTCGTCGGCTACCAGGCACAGGGGACGCTCGGGCGGCGCATCCAGAGCGGCCGGGACGAGGTCCCGATCGGCGACCGAAACGGCCGCGGGCGGTCGGAGACGCTCTCGCTCGAGATGGACGTCGAGACGGTGGACGGCTTCTCCGGACACGCCGACCGGCAGGGGCTGGAGAACTTCGTCCGGACGATGAACCCCCGGCCCGAGAAGGTGCTCTGTGTCCACGGCGACGAGCGCTCCGTCCAGGACCTCTCCTCGGCGCTCTACCACGAGTTCAACATGCGGACGTTCGCGCCCCGGAACCTCGAGACGTTCCGGTTCGAGTAGCCCCGCCGTGGATCGGTCTGCCTCCGTCGAGCAACGCCGATGCCCGGGTGTGCCCCCGGTGTCTACTCGACGCGGAGTTCGACCGAGAGCGCCGCACCGTCTGCGAGCGCCGCGACGAGGTCACGGTCGACCGCCGCGGCAGCGTCGTCGGCGTCGACGGCGACGGTCCGGTCGTCGACGTAGTCGCTGGTCCGGACGACGAGGCTCCGGGCGCTCGCGAACGTCAGGTCCGGGTGGCCGCTCGCCCGCGTTCGCCACTCGTGGCCGTCGGCCCGGAGGACGACACGCACCGTCGCGTCGGCGTCGCGGCAGGCGTCGACAAACGCCGGGTCGAACGAGGCGGGCGCGCGGTCCGCCGCGACGCCGACGATACAGTCCCCCGCCGGTGTCAGCCAGTCGTCGGTCGTCACCTCGAACGTGCTCCCGTGCGTCGCGGCGACGTGTTCGTGGCCGCGCCCGCTCACCGTCTCGACTGTCTCCGACACGGTGGCCGTTCGTGACCGCGAGTGAAATGCCTCGTGTGTGAACCGTTCCCAGGGAAACGCGGCGGTAGCGGGCGTCTCCCGGCAAAATTCGACTCGCCCGACCGAAGTGTTTATGTGTGAATCTGACGTACCGGTAACTACCAGAACGCCTCCGGCGTTCCGGCGGATCGCGCGCAGAATGAACGGGAACTCTTGTGAACGGTCGGACGCGCACCACACACCCGCTGGTCTCTCCCGGAGCTGTATGGTATCGAAGTTCCAACAATGGTAACGCAACAGGACGTACTCGAAGAGTACGACGTCGAACCGATGGACGGGACGAACAACGTCGAGCTCGCGGACGCG
The DNA here is from genome assembly GCA_028274865.1 of Haloferacaceae archaeon. GTDB lineage: Archaea > Halobacteriota > Halobacteria > Halobacteriales > Haloferacaceae > A07HB70. Next base: position 12,974 of record JAQCMY010000179.1, on the reverse strand, counting down.
AAGCTCGAGAACGGATCGAAAGGCGAGCTGATCAAACTCGCCGGCAAGCTCCGCGACCGACGAAACGAGCTGAATCAGATGGCGTCCGAGCGCGCCTCGGCGCGCGACGACCTGAACGCGAAGACCCGCGAGAAGGTCGACGAGGCCCAAGAACACCGTGAGCAGCGTGACGAGCTCAACGAGGACGTCCAGGAGCACAAGGAGAGCCGGAACGATCTCAACGCGGAGGCGAACGAGCTGTTCGACAAGGTCGACCAGCTGAAAAACGACCTCGACCTCGACGACGGCAAGAGTGTCGAGGAGCTCGAGGACGAGATCGACGACCTCGAGTTCCGCCAGCAGACCGAGGTACTCTCGGCCGAGGACGAGCGCGAGCTCATCGAGAAGATCGAGCGCAAGCGCGAGCGCCTCGCCGAGCGAAAGGAGAAGCTCGACGAGGCCGGCGACCTCGAGAAGCTCGTCGAGGAGGCAGAGGAGGTCCGCTCCGAGGCGTCTCGTCACCACCAGAAGGTGACGGAGCTGGCCGACGAGGCTCAGGAGCACCACAACGAGATGATCGAGGCATACCGCGAGGCCGACGAGATCCGTGACGAGGCCGACGCGATGCACGAGCTGTTCGTCGAGGCCCAGGAGTCGGCCGACCGCCACCACGAGGACTTCGTTCGCGTCCAGAAGCGCCTGCGCGAGCTAGACAAGAAAGAGGAGCAGGAAGAGCAGGACGAGCGCGCCGCCGAGCGCGAGGCCGCAAAGGAGGAGGCCGAGGAGATCTACCAGCAGTTCAAGGAAGGCGAGACCCTCGACACCGAGGACCTGATGAAGCTGCAGAAGGCCGGCCTGCTGTAGGCGTCCGACCCCTTTTGTCGCCTCGGACGCACGCCGAGGCGTGAGCGACGAGCGTCCGTCAGACGAGGAGGACCCGCCACCGGACCCGCCGGCGGAGCCGGAGACGCCGGCAGACCAGCCCGACGCGCCGGACGGGCCACCCGACGCCGCGAGCGACCGGCCCGACGAGCGCTCGGCTCCCGGCGCAGCCGCCGACGGTCCCCGTCCGGTCGCCGGTGCCAGCGCCGCCTCGGCCGGCGACCGGGTCGCGCGGCTCGGTATCGCCGCCGTCGCCGCCGTCGTCGCCGGTGTCGTCGGCTGGCTGCTCTTCGTCGCCGTCCCGGGCGACCTCGCGGGGCTCTTCGGCGTCCTGCTGACCCTCGGCGCCGTCGTCGCCGGCGTGCGCGCCGCGAGCGGGTTCGCCGACCGCGCGTTCCCGACACACAACGTGGCGACCGTCTCCGTCGCGGGGCCGATCACCCGCGACGGCGGGCAGCCGGGGCCGCTCGGCGCGGCACAGGGACCGCCAGCCGACGAGGTGGTCGAACAGATCGAGGCCGCGGACGACGACGACGCGGTCGACGCCCTGGTACTCGAGCTCAACACCCCTGGCGGCGAGATCGTACCGAGCGACGACATCCGCTCGGCGGCGGCGTCGTTCGACGGCCCGACGCTCGCACACGCCCTCGACACCTGCGCGAGCGGCGGCTACTGGATAGCGAGCGGCTGTGACGAGCTCTGGGCTCGCGAGTCGTCGCTCGTCGGGAGTATCGGCGTCATCGGCTCGCGTCCGAACGCCGCCGACCTCGCCGACCGGCTCGGCGTCTCCTACGAGCGCTACGCCGCCGGGAAGTACAAGGACGCCGGCAACCCCCTGAAGGAGCCGACGGCGGACGACCGCGCGTACCTCCAGGGGCTGATCGACGAGTTCTACGACGACTTCGTCGAGCGCGTCGCGGCGGGCCGAGGGATGGACGCGGAGACGGTCCGCGAGACGGAGGCCCGCGTCTTCGTCGGGCGAGACGCCCACGACCGCGGGCTGGTCGACGAACTCGGCGACCGCGACGCGGTCCTGGACCGGGTCGAGGAGCTGCTCGGCGTCGAGCCGAGCGTCCGGGAGTTCGAACCGGAGCGTGGGGTGGCCGAGCGTCTCCGGGGCGGGGCAAGCGCCGTCGCCTACGCCGCGGGCGCCGGTGTCGCGGGCGCCGTCACGCCGACAGAGGACGGCGACCTGAACCTGCGGCTGCGGCGGTAGCACGGCGCCGACCGAATCGGGCGGCGCCCGCGGCGTTCGCCCGCGCGTCCACTCCCGCTCCCGCTCCCGCGAGGGTTTTTATCGACGGCTGCGCTCCTCCAGCCGTGACGACGCTCGTCCTCTGTGTCGACCGGGCGAACGACGTCGGCCGGGCCGCCGGAGTGACGCCCCCGGTCGTCGGCTGGGAGGCGGTCCGGTCGCTCGTCACCGACGTCGGCCTCGTCGACCCGGAGGACACGAGCGTCAACTCGATGCTCGAGGCGCTCCGGGTCGCCCGCGACCTGCGCGACGAGGCGGAGGACGCCGTCGTCGCGGTCGTCGCGGGTGGCGGCGACTCCGTCGTCGGCGCGGACCGCTCGGTCGCGACCCAGCTCGACGAACTCGTCGCGGAGTACGACCCGGACTCGGCTGTCGTGGTCGTCGACAGCGTCCAGGACGAGCGGCTGGTCCCCGTCGTCGAGTCGCGCGTGGCCGTCGACTCGGTCGACCGCGTCGTCGTCCGGCAGGCCCGCGACATCGAGTCGACGTACTACCTGTTGAAGCAGTTCCTCGGCGACGAGGAGCTCCGCTCTACGGTCCTCGTCCCGCTGGGCGCCGCGCTGCTGGTCGTGCCCGCGCTCCTCTACGGGTTCTCAGCCCGCGTCGCGCTGGCCGCCGTCGCGGCGCTGGCGGGCGCGGCGCTGCTGTTCAAGGGACTGGCCGTCGAGGACCGACTCGCGACCGCCCGCGAGCGCGTCGAGACCGCGCTGTACTCCGGGCAGGTGTCGGTCGTCACCTACGTCGTCGCCGCCGGGCTGGCGCTGGTCGGCGCGTCGCTCGGCGCGCTCGACGCCAACCCGTACCTCGGCGCCGACGCCGTCGTGCTCGTGACGCAGTTCCTCTACAGCGCCGTCCCGTGGCTCGCGCTCGCGGCCCTGACCGCCAGCGCGGGCCGCCTGCTCGACGAGACGATCGACGCCGAGGGCGTCCCGACGCCGTACCTCAACCTGCCGTTCGGTGTCCTCGCCCTCGGGCTGGTCGTCCGGGGGTTCGCGAGCTACTTCCTCGAGCGCGAGGGTGTGCTCGCGCACCGCTCGCTCGCGAGCGTGACGCTCGACCCCACCTCGCGGCTGGCCGGCTTCGTCGTCGCCGGTATCGTCGTCAGCCTCGTCGGCGTCCGGGTGGCCGCGACCGTGGGCGACGAGAGTCTCGACGAAGGGGCCGCCGACTAGCGCGCCCGCCACTCGCCGTGTTTCGCGCCGATGACCGCCGAGACCCCGCCGAAGACGAGCATCGACGGGACGACCATCATCAGGATCGTTGCGGCGGTCATCGGGATCGGCGCGGCGATCAGCGCCCCGGCGCCGGCGGCGACGAGGACGACGAGGGCGACGACGGTCGTCGCGAGGTTCCACTCCATGGGCAGGGGCGGGCCCGCCGCCACAAGTCCCTACCGACCTAGTTCCACGGTGCCCAGTCGGGGTCGACCCGACGGCTGCGCTCGCCGATCGCGTCGATCCGGGCGAACGCCTCGTCGCTCAGGTCGAGGTCGAGCGACCGCCAGTTGTCCTCGACGTGGGCCGCCGAGGTGGCCTTCGGGATCGTCGTGATCCCCCGTTCGCGGAGCCACGCGAGACTGACCTGCGCGGCGCTCGCCCCGTGGTCCTCGGCGATACCGGTCAGCGTCTCGTTCTCGAACACCGCGCCGCGTGCGAGCGGCGAGTACGCCACCACCTCGACACCCCGCTCCCGGCAGTGGTCGACGAGTTCGCGCTGCGGCAGGAACGGGTGGACCTCGACCTGGTTCGCGAACACCGGCGCGTCGGCGACGTCTACCGCCTCGTCGACCTGTTCGGGCCGGAAGTTGCTGACCGCGACCCGGTCGGCCAGCCCCTGCTCGTACAGGTCGTCGAACGCCTCGAGCGTCTCCTCGGGGTCGTACGTCCGGCAGGGCCAGTGAACGTAGAGCAGGTCGACGCTCTCGACGCCGAGTTTCGCGAGGCTCGCTCTGGTCGAGTCGACGACACCGTCGGCGTCCAGCCGGTCGATCCACACCTTCGTCGCGAGAAACACCGCCTCGCGCGGCACGTCGGCGCGCTCGATACCCCGACCGACGTGTTCCTCGTTGCCGTAGACCTGCGCGGTGTCGACGTGTCGGTACCCCGTCTCCAGGGCCGTCTCGACGGCGTTCGCGCACGCTTCCGGGTCGGTGTTCTCCCACGTACCGAGGCCAAGCATCGGCATTCCGCTCGTCTGGGGCCCCGCGACCTGGCGGCCTTGCTGTGTCATCGACCGATCGTGGGCCGGTGCGGGGAAATGCGACGCGGTTCGGCGCCGGCTACCCCGGCTGCGAGCCGAGGAGGTGTTCGCGCGCGAACCGCGTGAGCAGGGAGACGTCGTCGAGGTGGAGGAGCCGGGCGAGCGCGCGGACGCTCCCGCCGTTCGCGGCGCTGAGCGTCCCGTCGCCGAGGCGGTCGAGGTCGGCCATCAGGCGGTCGTACCGCTCGTTCCCGGCGAGGTAGAGCAGGCGCGTCATCGTCAGTCGCGTCCGTATGTTCGGCGCGACCCGGGTGTGCCAGAGGTCGTCGTAGACGCTCGTCGCCGTAGCCGAGGTGTCGTCGCCCATCAGACACCGGTCCGCGGTGACCGCTGCCGCGCGGCCCGACTCCATACACTTGTAGATGCCTTCGCCCCAGAGCGGGTCGATCGTCGGCACCGTGTCACCGACGGCCATGAACCCGCCGGTGCTGAGCCCGTCGGGCATCTGGACGTGGGCCGACCCGCGGTGCTGTTCGCCGTCGATCCGTTCGGCGTCGGCGAGGCGTGGGTCCTCCGCCTCCCACCGCTCGAGGTAGTCGTCGATGCGCATCCCCTCGTCGCCGTAGCGCTCGTGGCTCTCGTTCTGGATGTAGCAGATCCCGACCTTCGCGCGGTCCCCGCCGGTGTGGAACATCCACGAGTAGCCCCCCGGCGCGAGGTGGTGGTCGAGACGGAGCATCATCGCGTCCGTCAGGTCGGCGTAGTCGGGATGGTCGACGTCGACGCCCTCCATCTCCCACTCGACGCCGATCGCCTGGTGTTCGCGCTGCAGCTCACAGACGCCGAGTTTCCGTGCCAGCGGCGCCGCCGGCCCTGTCGCGTCGACGACGACGTCGGCGTACACCTCCTCGTCGCCGTCGTAGCGGACGCCGACCGCCCGCTCGTTCGACCCCTCGCCCTCCGTTATCGGGCTGTTCACCCGCGCGTCGAAGCGGTACTCCGCGCCCTTCTCGCGCCCGTCGCGGACGAGCCACCGCTTGAAATCGGCGAACTCGAGGACCGCGCCGGGCTGGCGGTCGACGTAGTGGCGGTTCGGCGACTCCAGGACGACGTCGGTGGTGTAGTTCATCACCACCTCGTCGGGGACGCCGAACCCGCCCATCGTCGAGGCGAACGTGCCCGCGGTCGACTTGTTCGACTGGCGCGGGAACCCGTCCTCGGACTCCGTCTCGAGGACGACGACGTCGCGCCCCCGGTTCGCGAGGTCGCGCGCGCACTGTGCGCCGGCGGGACCGGCACCGGCGACGGCGACGTCGTAGCGCTCAGCCACGGGCTTCCCTCCCGGCTGTCGGTCGACGGCACGTGCCGATGGCTACCATAGATCACCTCTGTGGCGACGGCATCAAAAAGGACGCGAAACGCCGGAGGTCAGTAGAACTCGCGGACGAGGTCGGTCGCGCCGTCCGGGGCACCGTCGGGGATGTCTGCCATGTTCGCGTCGACGCCGTGCTGTTCCGTGTAGGAGACGGCCTCGTCCTCGCGGTAGATGACGCCCTGGTACTCCGCGCCCGTCTCGAAGATCGCCTCCTTCGCGTCGTCGCGGTCGGTCGGGTCGTGGTCGCTCTCCTCGACGTCGACGAGCGAGTCACGGAAGTACTCGTACGTGTCGACGTCGTTGAACGTGACGCAGGGCGAGAACACGTTGACGAAGCCGAACCCGTCGTGTTCGATCGCCTCCTGGACGATCTCGGCGTGTCGCTGGGCGTCCGAGGAGAACGACTGTGCGATGAACGTCCCGCCCGCCGCGAGCGCGAGCGCCATCGGGTTGACCGGGGGCTGTTTCGGCCCCTCGGGCGTCGTCGCCGTCTCGAAGTCCTCGCGGCTCGTCGGCGACGCCTGCCCCTTCGTCAGGCCGTAGATGCGGTTGTCCATCACGATGTAGCTCATGTCGACGTTCCGCCGGACGGCGTGGACGAAGTGGCCGGCACCGATGGAGTAGCCGTCGCCGTCGCCGCCCGCGACCATCACCTCGAGGTCGGGGTTGGCGAGCTTGACGCCGGTGCCGACCGGGAGCGCCCGCCCGTGGACGCCGTGGAGCGCGTAGCTGTGCATGTAGGTCCCGATCTTGCCGGAGCAGCCGATGCCGGCCACGATGAACGTGTCGTCGGGGTGGTTGCCGGTCGATGCCAGCGCCTTCATCATGCCGTTCATCGTGCCGAAGTCGCCACAGCCGGGACACCACGTCGGCTGGGCGTCGGACTTGAAGTCGGTGAATCGAACGTCTGAGCTCATGCGTGTACCTCCGTTGTCGTCGTGTCGTCGTCGAGCGCCGCCGCCACCGCGTCCGCGAGTTCGTCCGCTGCGAATCGGACCCCGTCGTACTTGTTTATTCGCTCCACTCTGGTCAGGGTGTCGTATTCCACGAGGTCGGCGAACTGGCCGGTCGCGTTACACTCCGCGACGACCACCCGGTCTGCCGCAGCCACCGCCTCGGTCAGGTCCGGACGGGGGTAGACGTACGGCACCGAGAGGAACCGCACGGACACCCCTCGCTCGTCCAGGAGTTCGAGCGCCTCCCGCATCGCGCCCTCGGAGGACCCCCAGGTCAGCACGAGGTCGTCGGCTGCGGGGTCGCCGAACTCCCGCGGCTCGAACGCCTCCCGCTCGCGGGCGGTGTCGACCTTTCGGGCGCGCTTGTCCACCTGTTCGACGCGCATGCCGCCGTCCTCGGTCCGGCGGCCGAACTCGTCGTGTTCCAGCCCCGTCGTCATGTGTGCGCCGCCGGACGTGCCGGGAATCGTCCGGGGACTGACGCCGTCCTCGGTGACGGCGTGGGGCTTGAACTTGCCGTCGTCGGCCTGCCACTCGGCGACCGACTCCTCGTCGACGACCCGGCCGCGGGCTATCTCGACCGCGTCCATGTCGAACTCGTCGGGGTCGTAGGTCTGTTCGGTCACCGCGAGCGAGAGGTCGGCGGTGAGGTAGACGGGTATCTGGTACTTCTCTGCGAGGTTGAACGCCTCGACGGTCCTGTGGAAGCACTCGGCGACGGTGGTCGGCGCGAGGACGAACCGCGGAACCTCGCCGTGGCCGCCGTACAGCATCGCGTTCAGGTCGCCCTGCTCCTGTTTCGTCGGCATCCCCGTCGAGGGGCCAGAGCGCATCACGTTACAGATGACCAGCGGCGTCTCCGACGTCGCCACCAGCCCGAACGTCTCGGTCATCAGGTCGATACCGGGGCCGGAGGTGGCAGTCATGGCGCGGGCGCCGGCCCGAGCGGCGCCGAGGGCGATGTTGATCGCCGAGAGCTCGTCCTCGGCCTGGACGACGTGGCCGCCCCACCGCTCGATACGGCCCGTGAGGTACTCCATCACGTCCGTCGCGGGCGTGATCGGGTAGCCGGCGTAGAACCGGCAGCCGCCGGCGATCGCGCCCATACCGATCGCCTCGTCGCCGTTGAGGAGGACGTAGTCGGCGTCGGTACACTCGAGGTCGTAGCCGAACTCCCGGTCGGCGTAGCTGTCGCGGACGTAGTCCTGGCCGGCGCGGGCCGCGGTCTGGTTGTTCTCGACGATCGCGCTGCCCTTGTCGCCGAAGCGCTTCTGGAGCGCCGAGTCGAGGTTGTCGATCGGGAACGCAGCGGCCTCGCAGGCGGCGCCGAGGGCGACGACGTTGCGCATGATCGCGCCGCCCGCCTCCTCGGCGAGGCGCTTCAGCGGCACGTCGAGGCCGAGCATCTCGTCGGGGATCTCGACGTTCTGCATCGTGGTACGCTCGCCGTCGTAGACGATCACGGACCCCTCGTGGAGGTCGTCGAGGTTCTCGTCGATGGTCCGGGGCGTGAGCGCGATGAGGAGATCGAGCCGGTCGACGATGCTCTCGACCGGCTCCACCGCGGTCCGGATCTTGTACGCCGTGTACCCGCCCCGGATCCGGGAGGCGAAGTCCTTGGAGGTGAACACGTGCCGGCCGGCCCGGGAGAGCGCCTGTGCGAAGATCTTTCCCGTGGAGTTGATCCCGTCTCCGGCTTCACCTCCGATCGCCCAGTTGAAGTCCGAGTACATCTAGTCCGGCGATTTCCGTGGAGCACGCAAAAGACTTCTGAATGGGGTACTGAGCGGAAATGCCTTTGAATCGCGGACACTTCGGTTGTCTATGGAGGCAACCGTCACCGTCACCGACGTCGAGTCCGTCGGGCCCGACACGCTGGCGATCAGCTTCGAGGCGCCGGCGGGGTTCACCGCCGCGCCCGGACAGTTCGTCAGCCTCGAGGCAACCGTCGACGACGAGGGCTACCGCCGGTTCTACACGCTCTCCTCGCCCACAATCGACGACACGTTCGAGGTCACCGTCGGCATCGACGAGTCGGAGGGCGGGCCGTTCAGCGCCCACCTCGACGGCCTCGTCCCCGGCGACGAGATGGGGATGTCCGGGCCGTTCGGGCGGAGCCACTACGACGGCGAATCCCGGGTCGTCGTCCTGGCCGGCGGGCCGGGCGTCGGCGCCGCCGTCGCCGTCGCCGAGCGCGCGCTCGCGGAGGGCGACGAGGCCGCGGTGGTCTACCGCGACGACCGGCCGGCCCACGAGGCCCGTCTCGACGCTCTGCGCGACCGGGGCGCGAGCGTCGTCGTCACCGACGGGCCGGTCGGCGCCGCCGTCGCCGACGCCGTCACCGGCGCCGAGGGCGAACGGACCTTCGTCTACGGGTTCCAGCCGTTCGTCGACGAGGCCGTCGGCGCCCTGGAGGCCGCCGGCGCCGACCCCGACGCCGCGAAGGTCGAGTCGTTCGGGTAGCTAGGCATCGATCTCGAACGTTTATGACCGCCGCAGACGAACAACCGTCCGACGATGTCTGATCCGGAGGAAGTCGAGCTCGAGGCCAGGCTCGAGGAGCAGGAGTCGTTCGACCCGCCGGCGGCCTTCGCCGAACAGGCGAACGTCGACGACGCCTCGATCTACGACGAGTTCGAGGCGGCGTGGCCAGACTGCTGGGAGGCTGCCGCCGGGATGCTCGACTGGGACGAGGCGTACGACACGGTCCTCGACGACTCGACCCCGCCGTTCTACGAGTGGTTCACCGGCGGGTCGCTGAACGCCTCGGCAAACTGCCTCGACCGCCACCTCGACGAGCGGGGCGACGAGGTAGCGGTCGAGTGGGTCGGCGAACCGGTCGACGAGGACAACCGCTCGTTCACCTACGGGGAGCTCCACCGCGAGGTAAACGAGACCGCGGCTGCCCTCCGGGACCTCGGCGTCGGCGAGGACGACGTGGTGACGATGTACATGCCGATGGTCCCGGAGCTCCCGGTTGCCATGCTGGCCTGTGCCCGTATCGGCGCGCCCCACTCGGTCGTGTTCGCCGGCTTCTCCGCGGACGCGCTGGCGACCCGGATGAACGCCGCCGACTCCGAGTATCTCGTCACCTGTGACGGCTACTACCGCCGGGGCGACCCGCTCGACCACCTCTCGAAGGCCCACGACGGGCTGGCGAACGTCGACCACGGGACGGAGACGGTCGTCGTCGACCGACTGCGCGACGGCGACGGCTTCGGCCACGGCTCCGGCGACGACGAACACGACTACGACGACCTGGTGGCCGCCCACGAGGGCGCGACGGTCGAGCCGGTCTCGCGGGACGCCGAGGACATGCTGTTCCTGATGTACACCTCGGGGACGACGGGGGAGCCGAAAGGCGTCAAACACACCACCGGCGGCTACCTGTCGTGGGTGAGCTGGACCAGCCGCGCCGTCCTCGACGTCACGCCAGAGGACACCTACTTCTGCTCCGCCGACATCGGCTGGATCACCGGCCACTCGTACATCGTCTACGGCCCGCTCTCGCTCGGCACCACGACGATGATGTACGAGGGCACTCCCGACCACCCGGACAACGACCGACTCTGGCAGATAGTCGAGGACTACGAGGCCACGCAGCTGTACACCGCCCCGACCGCGATCCGGGCGTTCATGAAGTGGGGCACGGAGTACCCCGAGCGCCACGATCTGTCCTCGCTCCGCCTGCTCGGAACGGTCGGCGAGCCGATCAACCCGCGCGCCTGGAAGTGGTACTACAAACACATCGGCGACGAGGCGTGCCCCGTCGTCGACACGTGGTGGCAGACCGAGACGGGCGGGATGATGGTCACCACGCTGCCCGGCGTGAAGACGATGAAGCCCGGAAGCGCCGGGCCGCCCCTGCCGGGCGTCGACGCGACGGTGGTCGACACGAACGGCGACGAGGTCGAGGCCGGCCGCGCGGGCTACCTGACCGTCGGGCGGCCGTGGCCGGGGATGCTCCGCACGCTCTACCGCAACGACGAGCGGTTCGTCGACGAGTACTGGGCAGAGTTCTCCGACACCGACTCCGACGACCCCGCCGACTGGGTCTACTCGCCGGAGGACGGCGCGAAGGTCGACGAGGACGGCTACATCACGGTGCTCGGTCGGGTCGACGACGTCCTGAACGTCTCCGGCCACCGCCTCGGAACGATGGAGATCGAGTCGGCGATCGTCGGCGTCGAGGGCGTCGCCGAGGCCGCCGTCGTCGGCGGCGACCACGAGGTGAAAGGCGAGGCCGTCTACGCGTACGCCATCACCGAGGACGACCAGGCCGAGAGCGAGGAGCTCCGCGAGCGAGTCGTCGAGGCCGTCGAGGCCGCTATCGGTCCGATCGCCCGCCCGGAGCGGGTCGTGTTCACGCCCGACCTGCCGAAGACCCGGTCCGGGAAGATCATGCGTCGCCTGCTGGAGAACATCGCAGACGGCGACGCCCTCGGCGACACGTCGACGCTGCGTAACCCCGAGGTGGTCGACGACATCCAGGCCCGCGCGTCCGACTAACCCGGCGACGTCTCGCCGACCCACTCCGCGACGCAGGTCTCGTCACAGAGGTACCGACGGTCGAGGTCGGCGGTCGCAGACCGCGACACCAGCCTCACCAGCAGGTGTCGCTCCCCGAGCGACAGGCCCGTGCCGCAGTTCGCACACGCTGCGGTCGTCTCGCTCTCGACGTCCCAGACACGGTGTGCCGTCACCCGGTCGATCCGGGTTCCGTCGGCCCCCTCCGGCGGGGCCCGTCCGACGTAGTCGGTGAGCGCCATACTACGCGTACGAGCGCCGCTAACTTGGGGTTTCGGTGGGGTCCGCTCGAGAGTGCTCCGGTCGGGTCTGTGGCAAACGTTGACGTCCGATCAGTCGCTCTCGCCGAAGTCGCGAGCCCCGGCGGCGAGGCCGTCGAGGTCGAACCGCCGGTCGGCGACCCGCGCGGCGAGAGCGCTCACGCCGCCGGAGACGCCAACCGCGAGGCCGAACGCGCGGAGGAACGTCGCCTCGGGGAGTCCCGGCGGCAGGACCGCCCGTGCCGGCGGAAAGAAGGCGACGCCGACGACCAGGCCGGCGGCGCTGGCGGCGAGGGCGCCGCCGCTCCACGCCCGCCGCGAGAACAGCCCGTGGACGAGCGGCGCGACGGTGGCGGCGGCGATGAGGTCCGCGAGGAGAAACAGCGTGAGGACGCTGTACCCCTGTGCGCCGACGACGGTGGCGGCGAGGGCGACGACGCCCGTCGCGGCGCGGGCGACGAGCGTCAGGCGGTGCTCCGCGACGCCGACGACACGCGGCAGGTCGACGGCGACGAGGCTCGCCAGCGCGTTGAACAGGGTGTCCGCGCTGGAGGCGACGAGGAGCGTCGCGAGGACGGCCACGCCGAGGACGAGCGTGTCGGGTAACACCGCCTCGACGACGAGGAACAGCGCGACCGACGGCGACCCGTCGAGTCCCCGCCCGACGGCGACGAGACCGAACAGGCCGACGGCGACCACGAGGGGGAAGACGAGCGCCGCGCCGACGAGGTAGCCCCGACGGAGCGCCCGCCGGTCGCTCGCGGCGTACACCCGCTGCCACCACGACTGGTTGAGCAGTTCGGCGGAGACGACGGCGACGACGACGTACGCCGCGAACCGCAGTCCCGGCCCGTACGTCGGGTCGAGGAGCGTCGGGTCGGCGGCGGTGACGTCCCGCGCCACCGTCGTCGGGCCGCCGGCGGCGACGACGGTGACCCCCACGACGACGGCGAGGAGCGGGAGGATGAGCGCCGTCTGGAGCACGTCGGTGGCGACGCTCGCCTGGAGGCCGCCGTAGGCGGTGTAGGCGAACACCGTCGTGCCGACGAGCGCCGCCGTCTGCCACCCCGGGACGCCGGCGAGCACCTGGACCGCCCCCGCGACGCCGGTGAACTCCGCCGCGAGGAAGACGAACATGTACGCCGCGCTCACGAGGAGCACGTACGTACCGAAGGCGGGGCCGAACCGCGCCCGGGCGTACTCGGTGATGCCGTGGCCCGCCGGCAGGAGCGCCCGGATGCGCGGGCCGACGACGACGTAGGCCGCGAGCGCCAGCGCCGACCCGAGCGCGTAGCCGACGACGGCGGTGGCACCGCCGAACGCGACGCCGGCCTCCGGCGGGCTGAACAGTATCCACGCACCCATGCTGGAGGCGACGACGGTTCCCGTCAGCGCGCCGGCGCCGAGACTCGACCGCGCGGTGACGAACGACTCGACCGACACGACGCTGCCGCGGGCCGCCCACGCGCCGACGACGGCGAACGCGACGAGCGTCGTGGCGACGGTGACGAGCGCGACTCCCGTCTCGACCATGCCTCTGC
>JAQCMY010000175.1 GCA_028274865.1 Haloferacaceae archaeon | reverse complement strand
CCGGGCGCGAGCTCCGTCGCGTACAGCTCGGTCAGGCGCGCGAGAAAGCCGTCGTCGGCGTGGGTGACCAGCCGCGGCTGTGTGTAGAACGCCGTGTCGGGACGGGTGTCGACCTTCGCGCGCTCGCGGTCGGTGAGCACCACCGGCTCGTCGTCGGGCATACGTCCGTCAGGGGACACACGGGCTTGAACGGCCGGTCGCTCGCCGCCGTCACCGCCTCGGCCTCGAGGGGGTGACCTCGACCGGGAGGCGTGGGGCTCTGGCTGCCGGGCGCGCCGGACCCGGCGTGAGCGACGAGAGCGCAGACGACCGGACGGTCCCGACCGTCGGCGTCGTCGGCCTGGGCACCATCGGCGGTCGGATCGCGCGCGTACTGTCGGCGTCGTTCGAGGTGGTCGGCTTCGACGTCGACGAGACGGCGGTCGACCGGGCCGACGGCGTCGAGGGGTGTGCCACCGCCGCCGCGGTCGGGCGCCGCGCCGACGTCGTCCTCCTGTCGCTCCCGGGCGACGACGCGCTCGGGGCGGCGACGGAGGGCGAGGACGGCGTGGTCGCCGGACTGGGGCCGGGAGACGCCCTCGTCGACACCAGCACCGTCTCGCCGGGGGCCTCCGAGCGCGCCGCGCGGGCGGCCCACGAGGCCGGGGCCGACTTCCTCGACGCGCCGGTGAGCGGCGGCGCGCGAAACGCCGAGACGGGCGACCTGACCGTCCTCGTCGGCGGCGACGCCGACGTCCTCGCGCGGGCCCGGCCCGTGCTCGACGCGGTCGCGCGGACGGTCCACCACGTCGGCCCGCTCGGCGCCGGCGCGACGCTGACGCTGGTCAACAACTACCTGTTCGCGCTGAACCAGCTCGCGCTCGCGGAGGGGCTGACGATGGCGCGCGCGGCTGGCGTCGACGACGAGACGTTCGCGGCGACGGTTGCCGAGTCCTCCGGCGGGTCGTACGCGCTCGACCGGAACATGGAGCGGTTCGTCGTCCCCGACGACTACGACTCGGAGTTCACGCTCGACCTGATGGCCAAAGACCTCCGCCTCGCCGAGCGATTCGCCGCGGAGCAGGAGACTCCCTTGCTCCTCGGCGGCGCGAGCGGCCTGTTCGAGGCGGCGTCGGCGCTCGGCCACGGCGACCGCGACGCCTCGGCGGTGTTGAAGCTGTACGAGCGGCTGGCAGCGCGGGAGTGACGCGCCCCGGCAACCGACACTCCGGGCCCGGGCCGCCTGTCTGTGTGTCTCGCCCCACCGGTGTGGCCCTCTCACACCCGCCGGACGGCCCGAATCCGGCGGACGCGGTCGGGCCGCCGCCCGTCCGAGCACCGGGCTTTTTTATTCCGACACACAGCCACGGCCGTGACACCCGAAGAGTTCGACCACGAGGCACACGTGCGCGAGGCGCTCGCGCTCGCCCGCGAGGCGGGGGCCCGCGGCGACGAGCCGTTCGGGAGCGTCCTCGTCCGCGACGACACGGTCGTGATGCGCGACTCGAACCGGATCAACACGGCAGACGACATCCGTCGCCACCCGGAGCTACACCTCGCACGGCGGGCGTGTCGGGAGTTCGACGCCGCCGCCCGCGCCGAGACGGCCATGTACACGAGCACGGAGCCGTGTCCCATGTGCGCCGGCGGGATGCGCCGGGCGGGGTTCGACCGCGTCGTCTACAGCGTCGGGAGCGACGAGGTCGCGGCCTACACCGGCACGGCGGTCCCCGTCCGGTCGAGCGAGATTCTCCGCGGCGTCACGGACGTCGTCGGTCCGGTCCTGAACGACGAGGGGCGGCAGGTCCACGAGGCGTTCGGCTGGTGAGTGTGACGGCCCAGCGACGCGCTACGGCCCGGTCTCGAACAGCCGGGCTCGTACGGTGTCGGCCACCTCCGACAGGTGTGCCTGTCCGAACAGCGCGACCAGCAGCGCGCCGAGGGCGTTGAACGTCAGGTCGCCGACGGTGTCCTCGAGGCCGTGCTGGGCCAGCGGCATCGGCACGCCCGTCGTGTCGGCGAGGACGTCGAGGCCGAACTCGAACAGCTCCCAGACGACGCCGAAGGCCAGCACCACGACGAACAGGTAGACGAAGACGAAGCGCGTCGGGACCGTCACCTCGTCGCTGTGGAGCTCGACGGCCCGCGCGACGGTGTAGCCGACGCCCGCGACGAGCGAGGCCGACACCGCGTGGGTGAGGCTGTCCCACCACGCGACCGAGGCGTACAGCCCGGCGGACCCGAGCGTGTGGAGGAAGACGGCGGTCGTGATCCACAGCGCGAGCCACGGGTCGAGCGGGAGGTCGTAGCTGCGCTCCAGGGCCCCCGGGAGGACGGTGACGAGGAGGGCGAGTGTTCCGTTCGTGATCGCCTTCGGCTGGCCCGCGGCGACCCCGTAGCCGACGACGACCACGAGCAACAGCTGTATCGCGCGGGTGAGGTGTCGCTGTGTCCGCACCGGGGGCCGCGGGAGGAGCGTCACCGTCCCACCAGCCGTCGGATCGCCCGCCGCAGCCGGCGGTCGCGCCACCGGAAGTAGCCGTCGAACAGCACGCCCGCCGCGGCGCCGGCGAGGATGACCGACAGCCACTCGCGCATGAGGGTCTCGTTGTCGACGAGGAAGGCGGTGCCGAGGAACCGGTCGGCGTTCCACCGGAAGACCGTCCACACCGCCACCGCCGCCATCGTCGTCAGCACGACGACGGCGACGGCGAACCAGCGGGTGACCTGGAGCGCGGTGAACGTGTGGAGTTCGACGACGACCACCAGCGCCAGCGCCGCGAGCGCGAGGTACGTGGCGAACGTCCCGAGCGTCCCGCCGACGAGTCCCCGGGCGAGAGCCGGCGAGAGCGCGAGGACCAGCAGCTCCCACGGGAGCATCACCCGCGGGTCGCGGAACGCAGCCGGCGGGACGAGGACGACGGCGCCGACGACCCCGACGAGTGCCGTCCACGCGTAGTCGAGGCCGAGGACGCTCTCGACGAACACGACGGCGAGGACGGCGACCAGGAGCCACGCGAGCGCCGCGTTCACCCGTCCGTCCTGGAACAGCGCCGCGAGCGCGTCCTCGAGGTCGGTCCGGCTGTCGCCGGCCCTCCCGGAGCCGTCGGCCACGCCCGACCACGGGGGCCTCCGGGAGATAAACCGCTCGCGACGCCGTTATGCCTGCCACCCACCCAGTCGACGACATGATGCTGCCGACACACGCGCTCGTCGGGCTCGCCGTCGCGGCGCCGCTCGTCGGCCTCGCGCCCGACCACGCGACGGCGGCGCTCGTCGGCGGCCTCGTCGGTAGTGTCGTCCCCGACCTCGACCTGTACGCGGGGCACCGCCGGACGCTCCACTACCCGACGGGCTACGCGCTCGCCGCCGTCCCCGCCGCCGGCGTCGCCCTCCTCGCTCCGACGCCCGCAGCCGTCGCCCTCGCCCTCGGCCTCGTCGGCGCCGCGCTCCACTGCCGGATGGACCGGTACGGCGGCGGCCTCGAGCTCCGCCCGTGGGAGGCGACAGCCGACCGCGCCGTCTACGACCACCTGCGCGGCGAGTGGCTGGCGCCGAGACGCTGGATCCGCTACGACGGCGCGCCGGAGGACGTCGTCCTCGCCGTCGCTCTCGGCGCCCCCCTCGCCGTCGTCCTCGACGGGCCGCTCCGGCTGGTCGTCGTCGCCGCCCTGCTCGTCGGCTGCGTCTACGGGCTGCTCCGCCGCCGGCTGGCGGCAGCCGCGACGGTGCTGGTCGGGTCGATGCCCGACGCCGTCGCGGCTCGCGTCCCGGAGCGATACCGGCAGTAGCGAGCCGACCGGTCCGGCGCCGCCCGGACAGCCGGCGGAGACCACAGATCCTATAGGTTGTGCGACACGAACGCCGCGCCGTGGTCCCCCGAACGCCCCCCTCCCCTCCAGTGACGTCCGGCGCGGTTCAGACAGCCACCCCTGCGGAGGGTCGTCTGTGACGCTCTACGCCGTCGACGACGTCGCCGACGCCGTCGCGGCGACACGGGCCTTCCTCCTCCCGTTCGACCGGAGCCGGTGGCTCCGGCTCGCCCTCGTCGTCTTCTTCGTCGGTGGCGGCGCCGGGCTGCAGCTGTCCGGCGGCGCGCCGGACGCCGGCAACTCGCCGGCGCTCCCGTCGCTCGGCGGCACGGAGCTCGCCCTCGTCGGCGCCGCCGTCGCCCTGGTCGTCGTCCTCGTCCTCGCCTTCCTGTTCGTCCGCTCGACGATGGAGTTCGTCTTCGTCGCGTCGCTCCGGCGCGAGTCGGTCGCCGTCCGGCGCGACTGGCGGGCAAACTGGCGGCGCGGCGCGCGGCTGCTCGGCTTCCGGCTCGCGCTCGGTGCGGTCGCGCTCGCCGCCGCCGCCGCCGTCGTCGGCCTCGCCGCAGCGCCCGCCCTGGTCGGCGTCCCCGTCGGGTCCGCCGTCGTGTTGCTCGTCGCCGTTCCGGCGCTGGTAGTGCTCGCGGTCGGTGCCGGTCTCGCCGGCGGGTTCACGACGGCCTTCGTCGTGCCGGTGATGCTCCTCGACGACTGTGGCCCGCTCGCCGCGTGGCGACGGCTCTGGCCGACCCTGACCGCGGGGTGGCGCCAGTACGCGGCCTACGCCGTCGGCGCGTTCGTCCTCCGGTTTGCCGCCGGCCTCCTCGCGACGGTCGCGACGACGCTCGCGGCAGTCGGTCTCGCGGTTCCCCTCGGGCTCGTCGCCCTCGCCGGCGTCGCCCTGCTCGGGGTCGTCGAGGCGCTCGGGTGGGTCGTCGTCGGGACCGCCGTCGTCCTGTTCGTCCTCTCGCTCGTCGTCGTCTCGCTGCTCGTCGCGGTGCCGGTCAAGACGTTCCGCCGGTACTACGACCTCCTCGTGCTCGGCGACACGGACCGGTCGCTCGACGTGGTGGCAACGCGTCGCCGCGCGCTCCGCGAGGAGTAGCGCGAACGCCCGCCATCCCTACCCGTCCTCGGTCGACCCCGTCGCCCGCCCGTCCGCGTCGTCCGCGTCGTCCGCGTCGTCTCCCCCGTCCGTCCGCGCCTGCCAGAACGCCTCGTCGAGGTAGCGCTCCTCAGTGGCGCCGTAGCCGAGGCGCCGCGCAGCCGGGCCGAGCGCCGCTCCGAACGCGCGCTGGAGCAGGTAGGGGACGCCGGTAAAGTAGGTCTCGTCGAGCGTCGCCTCGGCCATCGCGGCGGCACGGAGCGGTCCGGGACGGCCCCGCTCGTCGACCGCGCCGTCGTGGGCGAGGCCGAACAGCGTCGCCACCACCTCGCCGAGCCGATCGTTCGGCGGCACCGTGCGGACGGTCAGCCGCGCCGGCTCGTCGCCCGGGTTCCGGAACGCGTGAGGCGTGCCGGGCGAGACGCGCAGCCCGGTCCCGGCGCCGAGCGTCCGCTCCCGACCGTCGACGCGGAACGCGACCCGACCGGCGAGTACTTCGAACCGCTCCTCGGTCGTGCGGTGGACGTG
>JAQCMY010000152.1 GCA_028274865.1 Haloferacaceae archaeon | reverse complement strand
CGTGTCGCGCCGTGCGACGGCGACTCCTGCGACGATCAGGGCCCCCCCGAGGCCGAACAGTCCGAGCGTGAGTTCCTGTCCCGAGATCAACAGTCCCGCGCCGATCAGCAGGGTGGCGATCAGGTGAAGCACCGCAGTCAGGTTCACAGGTCGGCTAGAGCCCGCCGAGTCAAGAGACGTTGGCCGCTCTCGCGGAGAGTCGTCCTGTTCGACGATACCACAGCCGTGGCTGCCGGCCAGCTTCGCCGGAGTCAGTCGGCAGCGTCGCGAGTCTGACGAGTCTCCGCGCAGCCGGGAGCACTCTGTCGGACGCCACGGCAGACGCAGCCCGGAACGGCCTCACGCCGAGGGCAAGCGGTCCGAACGAGACGCCGAGCGTGCGTACCGTGACTACCGGGCCGGCTGCGAGTGGCTCTGTCGTGCTCGGGTCGACCCGGCCCGGGTCGCTCCTGCCCCAGGCCCCACAGACACCGGTACACGGAGCCGCGAGAGCGTGGTCCTGACGCCCGTACCGGCGCCGGCGCGCCGACGAACCGGCGTATATCGCTGTCGCGTGGCCGGACGGTGAGAGCTTCCAGCGTCCCTGCTGCGCACGGGGCGCGGATCTCACACGGAGCCCGGACTGTCCGTGGGTGAGTCGCCCGGTACAGTACGCGGTGGGATCAGTCGAGAACAGTCAGATCTCGAAGCGGTCGGTCGAGCCTCGCGACGTAGTACGCAGTGAGGTCGACCAGGAACTTGAGCAGAACGACGGTGAAGGTGATTGGACCACTGGCCGCACGCTCGAGACCGACCGGCTCGCCCTCCGTGGACGCATACACACTCAGCAACACGAGTAGCCCAGCGCCAGCCAGCACGAGTCCCTCGTAGAATATCCCTCTCGCTGCCGTCCAGACGGACGTCTCGCGGTAGCCGCCGCGGTAGAAGTACTCGACGACCGTCCGGCCACCTTCGCTCAGGAAGACGACGCCGGCACCGGTGAGTGGCCACGTCGGAGTCGCTGCTAGGTTCGCTGCGGCAACGACCGGGCCGGCGACCACCCCTCCGAATCCGACCCACACGACGGTGAGGAGGAAGACCACGACGACGAGCCCGGGGACGGTTCCGAGGTAGATGCCGATATCGGTCCCGGGAACCGGGATCTGTCGACTCCTCCAGCCGCTGTCGTCGGACGTCGGGTCCTCGCCGCCGTCGTCGGAGACCCGACTCGATAGGACGACCCGCAGCGTCGCCCACTGTGGACCGCTGAACGGTTCGCGTTCGGTCTCCTCGCCGGGGAGTTCGCCGGCGAACAGGGCCCGCACGGCTGCCCAGGTCATGAGCACGCCGAGTTCGAGCCAGTAGAACACTACCAGTGCCGCTGCCGACGTGTCGAACGCGAGTAGCCCGGCGACAGGCAGGCCGTTTGCTACGAGCACCGAGAACAGCCTCACGTCGGGGAGCGACGCGCGTGGAGGGAACAACTCTGTGCTGCGTACGATACCACGCTGAACGCGTCTCTCACTTAGTTCCCCGCTCGTCGACCCCGGCGATGGCGTCGTCAGGAGAAGGGTCGACCCGTAGTGCATCGAGTCCGACCCACGTCGGGTCGACGGCTCCGAGAGGGCTCGCAGCGGTGTTCCGTTCCACCGACCGCTCGTGAGGCGCCCCGGTCGGAGGACGTGACCCCCGGACGGCAGCTTCGTTGCTATCGAGGCGAGACGGACGATAGCTCGTCGCTGCACACGGTCTCCGTGTTCGGCGAGCCGTCGGTATCGGCTACGGGGGGCAACAGAGCCGGTACGTGACGTCCGCAGGGTGAGTCCACGGCCTCTCGAACGATGTCGCGAACGCTCTGCCGCCACCAGCTCCCGGTGCGCTGTCCGTCGACGGAGTGCTCGGGGTCGATCCAGCCGAGCGCGGTCGCCTTCGCCGGTACAGCCGGCGAGGCGCGGTGTGGCAGGCCGTGCGACGACCGTCGTCACCCGCTCGCTGTGCCGTCGACCGGGTCGTCGCGGTCCGCACCGGTACCAACATCGGTCAGACAGCCGTCACACGGCGAACTCTCGATACTCCCGGCCGAGACGGCACGCTGTCGTGTCGCCGCTCGAGACACCTCCGATCGCGGTTCGCGTGTCTCAGAGGGGAGAGCCACTCGAACTGTGACTCGACACTCTCTCAGTTACACTCGGGACACATTCCGTAGCTCTGTCCGGTCCAACTCTGCCGTAGGTGCATCTCCGTTCCGCACTCCTCACAGACGTCTCCGTCTGTCTCGTTGCTCATGTTTCCGGTCGTCTCTCTCGGTTGATAACGTCGTCGCCGTCACGCGTCTCGACGCGCCGCTCGTCGCCGTCGTCGGGGGCGAGCCGCCGGCCGTTCGGAGCGCGCCGGTCGTCGGACCGGAGCGCCACGAGGGCTCGACCGCGGGGCCCTCGGCGTCGAAGCGGACGGACGTGTCACGGAGCGACTCTCAGTCGTCTGCCGGAACGAGCGTCGACCCGGGGTCGTCGGGCCACCGGATCGGTTCGACTCACCGCCCGGAAACCCGGGCGACGACCGACTGGAACGCGGTGGCCGGCGCGCACGGGCAGCCGCGACACTGTCACCGCCAGCCCGATCGCCGACGCCCGAGTCTCCGTCTCTCGGAGCCCGCGTCTCTCCAGACGGTACCTCGTCAGTCTCCGAGAGGGCCGTGTGGCCGCGAGCACAACAGCTGACGGCGTACTCAGTTCCCGGTGTACTCCCCGAAGCGGATGTCGACGAGGTACGTCTGGCCCTGCCAGCGCACGAGCCACTCACCGTCGAACTCGGTGCTCCGAATGGCGTCCCGCCCGCGGAACCGGTCGACGACAGACTGGAACGCGGTGTCGTCCTCACCGTCGGCGGTGTAGCCGCCGTCTGCGGCCTGCCTGAGCACCTCGCGCTCCTCGGCCGGGACGCTCGACAGCCTGAACTGGTGCTCAGCCCGGAGATGGTCGGCGTACGCCTCGTCTCCCGCGAACCGTTCCTCGGCTGTGTAGCGGTACGTCTTGCGGGTGGTCTGTCTCACCTCCGCGACACGGACCCGGTAGCGCTCGCCGTCGACGACGACGACCCGCTCGGTCGTCTCGTCTCGGACGGCGAGCGCCGAGTCTGCCAGCTCCGCTGGCGTGTACACCCCGAGTTTGCCCGTGTCGTAGCCCTCGTCCCGGCGGTCGGACACGGGCGGGAACAGCGCCCCGAGAGCACGGCGGTCTGCGGACGGGAGCGTCGAGAGCCGGACCGGGTCGGCGTCGGTCACGTTCGCCGGATCGTAGTCGACTTCGATCTGAGCGGCGTAGGCCTCCTGCTCGTCGACGACGGTACGTGACAGGCTGTAGTACGCGCCGTCGTAGCGGTACGGTACGTCGCCAGACTCGACCGCTCGGCCGCCGATAGCGGTGTCGTTCGCGGCGCCGGTCTCGACGGCTCCGCTGACGACGCGGCCGCGCTCGGTGTCGGGGTCGACCGACTGACTGTTCGCCTCGGCGAGTCGTGCGTCGTCTGCTGCGGTGAGCGTGATCGACCCCGGGCCGGCACAGCCGGCGAGGGCGACGACCACGAACAGCAGACCGACCGCGAGCGGGAGTCGGGAGCGGTGGACTGTACCGGAGGAGTCGGCTGTTCTATCGTCGGACATGAGTTCGGTCACCTGACGGGAGCCGTCAGTACGCACTCGCACGCGACGAGTTCAAAAAGTGACACCGGAGGCTCAAACGAGGCTTGCACTGTGACCCGGTCGCAAGGGGGGCGGACAGCGACTGGCGGCCGGTCCGGGCCCGCAGACGACTCGGGACCGTCGGGGTCGACAGCCGACGCACGAAGCGGCGGTCGTCGCGCTGTCAGTCGTCTCTGTCTCGCTCGCGCGGGCGCGACCACGACAGACCAGCAGGTCCGTCTCGAGGCTCCCGTCGTACTCGACGAAGAGACGGCGCGAGCGGTTCGGCGAGACGTGGTTCTGTCTCGACCGGCCAGGCGGTGTCGCCGACGGGCAGCCGGCTGTACACCGTGCGGTCGGCTGTCGAGCGGACCGGACGACCGGGAGACGCCGGGGGTACGGAGCGGCGTCGTCGGAACCGTGTCGGGGTGCGAGTCCCGCGCCGCCTGCGGCGTACGGCGGTAGGCCCCTCTGTTCGCCACGTCGCGCCGGAGCGGGCCGGTGCCAGGTGACACTGGCGTGCCGTGCTAACCTGTCTCTTGTATCAAATTGGATAATTCGACCGGGCCATACTTCCTCGTGCTGGGTGGGTCTGTAGATACCGCTCGCAGCGGCGGGCGGCCAACCAAATGATAAAACTCACCACACTGCTCTCGGACGAACGGGCGGTCAGCCCGGTTATCGGCGTGATTCTCATGGTCGCGATCACCGTGATTCTCGCCGCCGTGATCGGCACCTTCGTGCTCGGACTCGGTCAGAACGTCCAGTCGACGCCCTCGGCGTCGTTCGACTTCGATTCGACACCAGTGCTGACTCTGTCGATGTGACACACAACGGCGGAGACACACTCGAAGAGGGCGAGAATACAGGCGCCGTGCAGATGAGTGGTGGAGACGCCACCGAGGACTGGGTGAGCCCGGCGAATAAGAGCAGTATCAGCGCAGGAGACACGTTCGGCAACGACAATTACACTGCTGGTGATACAGTTCGCGTCATCTGGCAGGACACGAACAACGAATCCTCGGCCACACTCGGCCAGCAGGACGCCCCGAGTTAATCCGCCACCAGTTCTCGGCCTTTCGGTCCGGCGAGCGGCGCGCTCGCCGAGCAGGACGGAGCGGCCCGCGGGACGGGATACCGTCGACGTCCCGCAGCCGGACCGTCGGAAACAGAGACAGCGTCCGCCACAGAGCGCCTGTCGCCGGGCCGAAAGCGGCCTCCCGCGCCGGACTCACGCCCCCTCGTCGTCCATCCCGACGAGCGCCCACTTCGCGCGCGTCAGAATCCCGGCCCGTTCCTTCCGGCGCTCGCGCTCCTCGCGGCGCTCGAGGACGGACTGCTGTGTCTCGGCGAACGTCGCGAGTTCGCGTTTCTCGTCGCGTTCCTCCAGAACCTGCCGCTTCTCTCGCTTCAGCCGCTCGCGCTCCGTCTCGAGTCGGTCGATACGCCTGTCGCGTTCGGCACGGACCTGTTCGAGCTTCTCGGGGGCCTCGAGGACGTCGTCGACGTCGCCGTCGGCCTGCTCGACGCGCCGGTAGGTGTCGACCACCGTCTCGATGCCGGCGTCGAGGTCCTCGAACACCCGGTACACGCCGACCAGCTCCTCGGGGCTGGCGTCGACGTCGCCGAGGCGCCGTGCCCTGTCTAGTGACCGCCGTACGGCCTCGGCTCTGCTGTCGGGGGCAGCCGGGTCGCTCTCGTCGAGACGCCGCTCGATCCATCCGTCGACCTCGTCTGGAATCGCGACCGTGACCTCGCTCATCGGGTTGTCACCGGTGCGGCGTGGGAAAAGGCCGGTCCCTCGCCGCCACCGGTCTGCGTTCCCGACGGACGTGGCAGACCGGTCCGGTCGTGGGGACGTCGAGCGACGGTGCGACAGTCGACGGGCTCGCGACCCGACGCCGTCTGCCGTGCGTTGCCGTGACGCGGCGGATTCAGTCTCGTTAACCACTCGCTCGGGTTCAAACAGAGCCGGTCCGAACCGTCGACCGTGAGGTACGTCGACGCGCTCGGGGCGGCGGTGGCAGCCGGGTTCCTCCACTCGCTGCTGACGACCACCGCGTCGTTCGCCGGGACGTGGGTCGGTTCGGCGGTCGGCTACGCCTTCGTGTTCGCCGTCTTCGGCGCTGTCTACCACGAGCTCGCGGCGAGACGGCTCCCCGTCCGGGCCGACGGCGGCCCCGACGCGCCCGCTCCCGACCACGAGCGCCGCGCGACCGACGACAGTACGTGACCCGCCGGAGCGCACGACAGTCTCCCGTTTGCCGTGTTCTCCCGCCCGTTCGGCTCCTCGGCGCCCCGCGACTGCACGGGACGGTCGTCTGGCCGTTCTCCGGACACCGGACCCGAGGGCACGCCCCGGATCCGGAGTCGCAGTAGCCCGACACCGGTCTCGTCTGCCCGCCGGCCCCCTAGATATTTTCGAGATTTATCTCGGTCGAATTTCACCGATCGACCGTGACGTAGATTCGCCTGATCGTCCATTTTCGACTATCTCGAGGCCTGTGCGACGGGTTCTCTCGAATCTCTTTTCTGGTCCGAACCCCACTAACTAGTGTGAACGCAGTCGCCCTCCACAGGTGGTTCAGCTGAGCTACTCGCCGACTCTGCCGTCGATTCCCGCCCGGCTCTCGCTCCCGGCGCGCTACCGCGACGCCGCGCTGTTCGGTCTCCTCGCGGTGCTGTTCGGCGGAGCGTTCGTCGCGATAAAGGCCGGCCTCCGCGAACTCCCGCCGGTGCTGTTCGCCGCGCTCCGGTTCGACGTCGGCGCCGTTGCGCTGCTGGCGTACGTCGCCCTCTCGCGCCCGCGGACGAGGTGGCGCCCACAGACGCGTGCCGACGTGCTCGGCGTCGGCGTCGCGGCGACGTTCCTCGTCGCGGCGAACAACGCCTTCCTGTTCGCCGGACAGGCACTGACGACGCCGGCGGCGGCCTCCGTGATGTACGGGCTGAATCCCGTTCTCGCGCCCGTCTTCGCGTGGTTCGTGCTCGGACAGCGGCTCTCTCGGGTGAACGCAGCCGGCATCGCCGTGGCGCTCGGCGGCGTGTTGCTCGTCGTCCAGCCGTCGCCGTCGGCGTTCGGCGGCGGCGCGGTCGGACAGGCTCTCGTGATGGTCGCCGCGGTGTCGGTGGCAGCCGGGAGCGTCCTGCTCCGCCGGCTGGACGCGTCGATGGACGACGTCGCGCTCACCGCGTGGGCGATGGCCGGCGGGGCCGTTCTGCTCCACGGGGCCAGCCTCGCCGCCGGCGAGTCGCCGGCGCGCGCCGCCGACGTCGGCGCCACGACAGTCGCGAGCGTCCTCGTCGTCGGGCTTCCCGCCACGGCGGTCGCGTACGCCATCTACGTCGGACTCGTCACGCGGGTCGGACCGGTCCGGACGAACCTGGTCTCGTACGCGTTTCCCGCGTTCGCCGCGGTCTCGGGGTGGCTCGTCCTCGGCTCGCCGGTGTCGGCGGGCACCGTGTTCGGCTTCGTCGTCGTCGTCACCGGGTTCGTCCTCGTCGAACACGAGACGTTCCGGGCCGAACTCTGCCGGGTTCGCCGCCGCCGCGAGGGCTGTGACCCAACCGCGTCGCCGTTCCCCTGCGACGACTGAGAGCGGACAGACCGGCGGAGAGCCCCCTCGTCTGCCTGTCGTCGTGTGCGGTCGCCACCCGACGACAGACGTGACCGTCCGCCGTGACGGTCGCCGTAGCGGCCACGAACCCCGGAACAGCCGACGGCCCCGTCGTGTCGCGGACGCGGCAGCCTCGAGACCAGTTCGGCGGGCGCCGCGACCCGTCCGAGGAGTGTCGTTCGTGCTCGCCCGCGAACCGCCCCTCGCCGAGTGACGCCGGTCGACGGAGAAGCGTCGTCGGTCGGCGTGGCCGGCGCTCGCGACGATTGTGCTCGTCGGGCAGGCGTCGCCCGGAAGTCAGTCGGCGCTGGGCGCGACGGCCTCGGTCTCGCGGTCGGACTCGGTGCCGACACCGGTCGTGATGCCGCCGGCCAGCCTGAAAACGGCGTCCTTGTGGTCTGTCTTCGAGCGGTGAATCGACGTCGGTCGGACGCCGAGTGTCTCGTACTCTGTCATGTCGAACTCTGCTCCGTGCCACTCCTCGCACTGGTCGCGTACCTCGGCGAGGAGCCCGTGTAGATGAATGAGCTCCTGTTTCTTCATGGGCATAGTTCTGTATCCTCCGGAGGGTTATATTACTATCTTGAGTTCCTGTACCACACGGTGCGGTCGTGAACGTTTTTACCGGCGGTCGTCTCCACCTCGTATGGACTACGACGAGCAGCTAGACCGAGCAATCGCCGAGACGCCCGACATCGCCGAGGGGAGCGACCGGTTCGAGGTGCCCGACCCGGAGGTCCGACCGGAGGGAAACGTCACCGTCTACGAGAACTTCCAGACGACCCTCGACCGGCTCGACCGGTCGGAAGAACACGTCACGAAGTTCCTCCAGACGGACCTCGGGACGAGCGCGAGCATCGACGAGAAAGGGCGCGTGCGCCTCACCGGCGACTTCCGGGCGCGGCGGGTTGCGGACGCGCTGGAGTCGTACGTCGACTCGTTCGTCCGGTGTCAGGAGTGTGGCCTGCCGGACACGCAGGTGGTCACAGAGCAGGGGACGCGCGTACTGAAGTGTGACGCCTGCGGCGCGCTGTCGCCTGTCCCGGACCTCTAGGCCGTGATCGCGGGGTCCTCGACCGCCAGAAGCTCCTTGTACCGGTTGCGGATCGTGACCTCGCTGATGTCGGCGACCTCGCTGACCGCACTCTGGGTCACCTTCTCGTTGGTGAGCAGCGAGGCTGCGTAGACGGCGGCGGCGGCGAGCCCGACCGGCGACTTGCCCGACAGCACGTCGGTTCCCTTCGCCGTCCGGAGCAGGTCACGGGCGCGGCGCTCGGTCTCGTCGGAGAGGTCCAGGTCGCTGGCGAACCGGGGAACGTAGCTCTCCGGGTCGGCTGGCTGGATCTCCAGCGACAGCTCCCGCACCACGTACCGGTACGTGCGGGTGAGCTCCATCCGGTCGACCCGCGACACCCGCGCGATCTCGTCGAGCGAGCGTGGGGTGCCGGCCTGACGGGCGGCGGCGTACAGCGCCGCCGTCGAGACGCCCTCGATCGAGCGCCCCGGCAGGAGGTCCTCGTCGAGCGCACGCCGGTAGATCACCGAGGCGGTCTCGCGGACGTTCTCGGGCAGGCCCAGCGCGGAGGCCAT
>JAQCMY010000148.1 GCA_028274865.1 Haloferacaceae archaeon | reverse complement strand
GAAGTCGTCTGTATCTAAGCTGGTCCGCTCGGCTTACCGTACGAGTGATCTCACCGACCGCCTGTGGTGGGAGCAACTGACAGACCTCATCGAATCCGTCTGGAGAACAGTTGCTCCCCCCGTGCGGTGGGACACGGGTCACGACTCCGGTCCGACTTCGAAGCGCCGGGTGTCCGCTGTCGGTGTTCGCGAGAACGTTGCCTCGTCGGGGCCGAGTGGCTCTAGTTCGTTCGGGACGAACGTCGTCGTTACGACCTCGTCCTGAGGAACCGGAAACCCGAACGGTTCCTCGACGTCGGCGACCCACGCTGGCGCGACGAGCGCGAGGAAAACCCCGTCTCTATCTCCGACGTTGTCGACGGACAGCTCGATTCCCACGTCCCCGTCTTCGTCTGTCACCGCAGCGTCCCGGACGCGCAGCGCGGGCACGTTCGGGAACGCGGCGACAGTCGTGTCGTCGAGTGCCCACGCCGCACGAACGTCGTCGCCCGGACGATACGCGACTGCGGCGGACGCTGCCCCCTCGGTCTCGACGGGCACCCCGATACACGTCCCGTCACACTCCCGGGTGACGCTTCGGACGTACTGTTGTGTCTGTGGCGGCGACTGGGTAGTTCCGTCGCGCGCCAGGACAAACGACGACGGGTCGACGTCTGTGTCGCCCGCCACGGAGACGACGACGAACTGTCGCCCGTCCGCCCGCTCGACCGAGAGAAACTGCGAGTGGTACGCGACGATCGATCGCTGGACGGTCGGGTTTGCGACCGTGAGCGAGGTTCCGTCGGCGAGCGTCGCGGTGGTTCCGACGGGACGCCGCTGTGTCTCGAGTGCTGTCGAGGCCGACTCGGGTGGCCGGTCGGTGACCGCGCCCTGTTTCGCGGTCCGTGTCGGGGTGGGCCTGGTGGTCCCGTCGGTTCCGTCGGTGAGGGTGCTATCGTCGGTATCCCGGCCCGGTTCACCAGCACAGCCTGCGAGACCGGCGATGGCGACTCCGGCGCCGGCGAGCACTGTCCGCCGGTTCATAGCCGGAGTGTAGCGTCGTTCCGGATGAACCTTCTGAAGAGTCAAACACAGAGTCGTGCGTTCGATGGAACGATTGGAGTCGCCCTCGGCCGTCGGCTACTTCTCCCAACCGTGTGTCGAACGCAAGTGGGAGGAACGGCGTCGACACGCTCAACGAGTGGTCGCGGAGGTCGCTGGTCACCGTTCGCGGATATGGTCGTACCGCCGCTCGGTGGTCGTAATCGAGCGGTGCCGGAGCCGATTCCGCACGTCGTACAGCGTATGCCTGTCCTCGGCGTTCATCATCCGCCAGGCGACGCCGTGCCGGAGGGCGTGAGGCGTGGCGTCGTCGGGGTCGCCCCGCCCGCCCTCGACCAGGTAGGGGCGGACGTCGGCCTCGGCAGCGACGGTTTTCAGCATCCGACGGACGCTCGACGTCGTGATCCGGTCGCTCGACCGGGAGGGAAAGAGCGCGTCGGGGTCTTTCCACCGGCTCGACAGGTACGCCGACAGGGTCCGGGTGGTGTCGCTGTCGAGGCCGAGCGTCGCCGGCGGTGGGTCGCTGTCGGTCGGATACCCGTTCTGTTTATTCCGTGGTTCGGCCTGGCGTTCATGTGGGCGCTCTCGCTCGTCTCTGTACGTAGAGACATCGTCTGGTCGAAGGTATTCTGCGAGCGGCCAAACACAACCAGAGATGTCGTCGAAGTCGGACCCCCCCGTGACTGACTCGCAGATACAAACGCCGGTTTGAGTATCCGGCGCGGATTTTGCACCCTGGGCCGTAGACGTACGTGCCGGTGCCCCCCGCCGGCTGATCCCCCGTGATCCCCCCGTCTGCCACGGCCCGGCCCCGCGACGTCACCGACCGCACCCACACCCGCAGTCTCCGCCGGCGCTTCGGCTCAGTCTCGGCACTCGCGTGGCTCCGCGCTCACTGGACCCCCGAGCGCTCTCCTGACTACCCCCCGTCCCCCTGGTGCGACGTGTAGCACGACCTCCGGAGTTCCCGGACGACCCGACGCTGTCGACGAGTCGTGCCGAGCCGGAAAATCTCGTGGTTTGACATGACTACGACGGTGACACCTACGCCGAGATGTCACTCCAGGAGACGGCGGTGTACGAGTGTGACAGCTGTGGACTACGGTGGCGCAGAGAGTGGGACGGCTCACCGACCGCCCTCTGCCCGAACTGCGCCGCGTACGAGTGGGTCGAGAACCCCCAGGTAGCGGCGGAGTTCCCGTCGCCGGGTGGCGACGGGTGACGACGAGTCCCGTCGGCGACTCGAGCACGCTCCTCGGAGTTCTCGCGCACGTGTCTCGGACCCGCGCCTGCGTGTGGTCGTCTCCAGTCGTCTCCGGCGGGTCGGTGAACTGCCACGCAGAACGGTTCCTGAGGCCGTCTGTCTCGTCCGCCGGCGTCACGAGGCTGGCGCCGCAGAACGCGACGGGGCCGACTCAGATGAGCGCGGCGCTCAGGAGCGTCAGCCCGACGTTGAACAGCACCTGGAGGAAGACGACGACACCGACGATCACCGCGGCGTTTCGGGTCGTGATCTGCCGTGCGTTGGCGAGCGCGTGGGTCCACATCCACCCGGCCCACAGAAACGCCGCCACGTTCACACCCTGTGTCACGATTCCGAGCGTCCCGGTCGACAGCTCTGCGGCCTGCCGGACCTGTTGCGGGTCGGAGAAGTCGGTGCCGGAGATGACCACGAACGAGACGACCCCCCCGACGACCGGGACGACGACGCGCGGCGCGAACCCCCACCCGACGAGGGCGAACAGCTCCCGCACGTCTCCGTCGCCGCCGACGACGAGCGAGCAGACGAGCAGCACCGACCCCACGATCAGCCACGACACGAACGGGCCGAGCAGGCTGGAGACGCTGCCGATCGCGAAGCCGACCGCGGCGAACGCCCCCGCGCGCTCCGGGAGCGCGTCGGACACCGCGAGGATCGTCGGAATCGTCGCGAGGAGTCCGGCCACCCCGACGAGTCCGACCACGACCGCCGGCTGACGCAGGTTCGGCTCGCGCGACGCTGTCTCGAAGAACGACGCTGGCTGTGTCATGGCTCGCTGGAGGGCAGCTATCACGGGTGTACGGACAGAACACGTGCCCCAGGTTGCAAAACCCCAACGAAGGCTCAAACGGGGACTTGACCCGTGGATCGGCGACGAGAACGACGCCGGTCACGTCCTGCCGGCGTCGCCGGACGGCGCTCTCGCCGGATACTCCCCGCGTGCGCCGTGTGATGGTACCGCCGGGAGCGACCACCACTCCGAGACCGACCCGCGGGGACGGGTGCCGGTTCGTGCCCCGGCGCGGCTCTTCGCACACAGGCCGTCGACGGCGCCGCCGGTCCCCCGCGATATCACCACCCGCCGACACCCCCGTAGCAGACGACGAGCAGACCGCTCGGAACCGCGGTCGGCCACGCTCCGTATCCCTCGGGCCGGACCGGTACGGCGTTCTCGCCACGCTACCAGACCGTCAGCCGGCTACTTCGCCGAGAACGTGTGTCGCAGACGCCACACCGCCACGCTCCCGGCGCCGAGCCACGGACGTAGACCGGTGAGCGACTCCGGGGTGACGTGACCCGGGCGCCGTCGACCCCGCAGGCCGGACACTCCGAGACCGATACCGGCCCGCGGCTGTCGTACGTGATCGTCAGTACGGTGCCGTCGATTCGTGTCCGCCGCTCTGACGCTGTCCCGACCACCAGCGCGGGCGCCCGACGGCAGCCACCGCGTCGGCGAGGGACCGGAGACGCACGGGCCGTACTCGTTCGTGTAACACCCCCGACGTCGATTCGATTCCCGGGCCGTCCACACGCCGCGAGGCGCTCGACCGCCTTGAGATGGCCCTCTGGTATCTCTACTGTGGATCTCCCCCGCCAGACGTCTGCTGGACGGCGTAGCTCGCACCGACGTCCGGGTTCGCGCGACCCCACGTCTCGGGCACTCTCACCGAGCGAACCGACCGTAGGATACGACAGTTGAACGCGACGCTGGTCGATACCACGACCGACGTGGTGGTCGATGTTCACGTGACGACACCACGGAAGTACGAACACAGCGTACACGACAGGCGGTGAAACACGGCGGGGAATCGATTACGACACCACTCGGAGACGAGCGGTGTGACGAACAGAGGTCCGGCGTCTCGCTCGGAGTCACGGCGTCCAGCCGTGGTCGACAGCCTGAGCTCTCGTCCGCCACGAGGCGTGGAACACACGACCGCTGGCTCAACGGAACACGAACGAGACGGCGGACGCGGCGATCAAACAGACGTCCGGTGCGTTCGTGCGGTCACGTCCGTGACAAACGGAGTCCCGTGACTCAGCCATCGGCCACATCGTCGACAGCTCGGAGCGAGGGCTGAACGTATCACGCGACGCGTTCGAAACCCCACGAGCCCGGGCGAAACAGACCGCTGTGTAGGAACGGCACAGCAGACAGAGGCCCGTTTCCCCGGAGAGTGCGTCGCACACCACTGCCTCTGCCTGTCGATGCTGTTGCACACGGCCAGCGTTCACACGGTGGGTAGTTCAACGCAGAAGACCGCTCCGTCGGGTTCGTTGTCCTCGACCCACGCCTCACCCCCGTGTGCGTCGACGAGCGTGTCGACGAGATGTAACCCTATCCCGGTGCCAGAGCTGTCCAGTCCACGCGCTCCGCTCCCGAAGATCGTCTCTTTTTGCCCGTCAGAGACGCCGGGACCATTATCGCTAACGCCGACCGTCACTGTCTCCCCGTGGTCTGTTGCCGAGACAGTCACCTCGGCTACCTCCTTGGTGTTGTGCTGAATGGCGTTTTTTATGAGGTTCCGAAACGCGGAGGAGATCATATCGTTCGCCACGAGGGTGACTGACGGTATCTCTGTTCCGAACTCAACAGCTGCGTCGGGGTACAGGGCCCGTGCTTCCGAGACTTCGTCTGTCAGTATCGTTCGGAGATCGACCTGCTGTTGTTCGGTGCTGTCCGAGAGCATAACCTGTGACAGCTCCTGTGCCGTCTGCGTGAGTCCAACGGCGTGGTCGGCGCTCTCACCGATCGTGGTTACGTACTGCTGCTGGTCCTCTGTGTCACACTCTTCGTCGAGAAAATCAGCGTACGCTGTAACTGGAGATCGTTGCGTATGTCGTGTCGCAGAACCTTGTTGAGCGTCTCGAGGCTGTCTCGTTGCTGCTCCACGCGCAGCCGGTTCTCTCTTTGTGCCGTGATCTCGTGGAACACGAGACGGCCTCGACTGCCGTCGAGCGGTGATGTCGATACCGAGAAGTATCGCCTCTCGCCGTCGAGTGTCATCTCGACTTCTGTCTCACTGTTGTCCGTCTCGGTGAACTGATCCAGCCGCCTGTTCGTCTCCCCGAGAAAGACGTCGTCTACTGGCATCCCTGCGTGCTCCGGGGCGATACCAAACAGCTCTTCAGCAGCTCGGTTGTGATAGCCGAGACGGCCCCGCTCGTCGATTACAACCGTGGCGTCCTCTATCTCCCCCAGTAACGTCTCGCGTGCAACGGGAGTCAGGTCCAGAAAGTCGGCGTAGAACAGAGCCCAGAGAAACGCTACGGACAGGATCGTACCCCCAGCCATCGGTGTGTTGTACAACAGGTCGGGATACGGCTCAAGTCCCGCCACCTCGATCACGAGTGCGGCGTAGCTGATTGCGATACCAGCGAGTACTGCACGGGCCTGTCGGCGATACCTGCCACTGTGGCGCAAATACGCCTCGAGGAACATCCCCAGCATCGCAGCGGCTGCGACAGACACCACGATAAGGTGGACTGTCCACCAAGCGCCGAACTCATACACTGGCGTCCCGTTTCGAACAGCTGTCGGCGCACTGGTATAGAACAGGTTGGCAGGATTGAGCCCGATCATCAGTGCCTCCAAACAGAGGTAGCCACCGATGCTGCCCAGTATCGCTGGGTGTTTGAGCCACGTTCGTTCGGTGTACTCGGCGGCGACGTACATCCCCGAGACGGCCACTACGACCGCGCCGAGCCACGAGACGCCCAGCATCCCCGGCGCGATCAGCTGGCTGTCGAGTCGAGTGCCCACGCCGTAGCTGAGTACCCAGACGGCTGACCCGACCCCGTGGATAACGAGCGGTGTTCCCCCAGGGCTTGACCGATACCGCCACGCAGACAGCGCAACACCTGCTGATACGAGGGCTGGGATCCCGAATATCATCAGATCAAGCGGCGCGATACTCATCCCGAACTAGATAGTAAATGAGACAGTAGATAGCTGTTCTGGGACGCACGTGAGACGTATCACGTAAGCTCCGTGTGGGAAGCCACACAGTAGAACCGTCGAACGTATCTGTGGCTGAGGATTTCGACGGGGTCGACCGACGACAGCCGTCACTGCTACCGACAGTGGCGGGACGGCGACACCGGTCATCGAGAGACGGCTCGCCGACGCGTGCGGGACACCACCGAGACACAGACGGTCGCGAGCAGTCTCGGCCCAGAGGGCAGACGCCCAGGTTTCCGACGAGGCCAGGCCGGCCACGTCCGGACGGCGGAACGTGACCGCGAACGGTGCCGTTCGGCAAACACAACCGATTAGTCTCCGTCCGCTCGTTCTGTGAGGGATGGTAACAGACTTCGAGTGGCTCTCGCTCGACCCCGACGAGGAGGTCGTCTGGACCGGAGCCCCGCGACTGCGGCGAATCGCCTCGAACGTCGCGACGTTCGCACTCTGGTCGCTGGTGGGCGTGGCGGTGGCGTTCGTCGTCACGACGACGCTGAACCTCGAACTCCCGCTCCCCGATCTGGCCGTGTGGGGGGCCGCCGTCCTGTGGGTCCTGCTCCAGGCCGTCAGCCCGGCCAGAGCCTACCTGCAGACGGAGCACACAGACTACGTGCTGACGAGCGAGAACGTCTACAGGAAGACCGGCGTCTGGTCCGAGAACGTCACCCGGGTCGGCGTCGACAGGATCCAGAACACCCAGCTGAAGAAGGACCTCTTCGGCAACGCCTTCGACTACGGGACGATTCTCCTCAGCACCGCCGGCGGGAGCGGCGCCGAGCTGTCGATAGCGGACCTGGACGACCCCGACGAGCTCAGAAACGAGCTCCGCACGCAGATGGCCCGGGCCGGTCAGCAGACACCGCGCGGCCCCGAATCCGACTCCGAGCCCGGTGCCGAGGGTGTCGACCCCGAGACCTTCCGGACCCTCGTCGACGAGGCCGAGCGGATGCGCGAGACCGCAGAGACGATCGAACGGCGGCTCCGAAACACGTGACAGACACGACCTCCGCCACCGACAGCGACGTACCGCAGGCCGTCGACGAGGCGCCCGAGTGGCTCTCGCCCGACGACGGCGAGACCCCCCAGTGGGTCGGGGAGCCAGTCCCGGTCAGTATCGTCGGGACAGCCGTCTGGGGGGTGCTCCTCACGGTCGTTCTCGTCGGGTTCCTCATCCTGCTCACGCTCCCGTTCTCCTGGCTGTCGATCGAGAACACCGACTACGTCGTCACAGACGAGGCGCTGTACGTCAAGAAGGGTGTCGTGAGCACGAACATCGAGAGTGTCGGCCTCGACAAGATTCAGAACACCGAGTACAGCCAGTCCTTCTGGGGGAAACAGTTCGACTTCGGGAGCATCGACATCAGCACGGCGGGGAGCTCCGGCGCCGAAATCAGCCTCCAGAACATCGCCGACGCCCGGCACGTTCGGGAGATCATAAGCAGCCTCAGTAACGAGTACACCTCCAGGTCCCGGCGCTCGGGCGCCGACGGCGCCGAGTCGGCGACGGCGTCTCCCGCCGTCTCCACCAGGAACCAGATGGACGAACTGATCGACGAAGTCCGCGCGACCCGGCAGGCGATGGAGCGAATCGAACAGCACCTGGAGACGCCGGGCTCGGCGAGCGACGGCGCGTCCGCCGACGAGGAGCCCCCGAACTGACCCGCCGGCTGCCCGACACCGGCTCCAGTCCGGGCTCCCCGCGTCGACCGTCACCCGTGTCGCGTGCGCGCCAGTCCCGGACCCCCCGGTAGCCGACGCGAGGCGAGTCTGCCGTCCACGCGGCGTGTGGACCCGTCGGAGCGCCCGTACACGCCCGGTGTGCCTGGTCGTCGCCGACTCGCGAGCGGCGGGCCGTGCCGACGTGACGGCCACGAGGCGTCCCTCGTCCGGCCCCTTCTCGCGCCCTCGCGCTCTCGCCGTCACGACCACACGCGGCGCGACGTCTCCCCGGGCCGACGGCGCTGTGGAGGGTCGCCCGCTGGCACCCGGCACGTGAACGGGCAGTGTCGTCGGCGAACGGGAACGGTTACCTCGTCCGTGGTCACGTAGGGCCCGATCGCCGATCTGTGTATCTAA
Organism: Haloferacaceae archaeon; assembly: GCA_028274865.1. Lineage (GTDB taxonomy): Archaea > Halobacteriota > Halobacteria > Halobacteriales > Haloferacaceae > A07HB70. Next base: position 20,539 of record JAQCMY010000148.1, on the reverse strand, counting down.
AATGGGGACATCGAGAAAAGAAAGACGAGATCGATACTTGCCTGGGTCCCTACACGCACATCGAGAACTAAGTACGCAGAATTGGTGAGACGACGAACCGGGAGCGACTCGACGGCGACGGCCCGAGTTCTGCCGGGCGTCGGCCAGACGCAGCCGACAGGTGGTCTCCCTCGCTGTCGTGTGTCTGGCGGGCTGTCTCCCTGACGCCGCGTGCGGACGCTCGCTCGGCTACCGTCCCGACCGACGCGTGAGGCGGATTTATCCCTCTCGTGTGTCACGGCGGGGGCGTGGCACCCGAAATCACGCGAGTCGAGTCTGTCGAGTTCTCGTACCCGATCGAAGACGTCGGTACCGACGACAACGGATTCAACCTGGTCTACGAGCCGGGCGCGGTCACCGAGCGCAAGCTGTTCGCGCTCTCGATCCACACGGACGAGGGGATCACCGGCGAGTACGTCGGTGGGAACTCTCCGGCAGCGGCTCAGATCAACCTGATCGGAGCGTATCTGGTCGGGCGGAACCCGCTCGAACGCGAGCGACACTGGAGCGAACTGAAACGCGCCCTCCGCAAGTACGACCGGATGGGGATCGGCCCGGTCGATATCGCACTCTGGGACTACGCCGGCAAGCGGTACGGCGCGCCGATCCACGAGCTTCTGGGCACGTACCGGACCGAGTTTCCCGCCTACGCCTCGACCTACCACGGCGACGAGCACGGCGGGCTCGACTCGCCCGAGGCTTACGCCGAGTTCGCCGCACAGTGTCGCGACATCGGCTACCCGGCGCTCAAGATCCACGGCTGGGGCGGGAGCGACGCGTGGCGCGACCTCGACAGGGAGATCGAGACCGTTCACGCGGTCGGCGACCGGGTCGGCGACGAGCTGGACCTGATGCACGACCCGGCCTGCGAGCTCGAGACGTTCGCCGACGCGCTGGCGCTGGGACGCGCGCTCGACGAGGAGGGGTTCTTCTGGTACGAGGATCCCTATCGGGACGGCGGAACCAGCCAGCACGCCCACCGGAAGCTCCGCCAGAAGCTCGACACGCCGATCCTCCAGACCGAACACGTCCGGGGGCTGGAGCCGGCGACGGACTTCGCCGCCACCGAGTCGACCGACTTCGTCCGTGCCGACCCCGAGTACGACGGCGGTATCACCGGCGCGATGAAGCGCGCACGCGTCGCCGAGGGGCTGGGCCTCGACGTCGAGTTCCACGCGCCCGGCCCGGCACAGCGCCACTGTGTCGCCGCGACGCGCAACACGAACTACTACGAACTCGCGCTCGTCCACCCCGACTGCCCCAACACGCAGCCCCCGGTGTACGAGGGGGGCTACTCGGACATGCTCGACACCGTCGACGCCGACGGTCGGGTGTCCGTTCCCGACGGCCCGGGGCTGGGCGTCGACTACGACCGGGGCTACATCGAGGCGAACCAGACCGGGAGCCGCCACGTCTACGACTGACGCCCGGCTGCACGGCACCCGCCCGCGACGGGGGTGACAGCGACCGCACAGCTGGTGCCTCGACGGCTCACAGCCGGTGCCGCTCCGGGAGCGCGATCTGCCGACACCAGTCCCGGCTGACCTGCTCACGGTGGTGCTCCGCACGAGCGCCCGCGAGTCGGAACTCCACGCCTGGCGCGGCGAACCCGCGTGACGACGAGTCGCCGGGCCACGAGACGCCGTCTCGCGTCGCCGAGGCGACCAGCAGGGTTTCCGGCGACGTCGGACGGCTCGCCGAGCACGACGGGGCGTGGGTCGCCGACCGTCGACGTGACGGGCGTCCCGGCGGCGGGTGACGAGAACTGTCCGCCCGGAGGGGACGGGCGCTCCCTCGTCGCCCGTGAGAGGAGTCGACAGCCGCGTGGCGTGGCCGTCGGGTCGGGCCGAGACGGTACGGCACGCGCCACAGACCTCCGCGAACCGGGCGGTGACCCGCGCTGCGCTGGTCGCGGACCGACGGCACGGCAGAGCGACCCCGGTCAGGCCGGCGGGAGAACTTTGTTCACCGCTGCCGAGAGGGCGGTATGTCACCGAGTTCACCACACACTGTCGACGCGGTCGAGACGACACTCGACGTGCTCTGTGGCCTGGCGCAGTCGGGCGAGGCCGGCGTCACCGAGCTCGCGACGCGCCTCGACCTCCCGAAGAGCACGGTCCACAGCCACCTGAGCACGCTCCGCGAGCGGGGGTTCGTCGTCACGGACGGATCCCGCTACCGGGTCGGACTCCGGGCCCTCGAGGTCGGCGCTCGTGCCCGGAGACAGCACCGCATCTACGAGGTCGCCCGGCCGGAGGTATCCCGACTGGCAGACGAGACCGGCGAACTCGCCAACCTCATGGTCGAGGAACGCGGCCTGGGGACCTACCTCCACCGCTCGCGGGGACCGGAGGCGGTATCGGTCGGGGCGTTCATCGGAGTCCGTGTCTACCTCCACGGCACGGCGCTGGGAAAGGCGATCCTCGCTCACCTCCCCGACGACCGGGTGGCGGAGATCGTCGCACAGCGCGGGCTCCCCGCGGTCACCGACCGGACCACGACCGACGTCGACGCGCTCCGGGACGAGCTAGAGACGGTCCGCGAGCAGGGCTACGCGCTCGACGACGAGGAGCACCACGACGGGCTCCGCTGTCTCGCGGCACCGATCCGGGACTCCGACGGACGCGTTCTCGGTGCGATGAGCGTCTCCGGGCCGACCAAGCGGATGCGCGGCGAGCGGCTTGAAGAGGAGTTGCCCCGGCTTCTTGAGGAGCGGACGAACGTCGTGGCGCTCAATCTCACGCACGCCTGATCCCCAGAAACGTTTTCTGCCGTCGCCGGGAGTCTACGAGTCGATGCGGTACTACCGCGTCCGTCACGCGGGTGAACAGCGGCTCGTCGCCGAGACCGACGACCGGCTCGCGGACCTCACCGGCGCCCGCTCGTCGCTCCGGCGGTTCGCCGACCTCGCAGAGACCACCGCCGTGCTCGGAGGCGGAGTCGACGACGCCGCCGCGCGGGTGCTGACGGACGCGCCGACGCTCGACCGCTCGGTACTCGAGTCGCCGCTCCAGCCGGTCGTGCCGGACGAGGTGTGGGCCGCCGGCGTGACGTACCGGGTCAGCGAGGCGGCCCGCGAGGCGGAGAGTTCCATGCCAGACGCCTACCAGCGGGTCTACGACGGTGCCCGGCCCGAGATATTCTTCAAGGGAACCGACAACCACACCGTCGGCCCGGGTGCGGACGTGGGGATCCGGGCCGACTCGGGGTGGAACGTCCCGGAGCCGGAGCTCGGCGTCGTCCTCTACGAGGGCGATGTGGTCGGCTACACCGCCGGCAACGACGTGAGCAGCCGGGAGATCGAGGGTGAGAATCCGCTCTACCTCCCGCAGGCGAAGGTGTACAGCAGGTGCTGTGCCCTCGGCCCGAGCGTGGCCTCTCCGCCGACTGTCGGCGACCCGCACGACCTCGGGATCGCGGTCGAGATCGGGCGCGACGGCGAGACCGTCTTCGACGGGTCGACCTCGACGAGCGAGATGGTGCGGTCGTGCGAGGAGCTCCGGTCGTACTACCTGCGACACAACCCCGCGCCGCGGCTGTCGGTTCTCCTGACCGGCACGGCACTCGTCCCCGACGACGAGTTCACACTCCGTCCCGGCGACACCGTGCGGATCGACGTAGACCGGGTCGGCGCCCTGACAAACGGCGTCCGCGAGGTGTGACGCCGTCTCCGCGCCGAGGCCGCTGTCGGCCTCCCGCCCGGGGGCTGTGTACGCCTCGAGTGATCGCCGTGAGCCGGCTGCGGCGCTCAGGACCTCCCCACAGCCTCGCTGAACACGGAGACGGTCGTCGTCCGGCGTTCAGCTGTGGTGAACGCCCCGACCGGTCGTCCGCGGCCCTACCGGCGTAGAACTAACACCGGCACCGGTGTTACTGACCGGTCAGATCTCGGTGATCCGGTCGTATCGCTCCGGGAGCACGGCGGCGTCCTCCGGCAGCAACGCGACGAGGAGGTACGTCGCGTACTCCGCGAAGTGGTCGACGAGCGCCGCGATACGCTCCGCGTCGATCGCCTCGAGCGAGTCCAGTAGCATGACCGGGACCCGCTCGAACACCCGGTGTGCGAGGTAGCCGGCCAGCGCGAACACCAGCCCGGCGACCTCCCGCTCGCTCTCGGAGAGGTGGTCGACGGTGTCCTCGTACGCTGTCCCGTTCGCCGACGTCCGAACGACGTGGAGTTCGAAGGCGCCTCCGGCGGTGTCGGCACGGCCCGAGCGCTCGTCCCGTTCGACGCGTTCGAGCCAGAGGCGTGCCACGTTGTCGTACTCGAGCAGCTCCAGTACCTCCGTGGCGTGCTCGTTGAAGCGGTCGACCGCGTCGAGTTCGACCCGGTCGATCTTCGTCCGCAGGGACTCGATCTCCGTGGTGACCTCGTCGAGGCGCGTCTCGAGGCCGTCCTCGTCCGCGATCCGGCTCTCGATCTCGCCGATCTCGTCGTCGACCGACTCGAGTTCCGTCTCGAGCCGTCCCAGTTCGTACTCCAGGTCGTTTGCCTGCTTGTGCAGGTCGAGTACGTCGTCGAACGCGTCGTCGGCTGTTTCGAGGGCCTCGACCGCCGTCTCTGCCGTCTCGACGGCGTCGGTCAGGTCCGCCCGCCGCTCCTCCAGCCGTTCGATTTGGTCTTCGACCTGCTGTATCTCCGTCTCGACCGTGGACAGTCGGCGTTCGAGCCGCTCGCGCTCGCGTCTCACGCGCTCGTGCTCGTTCCGCGTAGACTCCAGCTCGTCGATCTCCGCCTGCAGGTCGTCGACGTCGCCGGCCGTCGACCGGCTGAGCTCCCGTAGCCGCTCGACCGTCGACCGGATCTGCTCTCTGGCAACGGTGCTGCCACAGGTCCAGCACCTGACGTCGTCGTCCACCAGACGGTCGGTGACGGCGTCGGCACCGTCTGCGGTGAAGGCGCTCGGCGCTGGCCCGTCGAGCAGGTCCTCGTTGAACCGGATCGCGCTCTGGAGCTCGTCGAGCTCCGTCTCGAGCCGCTGTTTCTCCCCGCGCAGGCGACTGAGCTCCCCGGAGACGTCGTCCTCGGTTCCGGGCGACGCCGGCAGCTCCGCGAGCTCGCGCTCGAGTTCCTCACGCTCCTCGAGCAGCGTCTCGCGCCCCTCACGCTCGGTCTCGAGGTCGTAGCGGACGTCCTCGAGCTCCGAGCGGCGCTGCCGTAGCTTCTCCAGGCGCTCTTCCAGCTCGGACTGCTCCGCCCGCCGCCGTTCGACGTCGACGTCGGTCCCGTCGATCTCCGCCTCGACCGCCTCCAGTTCCGCACGCGTGTCGTCGATCGTCTCGCGGAGTTCCGACCGCCTCCTCTCCAGACGTGGCAGGTCGCCCTTGCGCTCGGCGATCTCCGCGAGTTCCTCTCGCAGGGACTCCCGGGTCTCGACGCGCTCGTCGATCTCGGTCTCGATCGCCCCGACGTCGACCGGACGAACGATCACGTCGCGGAGATTACCCTCCGTCACGACCGTCTGCCGTGCCTCGTTCGAGCCGAGTAGAAACGCGAAGAGGTCGGCGGCCTCGGGGTCGCCGGGGTACGCGTCGCCCGACACGACCGTCTGTCCGCCCTCTCGACGCAGACGACGCGTGTACGTCTCGCCGTCGACGGAGAGGTCGACCCGCGCGGTCTCCGCGTCGCCCTTGATGCTGACGTCGTCGCTGCCGAACCCGGCCCTGACCGCGTTCAGGAACGACGTCCTGTTCGTCGCGTTCTGTCCGACCAGAAGCGTGACACCGGGGTCGAACGCCACGGTCGTCTCGTCGATGCCCCCGACGCTCTCCGCGGACACTCGCATACGCCGGTCCTCTATCTCTACGGTCTGCACACACGATCGGTCTGCCCTGCTCACTTAATCGTTCAGGTCGACCTGCTGTACCTAACAGCGGTACCGGTGTTTGGGCACGGGGAGGATGCCGTCGACCCGAACGGCTGAGGGCGACACGTTTTCTACCCGCGGGTCGTGCCTGTGACCAGCCAGATGGACGAGTCCGACGACGCTCCAGGGCGGCGGGGAAAGGTCGAACGACTGCTCGACCAGTACGGCCTCGAGTCCGTCGGTCCCGAACTGGAACGGCGGTGGACGGCAGACGGGGACGACAGGGTGAGCCTCCGGGACCTCGCGACGTACTTCAACCGGCGACTACTCGAGGCGGCACTGGCGGCCTCGGACGCACAGCCGTTTGCCGGCGAGGCTACGACTGCCCACCGGCTGCTGACCGACGACGACGCGAGCGGCGCCGAGCGAACCCGTGTCCGCCGACGGCTGGAACGGGCGGGTGTCGACGTCGACGCGCTTCTCGACGACTTCGTCTCCTACCAGGCTGTCCGGACGTATCTCACCTCCGTCCGCGGCGCAGAGTACGACCCGGCGACCCGTCCCCGGGCCGCGGCGGAGGCGGAGAACATCGGTCGACTTCGTGGACGGACGGTGTCGGTCACCGAAGAGAAACTCGACCGACTCCGGCGCGACGGCCACCTCTCGCTCGGCGATCCACGGGTGGTGGTCTCGATCGCGGTCCTGTGTGAGGACTGCGGCGCGCGCTACGACGTCGCCGAACTGCTTGAACGCGGTGGCTGCGACTGCGGGGACGACCCGGCGTGAGCCGACGGTCGCCGCGGAACGGGGCCGTCGGGCGACGGACTCGCCACGCGCCGCGTGGCGTTCAGCGTGACTGAACAGTCTGCGCCGGCGCGTAACTCCGACAGCTCGGCTCCTGTACTCACGCCGGACCGCTCCGGATCGACCGATCTCCTGTCGCTCCAGTTCTGCCGGCGGTCTCCGGGTCGAGACGCCTGTTACGACCGGTGTTCGTCCGGACCCCAGCCTCGCCCGGGCGGACGAACGGACTCGGCCTGCGGCTGACGACCGTGACGGCTGTCGGCGGCCTCCGGTACACCCGGACGAGACTTTCGGTCGTCACGCCGGCAGATCCGGCCCGTCGGGGGCAGTCTGTCCCCAGGTGCGCCGTACGGCTCGGTTCCGGTAACACCGGATGTTTAGTTCTCGGGCCGCGTGTACGCGGTATGGACGACAGCGAAAGACGCGATCCGCCGATCAAGGCCACGCAGACGAGCCTCCGGATACTGGAGGCGCTGCGGTCGCACGGGCCGGCGGGCGTCTCGGAACTCGCCGGAGCGGTCGGGCTGCCGGTCAGCACCGTCCACGACCACCTCGTGACGCTGACCCGGGCGAGCTACGTCGTCAGCGAGGACGACGAGTACCGGATCGGCATGCGGTTTCTCACGCTCGGCGGCCACGCCCGGGACGAGATGACGGTGTTCAATATCGCCGAGCCACAGGTGAAGAAACTCGCCCGCGATACCGGTGAACACGCCAATCTGATGGTCGAAGAACACGGCATGGGGTTCTTTCTCTGCATCGCGACGGGGTCGGACGCGCTCAAACTCGACACGCACGCGGGCATGCGGACCTACCTCCACACCACCGCCCTCGGAAAGTCGATTCTGGCGACCCTCCCGTCCGGCCGCTACGAACAGATCCTCGAGGAACGTGGTCTCCCCCGGTTCACCGGTCAGACGGTCACCTCGCGCGCGGCCTTAGACGAGGAGCTCGACCGGATTCGTGACCGCGGCTACGCCACCGACACCGGCGAGCGGATCACGGGAGTCAGGTGTGTCGCCGCACCGGTCGTGGGCGACGACGGCGTCCTCGGCGCGGTGAGCGTCTCGGCACCGGAGTCCCGGATACGGGACGAGGAGATGGCAGCCGAACTCCCGCGTCGCGTCCAGCGCGCTGCGAACGTCATCGAGGTAAACGCCACCCACGCCTGAGGGCCGCTGACTACCCAACCTCGGTCACCGTGTTCGACAGGACGCCGACGTTCTCTATCTCGATTCGCACCTCGTCGCCCGGCTGGAGACTGGTGTCGTCTGGCGGTATGATGGAGGTGCCGGTGAGCAACACCGCGACCTCGGGCACGTAGTTACACCGGTTCAGATACTCCGTCAGTTCCTGGACCGTCCGTACCATCTCGCCCGTCGACGTCGACCCGTCGAAGACCGCCTCACCGCCGCGAACGATCTCCATGGCCATCTCGAGGTCGTGTGGGTCGCCGACCGTCTCCGGAGTCACCACGCAGGGTCCGATGGCACAGCAGTCCCGATAGGTCTTGCTCTGTGGCAGGTACAGCAGGTTCTGACGCTCGATCTCCCGGCTGCAGACGTCGTTGCCGATCGTGTAGCCGACGATCTCGCCCTCGTACAGAACGACCGAGAGCTCCGGCTCCGGAACGTCCCACGACGAGTCGGCGCGAACGCCCACCGACTCGCCTGGCCCGACGGTTCGGGTCGGCGTCGCCTTGAAGTAGATCTCGGGCCGGTCGGCCTCGTACGCGTCGAGGTACGTCTCTCCGATCTGCCCGACGTCCTCGCGTGACTCCTGACTGATCGCGTACGTCACTCCTGCTCCCCACACTTCGTCGGGCTGGACGGGCATCGCGGCGTCGGTCGACGGGTCGAACGAGACGCCGCGCGCGCGCCCACCTCCGTCCTCGATCAGCCGGTCCACCAGTTCGTCCACGGTCTGGTCGCCGTTCGTCGCCGCGAGAAGGTCCCGGAAGCGTCGGTCGTCGCTCCCGGCGGCGTCCACGTCGTAGAACGTGTTCTCACGCTCACATACCACGGTGCCGCCGGTGGTCGTGTAGTAGCGCATCCGCCTCCGCTTCGTGAAACGGATACTTATACTTTCGACACACGTCTCGCGGACGACAGCCACAGTGAGGCGAGCTACTCGATCCGGTAGTCCTCGACCACGTCCCAGTCGATCTCGACCCCGATTCCGGGCCGGTCGGGCGGGTGAATCTGCCCGCCGTCCTCGACGTAGACCGCGTCCTGGTTGGCGACGTACGGACTCGTGAGGTACTCGCCCGGGTCGTCGACGTCGTCGGAGTAGACGGCGAACTCGATACGGCGACAGACGGGACTGGCGGCAGCGACGTGGAGGCTAGCCGCGTAGTTGACCATCGGCCCGTACGCGTGAGGCAGGAACTCCTTGTTGTGTGCCTCGACCGTCTCGGCGACGTTCCGCGCCGCCGTCACGCCGCCGACGAGGTCGAGCGCAGGCTGGTATATCTCGAGCGCGTTCTGCCGGAGGTGGTCGGTGACGGTGTGGCGGTAGTGGCTCTGGAACCCGGAGATTGCGACCGAGGCACGGCGGTTGAGCTCTGCCTGGCCCTGGATGTCCGTGTGTGCGATCGGCTCCTCGAACCACTCGATACCGTGGTCACTGGCCGTCTCCGCAACGGCGAGTGCGTCCGGTACCTGGTACGTGGTGTTGGCGTCGATGGCGAGTCCGAACCCCGCCGGGAGACCGTCGGTGATCTCGCGGATCCGCTCGCGGTCGCGCTGCACCCCGTGGCCGGCGATAACCTTCATCATCGGGAACCCCTTCTCGGCCAGCCACGCGGCGTCCTCGACCAGTTCGTCGGGCTCCTTCGGGAGCGGGAACGTCGCGTACGCGTGGAGGTCGCCGACCTCGCCGCCGAACAGGCGGTACAGCGGTTCGCCCGCCTGCTTCCCGACGAGGTCCCAGAGCGCCTCGTCGATCGCGCTGATCGCCCGGTACCCCTTGACCCCACGCTTGACGTGGACGTACATCTCGTGCCACAGTTCGACGACGTCACGGGGGTCCTCGCCGAGAATGTGGTTCCCGAGCGCGCGAATCCCGCTCGCGACCGACCGCGACGTGTCGCCCGTCGGGTCGTCGACGTACGTCTCTCCGACCCCCCACACTCCCTCGTCCGTGTGGACCCGGACCAGTACGGGACTGACGGTCGTCTCGAACTCCGACTTGCCACCCGGGATCGCGACGGTGCCGATCGCACTCTCTAGGGCGATCGGCTCGACCTCTGTGATCTCCACAGCGTCCGTGGCCCTCCCGTGACGTATAACTGTATCCCTGGCACCGGCGGGAGACCGGACGAGGACCCGCGTTCGGGCCGTGCCGGTACGGCCCTCGTCTCGGACAGCGGCTTCGAGACCTGAGAGGCTGATCTCTCCCCGCTGCGGCTGTAATCCGAGGTTACTCCGCCGTTCACTGGATAACCTGTCATTATCGAAGCGTCTGGACCCAGACCGGGAGGGCGCGTGACGAGGCACAACTTTGATTATGGTATCCCGCGGCCAAGATACGCCAGAGACGTCGCCAACACGCACAGACGGCCTGACGACGGAGTCCCTCGACGAGGCGGTCGTGTTCGAACTCGTGTGTAACGCACGGCGGCGGCGGGCGCTCCGGCGCCTGCTCGCCCGCGGCGAGACCGACCTGCAGCCGCTCGTCGACCACGTCGTCCGGGTCGAGTCGGGGTCGTCTCGTAACTCCGTCTACGCCTCGCTCCGTCAGCACCACCTCCCACGACTCGCCGACGAGGGGATCGTGGCGTTCGACCCCGAAACTGGCGCGGTCGCGCCGCGTCCTCCGATATACTCGCCCCGGCGACTGCTCGAGTACCAGGGTGATCCGGTCGACGACGAGACCGACCGGGACCGGACCGGAGGGCCCGACGCCGCCGAGCGGAGCGACTCGTCTCCGACCCTGTCGGAGCGGATCGCCTGGATCCACCTCTACGGTGCGATCTGTGGGATCAGCTGGTCGATCGCTCTCGTCGACGTGCTCAATCTCGTCGCACACGAGTTCATCACCGCCGGCGAGTGGGCCGTCGTTCTCCTGCTGATCCTGTCCGTGCTCGTCCTCGTGAACCTCTACGAGGACAGATCCGAGGGTTCGGGGCTGCTGTCCCGAGTCTGAAGCCGCGCGACGCGCTCGCGACGGCCGCGTCGCCGTGGGGACGCGGGACACCGCCCTGCTCTCGTCGAGCCACGTGTCGGACCGGCCCCGGCGCCGTCGCCGCCCCGGTCCTTCGACGGAGTGGCGTCACCGGTGACTTTAGGTGCGCGGTGAGCGTCTACGTGGCTGTCTCAGCCATGCAGATCACCGACGTCTCTGCGTCGACGCACGTCGTACCGGTCGACGTCCCGCTCCGCGACGAAGTAAAGCGCCGTCAGGTCGCCGTCGCCCGCGTCGAGACCGACGAGGGTATCACGGGCCACGGACTCGCGGCGAAGCCACAACTGTTCGGGTACAGCGCGCTGATCAACGAGGAGATCGGGCCGCTGATCGAGGGGATGAACCCGCTCGACAACGAGCGGATCTACAAGCGGTCACAGCTGGAGATCAACCCGCGGTACCAGACTGGCGCCTGGAGTTCGGCGATGAGCGCGGTCGATATCGCGCTGTGGGATATCGCGGGAAAACACTACGACGAGCCGGTGTGGCGCCTGCTCGGCGGCGCGCAGAACCCGGTCGGCGCGTACGTCACCTTCGGCCTGAAGAACTTCACCCGCGAACAGCTGGCCGAGGTCGCGGCCGACTTCGTCTCGCAGGGCGAGACGCGACTGAAGATGAAAGTCGGCGTCAACGACGCGAGCGACCTCGCCGAGGACGAGGCCCGTGTCGCCGCGGTGCGCGACGCCGTCGGTGACGACGTGGAGCTGATGGTCGACGCGAACCACGAGTTCTCACTCAACCAGGCCGTCAGGCTCTGCGACCGGCTCGAGCCCTACGACATCGCCTGGTTCGAGGAGCCGGTCTACCAGAACGACGCCGACCTCCTCTCGAAGCTCCGGACCCGCACGTCGATTCCCGTCTCCGCCGGTCAGAACGAGGGAACCCGCTACCGCCACCGGGAGCTGATCGAGAACGGCGCGGTCGACCTCGTCAACCCGAACGTCGTCTACGGAGGCGGCTACACGGAGAGTCGAAAGATCGCCCACCTCGCGCAGGCGTACAACCTCGACATCGCGAACGGCGGCGGGTGGCCACACCACAACGCCCACCTCCACGCCGGGATGGAGAACGGCTGGCGCGTCGAGTTCCACTACATCATGTACCGGGTCGGCGAGAAGCTGTTCGACGACCCGCCACACATCGACGGCAATCAGGTCGAACTCTCCGAGGCCCCCGGCCTCGGCTTCGACCCCGACCCGGACGCCCTCGCCAGGTACGAGGTCGAGTCGGGGTCGAGCCTCCGCTGAGCGGCGAGGACGCCGCGGGACCGACCCGGACCCGGCTACCGGCGCAGGAGCTCTCGTCCAGACAGACCGACACGAGTCGTCCCGGTCGACGGTCGGCCGAGAGCGGCAGTACGGTCGAGGGTCGCCCCGACCGATCAGCCCGCGGCGGTGACCGTGCCAGTCAGCCCTGGCTCCGGTCGAGAATCTCCTGGACCTGCGGCGCGAACTCGTCGACGGCTGCCTCTGGGTCGGTGCCGTCGATGTTGACCGCCTGGACCATCTCCGAGAGGATTCCGGTCGCCCAGACGGAGCCGAGGTGCGGGTTCGGGCGCTCCGTCTCGAAGATCTGTGCGTCGGCGTTCGCGGTCGCCTCCTGGAGGTGGCGCTTCGCGGACGCGCCGACGCCGTCCGCGTTGTCGTAGCCGCCGTACGGCCGGGTCTCCCACTGATCGGGCAGGTCGTTCTCGAGGTGGTCGACGAACGGGTCGGACTGCTTGATCCCCGGGAACGGAGGCTGGGCGTGGACCGGACCGTCGGCCCAGCAGAAGTCGGACGCGAACTCGGGGTCGGTCATCAGGAACTCGATGAACCGCTTGCCCGCCTCGGTGTTGTCGGCGCCGGAGAACGCGTAGAGCGGTGCGACCTGCGCCTGGCTGTTCGGCGTCTCCTTCTCCGGGATGTGGCCGACGTTAGTGACAGACTTTGGAGAGTCGTACGGGCGGTTCTCGCCCGGCACGGCGAGTTTCACCCGGGCGCCGGCGTCGAACGTCGCCGCACCGAGCCCCGTCGGGATGGCGTTCTCGTTCTCGCTCTCGCCGGCGCCGCCGGCGTCGACGGAGTACTGGTGGAGCTCCTGGATGTAGCTCAGCGTCTCGATCATCTTCTGACGCTGTTCTCCGCCGGCGAAGGCGACCTCGAACTTGTCGCCGGTCCACTGGGTTATCTTTCCGCCGTTCGACATGTGGAACGAGCCCATCATGAAGTTCCCGGTGGCCTTCGCCTGGCCCGACATGACGAACACGCCCTCGCGGAGGTCGTCGGGACCGTTCTCGGAGTGGAGCCGAGCGTACTCCATGAGCTTGTCCCACGTGTCCGGGACGAACTCCTCGTCGAGTCCGACGTCGGCGAGCATGTCGTCGCGGAACCAGTAGTCCGTGACTCCCTGTGCGAAGGGGATCATCCAGTCCTCGCCGTTCTGCTGGAACCGAACGACCGGCTCTCCGTGTCGCTCGATCAGACGCTCCATGTTCTCGGTGAGTGGCTCGAGTGCGCCCTGGTTGAAGAACTGCCCACCGATCGAGAGGTTGATCGACGCGACCTCCGGTGGGTCTCCTGCCTGGAGCTGCGAGACGATTCGCTCGTACTTGCTGTCGCCGATGCCGGTGTACTGTGGCTCGACGACGGCGCCCGTCTCCTCTTCGAACGCGGCTGCGGCGCGGTCGATTACCTCGACAAGCCCCTCGCCGGTTTCTCCCTTGAGGAAGGTGACGGTGTCGCCCGCGATATCCGACTGTGCGGTGCTTCCGGCAGTCGTGCCGTCGCCGCCGCCGTCGCCGCCGTCGCCGCCGCCGTCACCGTCGCCGCCGCCGCCGTCGCCGCTGCCGGCGCACCCCGCCAGACCGACGACCCCGGCTGTTGCCAGCGCCTTGAGTGTGTTTCTGCGGTCGACACTACGGTACCTACTGCTGCCCTCTGAATCCATGCAGTCTGTGATGATCGTCCGTAGAAAAAAGTTTTTGGGACGACAGTTCGACCGAGCGGCCGCTTACCGGATCAGATCCCGAGAGCCCATCCGACGATTCGCGGCCCGAGCGAGATGACGATCAGGTACACGAACACGACGGCGGCGGTCCGCAACCCCCCTTCGGGGGATATGCCCGGGGCCGAGGCGAGTTCTCTCGCGACGCCGTTGTAGTTGGTCCCGACGTACCACGGTGCCCAGAGAAACGCGAGGGTACTCAACACCGGGAGCAGCAGCACGTAGGCGACTCCGAGCGAGACGTTCCGCCCCGTTGCTCCCCTTGTCATCCCAGGAACGTAGTCGACGAACGCCATACCCGACGGTTATCTGCGAGGCTTATCAACGTACAGGTGCTCTCTGTCGGGCAGTCGTTCGCGCCTGCGTCCGCAGAGCGCGCCCGCTGGCCGGCGAGAAACCCGAGCTTCTTTAACGCTCCGTGCGATCCGTGGCACCGTGGCACACTTGGAGATCGACAACCTCGAGAAGGTGTTCGACACCCCCGACGGCGAGGAGGTGGCCGTCGACGGGGTCAGCTTCGAGGCCGAGGACGGGGAGTTCGTGACCCTCGTCGGCCCCTCCGGATGCGGGAAGACGACCACCCTCCGGTGTATCGCGGGACTCGAGACGCCGACGAGCGGGCACATCCTCCTTGGCGGGCGGGAGGTCACGGAGCTCCCACCGAACAAGCGGGACATCTCGTTGATGTTCCAGTCCATCGCGTTGTACCCGCACATGACGGTTCGAGAGAACATCGCGTATCCGCTGAAGGTCGACGGCGTCTCGAAGGCCGACCGGACGGAGCCGGCGGCAGAGGCGGCCCGCACGATGCAGATCGAGGAGATGCTCGACAAGATGCCCGGCGACCTGAGCGGCGGCCAGCAACAGCGCGCCGCTCTCGCTCGGACCGTCGTCCAGGACCCGGGCGTGTTCCTGATGGACGAACCGCTCAGCGACCTCGACGCGAAGCTGAAAGCAGAGACCCGCAAGGAGATCCAGCGGATCCACGAAGAACTCGGGACGCCGGTCGTCTACGTCACCCACGACCAGGAGGAGGCGATGACGATGAGCGACTCCATCGCCGTGATGAACGACGGGCAGATCGAGCAGTTCGGCAGCCCGAACGAGATCTTCTACCGGCCGAACAACCTGTTCGTCGGCCAGTTCATCGGCCAGCACGGGATGAACGTCGTGGACGCCGAGGTGGTCGACGCCGGCCAAGGCGTGTCCGTCGCCGTCGACGACTACCGCCCCGAACTCCGGATCGAGGAGAAGCCGCGACGGCTCTCCACCGGACCGGTCAAGCTCGGGTTCCGTCCGGAGAACACGGTTCTCGAGACGGGAGACGAGCACGGCGCGGGGATTCCCGGCACCGTCCGGCTGATCGAGACCTTCGGCGAGGAGGCCGTCGTGACGGTCGACGTCGGTCGCCCGGAGTCGCTGCTCGCGGTGATCGACTCAAACAGACCCCTGTCGAAGGGGGCGAAAGTGCAGGTCCGAATCGACAGGAACGCACACATCTTCGACTCGGAGACCGGCGACGTGCTGGCACACGCCGAGCAGAGCCAGAAGCAGCCCGCCTGAGACCGGTCGGCTCGTCGACCGGGCGTGAAGCCGTCTGTTGTCGACTCCCGGCCGGACCGCGGTGTGTCATCTCTCCCCGTTTTTCTCACTAACAAAGAATTTAAGAACATTCCACTGATGGACAATCGTGTTGTATGGCGTCATCCACTAGGGACGGGGTAGAGACAGTCGCGTCGAAGGTGGTCGGGCAGAGCCGGCGAGAGTCGCTCGAGGAGTTCCTGTCTGACCGAAAGATTATGGCGTTCATCACGGTCGTGCCGGCGACCCTGATGTTCGCACTCATCGTGGCGGCACCGATCGTCTGGTCCGTCGTCGCCTCGCTCCACTCGATAAACGCGCTCAGCCCGGCCTGGGAGTTCGTCGGCCTCGGGAACTACGTGGAACTGATCGGCGAGACCCGATTCTGGGAGTCGTTCGGCTACAACCTCGTGTGGGCGTTCTCGACGTCGGTGCTCAACACCGTCCTCGGTACCGCGGTGGCACTGTTGCTCAACCAGAACTTCCGGTTCAAGCGGATTCTGACGCCGGTGATGCTGTTCCCCTACCTGGTTCCGTCCGCGTTCTTCGGGTATATCGTGATGTGGATAACGACCCAGCAGTGGGGGCTGCTGAATCAGCTGCTCATCGCCTCCGGCCTCATCACATCCGAGAACGTGGTTGCGTGGTTCACCGGAGACCCGTGGACGGCCATGGCCACGCTCGTCGGCGTCCACAACTGGAAGTTCTCGATCTTCGTCGCAATCCTGGTGTACGCGAAGCTCCAAGGGATACCGGACGACCTCTACGAGGCCGCGATCATGTCCGGCGCGACCAAGTACCAGCAGTTCCGGGATATCACGCTCCCGTACATCAAGAACGTCCTGTTCATCACAGTCCTGCTTCGCGGGCTGTGGAACTTCAACATGTTCGACCTCATCTGGGTTGCGACGAACGGGAACCCGATCGACTCGCTGATCACACTTCCGGTGTACGCGTACAAGATCGGCTTCCAGTTCCAGGAGCTCGGGAAGTCAAACGCCGTGGCGACGACACTGTTCGTCGTGCTCTCGGTCGTCGGAATAATATACTTCAAGACGGCGAAGCCGTCCCAGGAGGTGCGCGTCGAATGAGTACCGAACGGAGCGGTCCGCTCGGGCTGAGCGAAACCCAGTTCTACAAGCTCAAAGACCGTATCATCTGGGCGTTCATCTCGCTCGCGACCGCGGTGGCGGTCGTCGCGATCGTGACGCCGCCGTACTGGATGTTGAACTCGTCGCTGTCCCCGTTCTCGCTACTCAGGAACATCCCGGCGCAGTGGTTCCCGGTCCAGTACACCTTCGAACACTACGCTTCGGTGCTGTTCTCGTCACAGTACCCTCGGTTCTACATCAACAGTATCATCCTCTCGCTCGGCGTCTTGATCGTCGTCACGACGCTCTCGACGCTGGCCGGCTACGGGCTGACCCGGTTCGACTTCCGGCAGAAACGGAACTTCGCCCGCATGATCCTGTTCGGGTATATGTTCCCGCCGATCCTGCTCTCGATCCCGATGTTCGTCATCTGGAAGGACATCGGCATCCACAACACCTACATCGGCGCGATCCTCGCGATCAGCGCGACCCGACTCCCCCTGTGTATCTGGATCATGTGGCAGTTCTTCCAGACGGTGCCGTACTCACTGGAGGAGTCCGCACAGATGGCCGGTGCCTCGCGGTTCCGCGCGTTCTACGAGATCGCACTCCCGGTGTCCAAGCCCGGTGTCATCGCGGTCGCGACCCTGGCCGTCCAGGGCGGGTGGAACGCGTTTACGATCCCGAAGATCATCCTGATCGACCAGAAGCTGTGGCCGATCACCCTCGGACTCCAGAGTTTCATCAAGTCCTCGACGATCCTGTGGCCGCAGATCATGGCCGCGGTGACGATGGGGATGGTCCCGGTCCTCTTGTTCCTCTACCTGCTCCACGGAAACTGGGAGACCATCTCCGTGTGACCGGCGGCTGACCGCGGTCCGTCTCCGCGGACGGCAACCGGGGTTTTATGAGCCACGAAAGACCGGTTCGTATCGATGTCAGCGGAGTCTCTCAGGAGACGCATCGGTATCGACGTCGGTACAGATCTCGGCCTCGGCGAGGCAGTCGAGTGGGCTGGCGCGAACGACGTTCACTACCTGGACGTCTGTCTCGACGACACCGACCTCGACCCGTCGGCGTACACGGGCGACGAGGCAGCAGCCGTACGAGAGGCGTGTGCCGGTCAGGATATCGACCTCGGGCTACACACGCTGTCGGCGGTGAACGTCGCCGAAACCTCGCCGCACGTCGCCGACGCGACCGACGAGTACCTCCGCGCGTACGTCGACGTCGCCGACGCCGTCGGCGCGTCCCGGGTCGTCGTCCACGGCGGCTACCACTTCACGAAGGACGTCGACGAGCGGGTCGCGGCGAGCAAGGCCCGCCTGCGGCGCACGCTCCGGTACGCCGCGGGTAAGTCACCGACACTCCTGCTCGAGAACCACAACGTCGAACCCGACGACTCGGAGGTGCACTACCTGCCCACCCGGCTAGACCGGGTCGTGGAGTTCTTCGACGACCTGGCACACGACTCGCTCCGCTGGGCGTTCAACGCGCCCCACGCGCGTCAGTTCCCGGAGGACGTCGAGGGCTACTTCGAGGCGGTCGGCGCCGACCTGTGCGGGGAGATTCGGCTCAACGACAATCACGGAGACGTCGAGGAGCACCTGCCTCCCGGCGAGGGGACGTTCGACTTCGAGGGGCTGTTGCGCCTCGTCGAGGGGAGCGGCTACGAGGGCCACTACATGCTCCGGTTCGGCACGCTCGAGGATATGCTCGACGGGCGTGAGTACCTGCTGGACCGGTACGACGCCGCCGTCGCCTGACCCGCGGGCGTCTCGAACTCCTCGCGCTCGGCGGGTCGATCCGCAGACACCCGTCTGCCTCGTCGGCGTCGAGACGAGGGTGGTGACGCCGAGGCTGGCCGCGAGAACCCCCTGGCCCGCGCGAGAGACAGACACCGAACCGCCCGACGGTGCCGTCCCCGACGAGGCTCGTCACCGCCCCGGACCGCTCATCCCCGGTCGCGGTCGGAACCGGGCGGCTGCGACCACTCGTCGGCGCTGTCTCGCGGTTCGTAGCCGAGCACGTCGCGAGCGTGTTCGATGTCGAACCACCGACGCTCGTTGTCGCTGACGGAGTAGAACACGCCGAAATCGACCGACTCGTCCTCCAGACAGCGCTCGACCAGCTGTGCCAGGTCTCGCCGGGAGGTCCACATCGCCTTCCGCCGCTCGACGGCCCGCTCGTACGCGTCACTCCCCCGGTCCCACCGGCCCTCCTCGACACCCCGTTCGGCGTCCCCGTACGGGTGGTCCCACTCCGCGTGGCGCACGCCACAGATACGGAGGGCGTAGAACCGGCGCGGGTGGCTGTGGTCCGGACCTTCGACGTAGTACCGACCGAGTCCCTCGCCGAAGAGCTTCGAGACGCCGTAGTACGAGTCCGGTCGAAACGGCGCGGTGTGGTCGACGGTGAGGCTGTCCTCCGCCGCGTAGAGTTCGGGCGCGCGCTCGACCTCGTACATGCCGACGACGTGGTTCGTGGACGCGAACACGAACCGCTCGACGCCGGCGTCGGCGGCTGCTTCGACGGCGTTGTACGTCCCGACAACGTTGTGCAGGTGGACCTCCGGCCACGAGCCGTCCGTGTGTGGGTAACCCGCGAGGTGGATCACGGCGTCGACCCCGTCGACAGCCGATCGGACCGCGTCGTAGTCCGTGACGTCCGCCTCGATCGAGGCGTACTCCGGACTGGTCTCCCGGTCGAAGTAGGTGAACTCGTACGCCTCTCGGCCGGCCAGCCCGTCGATCACCGCCGTCCCGACGCGTCCGAACGCTCCCGTCAGGAGTACGTCCACACCGATCTTCTCGCGCGTGGATCACAAAACACTGTCTCTGTCGCAGCCGGTCCGCTTCGGACGGCGAGACGCGTTCCACGCGACCGGCCGGGGCTGACGCGGTCGCTGTCGACCAGCACAGACTGTCTCGGGTCGACGGACGCGGCTCTCCCGGCAGACTCGGCGCTCCAGCCGGGCTCGGGGGGGACCGACTATCACGCCGGAGAAACACTATTTTGTCCGCGTCTCGCAGGCGTGCGTACGCGTGACAGACGACAGCCGGGCGGGTCGCGAGCGCCGCCGGTGTCCCCGACCGCTCCACTCCGGGAGCAGGTCGGCGGCACCGACCGCCCGCCAGTGACAGCGCACGACGCGGGGCGGGCGCCGGGAGGCGACGCTGTCCGTCCGGCTGAGCTGTCGCGCAGTCGAGCGACCGGCCCGGAGCCCTCCCGATCCGCCCGTCCCCGCGGCTGCTGTGGGATACCCGCCGGTCGAACACCACCAGCCATGCACACACACGCTCTCGCGCCGATCAGACGGGCAGACGAGATCGCGACCGAGGAACACACCGAACTCACCGCGGAGATCGAGGCGTTCGACGCGTTCGCACGTCGGGTCGACGACGTCGCCGTCCGCTCGCCACCAGCCGTGTCTCCGGGTCCGCCGGCGGTCGCCGACCGCCGCCACTCCGGCGTCGACGCCAACCGCACCGTCCGCCGTGCGTACCGGGAGACCGTGATGGACACGTCACACTACGACGACACCTACGGCGAGCCCCTGGCGGAGAACGCCACCGCCGAGCTGGGCGCCGGGGTCGCGACGGCGATCGCGAACGACGTCGCGTTCACGCCGGCACTCAAATCACGGGTACACGACGCCGCCGTTGCCGCTCGAACGAGCCGCGAACGGTTCCGGGCGGTCCTCGAGTCCGAGACCGAATCACTCCGGACTGCGCACGCCGACCTCCGGGAGGTCGTCGCCGCGATGCGACACGACGAGACTGCCGCGCCCCACGCCGACGGCGCAGGCCCCCGCTCGCCCGCGGACCGCCGCCGTCGGTGCCAGCGGGTCGCAGCCGACAGACAGCGGACGCTCCAGCGGCAGCGTCGGGTTTCGTTCGTCGACCAGGGGCTCGGCCAGTACCTCTACCACGACTGCTCGTGGGATCACCCCGTGTTGCGAGTCGTCGCGACACTCGTCGACGACCTCGCGGCGATCGCCGACCGCCCGGACTGGCGCCCGGGGCCGGACTCCTCGGCCTGACCGGT
>JAQCMY010000093.1 GCA_028274865.1 Haloferacaceae archaeon | reverse complement strand
TGTCGAGGACAGCCGCCTGGGTCCCCGACTCGAGTATCTCCTCGTAGACCGTCTCCATCGTCCGCAGGGCCGCCTTCTGGCCGGTCGTCGGGTAGAGCGCGACGTCGAAGCCCATCTCGCCGAGCTCGTCGGCGGGCACCAGCGGGGTCTTGCCCCCCTCGACCATGTTCGCGAGCAGGCGCTGGTCGCCGAGCGCCGCGCCGACCCGCCGGAGCTCCTCGCGGGAGCGAGGCGCCTCGACGAACAGGACGTCCGCGCCGGCCTCGGCGAACGCCCGGGCTCGGTCGATCGCGTCGTCCAGTCCCGTCACCGCCCGGGCGTCGGTGCGGGCGACGATAGCGAGGTCCTCGCGGGCGTCGCAGGCGGCCCGGACGCGCTGGACGGCCTCGTCGCGCGGGACGACCCGTTTGCCCTCGAAGTGGCCACACCGCTTTGGAAACGACTGGTCCTCGACGTGGACGGCGGCGACGCCCGCCCGCTCGAAGGCCTCGACGGTCCGGTGGACGTTCAGAGCGTTGCCGTAGCCGGTGTCGGCGTCGCAGAACACCGGCACGTCCACCGCCTCGACGATGCCACGGGCGCGGTCGACCATCTCCGTCATCGTCGTGAGACCGACGTCGGGCTTGCCGTGGACGCTCGTCGAGACGGCAGACCCGCTCATGTAGACGAGGGAGCCGCCGGCCCGCTCGACCAGACGCGCGGAGAGGCCGTCGAAGGCCCCAACCGCCTGGAGCACGCCGGTCTCGTCCAGCAGCCGCCGGAACCGCTCGCCGGGAGTCTCTGTCACGGGCAGACGCAGGCGGGTCGGAGACAAAAAGCCGACCCCCGAAGACGGCACGGGGTGCCCGCACCGTGCCGCTTAACAGCCTCGCCTCGGAGCAGAGAGTATGCGAACCCGCGAGGCGTTCGACCTCGTCGTCGTCGGCTGCGGGATGGCCGGACTGGCGGCGGGGCTCCGCGCCGCCGAACTCGGCCTCGACCCGGTGTTGCTAGAGAAAGCGCCCCGCGACGAGCGCGGCGGACAGACCCGGTACGTCCAGTCGTTCCGGGCTCCCTCCGCCGACTCCGGGCTGCCAGAGCGGGGCTACGAGTTCGACGTCCCGGACTACTCTGTCGAGGACTTCTACGACGACATCATGGCACAGACGAGCGGGAAGGCCGACCCCGAGATGGCCCGGCACCTGGTCGACCGCTCCTCGGAGACGATGGCGTGGCTGACAGACCACGGCGTCGACTGGGAGATGGAGCCGCCACACGTCGGCTACACCGCCGCGAGGACGTTCATCGACGGCGTCGACCTCGTCGACACCCTCGTCGCACGGGTCGAGGAACTCGGCGGCGAGGTGGTGTACGACGCCGAGGCGCGGGCCCTGCGCGAGACGACCGGCGACGACGGTCGGCGGCGCATCTCCGGCGTCGAGGCGCTGGTCGACGGCGAACCGGTCGGGTTCGAGGGGCCGGTGGTAGTCGCGGCGGGCGGCTACGAGTCCGACGAGCGCAAGCGCACCGTCTACTACGGCGACGGCTACGACGAGATGACCGTGCGGGGCAGCCCGTACAACACCGGCGAGCCGATCGAGATGGCGCTGGACGCCGGCGCGGCGGCGGTCGGCCAGTGGAGCGGCGCCCACATGAGCCTCATCGACGGCAACTCCCCGCCGGCCCGTGGCGGCGCGAACCGCATCGACGGCTACCAGTACTGTGTCGTGCTCAACCACGACGGCGAGCGGTTCGTCGACGAGGGCCAGGACGCCCGCGCACACAC
>JAQCMY010000134.1 GCA_028274865.1 Haloferacaceae archaeon | reverse complement strand
GGGCAGGCGCTTCTGACAGCCGTACAGCGCAGCGACGCCAGCCTGGTCGCCGCCGGCGGCTCGGACTGGGTCGTCACGCCGCCGTATCCCGAGGACGAGGCGTACTTCTGTCACCACCTCGTCCACATCGTCGAACGAGCCGTGACCCGCACCGAGAGCCCGGACGAACCCGCGGCGGCGCGGGTGCCCGCCGCCGCCGCCGCCGAGTGGGCCGCCGACCGCCACGCCGCCGTCGACCGGGGCGACCTGACGCTCCTCACCCACCAGGTCGACGCGCTCGTCGCCTCACCGGACGCGTAGCCGCCAGTCGCGGACGAACCCGAGGAGATACGCGCTCCCCGCGCCGGCGACGACGAGTTCGGCGGCGGCTGCCGTCACCGGCGGCGCGAGGGCGACGACGACGGCGAGCATCTGAAGCACCGCGAGCAGGCGCCGCGAGCCACGCGCCGGGAGCGCACCGAGCGGCTCGCTCCGGCGCAGGCGGCG
This sequence comes from Haloferacaceae archaeon, assembly GCA_028274865.1. Taxonomy (GTDB): domain Archaea; phylum Halobacteriota; class Halobacteria; order Halobacteriales; family Haloferacaceae; genus A07HB70. Next base: position 2,470 of record JAQCMY010000134.1, on the reverse strand, counting down.
CCACGTCGCGGCGAGATAGGTGTACTTGACGAGACCGAGCGCGAGGAACGGGGGCGACAGGACGCCGCCGGCGACGGCGACGGCCAGGCCGGCGAACAGTCCGAGGCCGTCGACCGCCCCGTCGAGGCGCGTCCCCAGCGCCGTCACCAGTCCGACACGCCGCGCCAGCGTCCCGTCGACGGCGTCGAGGACGACCCCGGTCGCGTACAGCGCGACGGGAACCGGCGCGACCGCCCCCTCCCACGGGACCACGACGAACCCCGCGAGCCACGCCATCAGCACGCCGCGCGCGAGCGTCAGGGCGTTCGCGGCGCCGAGCCGTCCCCGGAGCGCGCCCCCGACCGGTCGGTTTCCGTCGAGGTTCCGGCCGAGGACGACGAACTCCGCGCCGAGGACGCCCAGCGCGACGAGCGTCCACCACGTCGCGTCTGCCCCGAGCGCCGCCGCGAGGGCGACACCGACGGCCACGGTGCCGACGGCAGCCGCGACGGCGAGCAGCGCCGCCCGGCGCCGGAGCAGGGTCTGCGGTGCCGGAACAGCCGGCGGCCTCCGGCGGCGCTCGTTCACCGTGACGACGGCGAGGAGGCCGAGATACGCGACGAGGCCGGCCGCGAGCGCCGTCAGCGCGCGTGTCCCGAGCGCCAGCGTCCCGACGGCGCCGCCGCCGAGGGCGAGCGTCGCCGCGCCCGCCTGGACCGCGCGGCGCTCCCAGACCCGCCGGACGAGCGCGCGCCGCCACCAGAGCGCGGCCTCGCCGAGGAGCGCGCCCCCGACGCCGACGGCTGCGGCGAGCGGGTCGGCCGGCGCGCCGAAGGTCGTGCCAGCCGCGAGGACGGGGAGGAGTACCGAGAGCGTGAGGGCGGCGTCACGGCGTCTGCTCACGAGGTACGTTCGCTCCGACGGGGCTTTGACCTCACGGTTTCGGCAGCCGAGCCGTCACGCCGGCTCCCCACGGGCGACGCTACACGGCTGCTACGTCTTGTGCGTGAACAGGAGCGGTCGCCCGTCGACCACGGCCACACAGAGGTCGAGCGGCTCGTTCTGGACGAGCTCTGTCGCCGCCGACTTGCAGACGACGAGGTCGTCGAACGGGTCCTCACAGACGGGACACGCGACGGAGACGGTGTTCTGGTAGCTCTTGATCTTCTCGTTCTCCTCGCGCGGCGTGAGCGAGGACACCAGTCGTTCGAGGTCGAGGTCGACCCCTTCCTCGATCGCTTCGAAGTCCTGAACCACGCGCCTACACAGGGAGGCGGCGTACTTTATACTACCCCGCTGCGCCGACCTCCGCGCCGACGTACAGGACGACGACGAGGAACACCCAGACGACGTCGACGAAGTGCCAGTACATCGACGCCGTCGACACCGAGACGTGGCGCTCGGCAGAGTACTGCCCCATCAGCGCGCGGACGAGGACGACGCCGAGGAAGACGGCGCCGAGCGAGACGTGGAGGCCGTGGAGACCGGTCAGGCCGAAGAACGCCGAGCCGAACAGCCCCGAGGTGAGGGTGAACTCGGAGTGGACGATGAACTCGTAGTACTCGTACACCTGGCCGGCGACGAAGACGAGACCGAGGCCGAGCGTCGCGACGAGGCCCGCGAGGAACTTCCCGCGCTCGTCCGACCGGATCTTGACGTGCGCCCAGTGGAGCGTCGCCGACGACAGCAGGAGCAAGGCGGTGTTGCCGAGCACGAGCGACCCGGTCAGCTCCGGCAGTTCGCCCGGCGGCCAGGTCCCGGCGCGGATCCAGAAGTAGTAGCCGAAGACGGCCCCGAACGTCGCCAGCTCGGAGCCGAGGAAGGCTGTCATCCCCCACTTCAGCTTCCCGCTGCTCTGCTCGTCTGCCTCCCGGTCCCAGAAGTGCGAGACGAAGGCGTGGTACACCCAGCCGTAGAGGCCGGCGAGGAACACCGCGATACTCCCGACGAACACGCCCGGGCCGACCATCGGCCCGACCGGCGCGTCCTCGCCCTGTCCGAGGACGTACAGCCCGGCACCGACGTAGACTCCGGCGGCACCAAGCGCGCTGACGAAGGGCCACCACGAGGCCTCGCCGAACCCCCGGGGCCAGTCCTCCACGGCGGGGAGATGGTGGCCGCCGTCGTCGTGCGACTCTTCGGTTGCCATTGGCCGTGCTTGCCCACCGACGCGTAAAAATCCATCTAGGTGTCCGCCCGCCCCGTGTCGCAACGCTCAGGACACCCGCGGTCCAACACCCCATCCCACGATGTTGCCCTCCGCCGCGCACCGCCTCGCGCGGGGCCTCGTCCTCGGCGCCGTCGGTCTCTCTCTCGCCGCGGCGCCGGCAGCCGCCCACAGTGGGAGCCTCCGGGCCGCCGGCCGCGACCCCGTCGCCGCGCCCGCGTGGCTGTTTCTCCTCACCGGCGGCGCCGCGGTCGGCGCCTCCTTCCTGCTCGCCTCGTTCGTCACCGACCGGTCGCTCGTCGGTGCGATCCACGACTGGTCGCG
>JAQCMY010000121.1 GCA_028274865.1 Haloferacaceae archaeon | reverse complement strand
GCGATCTCGAGGAGGACGAGGAACATCGGGTACTGGAGCGCCGAGTTCTGGAGGACGGTCTCGCGGTCGCCCTTGAAGCAGGCGAACTCGACGAGTTCCGAGGGGATCTCCTCCTCCTCCTCCATCCAAGGTCCGCCGTTTCGCGGCGGCTCCTCCTCGTAGACGCGGTTCTCGGAGATGCTGGCCTTTAGCTGTGCGGTCGGTGTGTACTTCGAGAGGTCGTCGTCGCGCGCGACCGACTTGAGGATCAGCGTGTTGTTGCGACGCGTGACGTCGACCGACTCGATCTCCGGCGGGAGGTCCGGGTCTGCGTCGAAGTAGTCCTGTACGTCCTCGAGCGGGAGTTCGAGTGTCGAGTGGAGTCGGTAGACGGTTCCTGACATGTGTTGTTTGGTCCGGACCGCGGTGTAGCTAGTTCTTGATAGGGCGTGCGTACTTATGAGGGCTGCTATCCGGATCAGGCGGTCTCGAGCGTCTCGCCGAGCTCGCCGCGCTCCTCGAGTTCGGCGAGCACGTCGCTCCCGCCGACGAACTCGCCGTCGACGAACGCCTGCGGAATCGTCTCCCAGCCGCTGTGTTCGGCAAGCGCCTCGCGGAACTGGTCGAGCGCCGGGAGCGCGTCCACCGTCTCGAACTCGTCACGGTGGGCCGCGATGAGGTTGACTGCGCGGTCGGAGTAGCCACACTGTGGCATCAGCGGGTTCCCCTTCATGAACAGAACCACCTCGTTCTCGGCGATGGCGTCGTCGACGCTGTCGGCGACACCCTCATCGTCGAGGTCGGCACCGGGTTCGAATGTCACACGGGGGGTTGGCGGTCGTGACGCAAATGGCTTTCCGTCAGTCCCGCCGGGTGGTCAGTCGTCGCCGACCCGCACGACCGTGATGAGCGAGTAGACGGGCACGCCGTCGATGCTCTCGACGCCCTGCTTGTCGACGACGACACAGCAGGCGACAGGGTTCCCGCCCTCCGCCCGGACCGCCTCGACCGTCTCGCGCATCGTCGTCCCCGAGGTAATAGTGTCGTCGACGACGTAGCAGTCCCGCCCGCGGATCGTCGCGAAGTTGCGCGAGAACGACCCGCCGAGGTCGTCGATGTCGCCGTCGTCCCACTGGTGTTTGGCCGGCGTGTACGTCGCGAGGTCGGTGTCGATGCCGTACGCGACGGACGTCGCCAGCGGCGCGCCCGCCTTCTCGATGCCGACGGTGAGGTCGACCGCGTCGCCCTGCTTCGAGAGCAGGTCCGACATCGCCTCCGCGACGTGGCCCAGCCGCGCGGAGTCCCGACCGATCGTCGACCAGTCGACGTGGATGTCGTCGGGGCCGCCCGTCTCCTCGCCGTCGTCCGGCTCCGTGGACACCGTCCGGCCCGTGTCGCTGCGCTCGACGAGCCAGCTCGCCGTCTCGCGCGAGACGTTCAGCTCGTCGGCGATCTCGCCCCGCGAGAGCCCGCGCTCGGCGAGCTGGCCCGCACTCGCTATCAGGTCGTCAACGTTCTTCATACTCGTTCAGTTCGACGGCGGTTTTGATAGTCGTGTCGTCGTCTGCGAACGCGGCGTCGAGCCGGTCCGGGGGGTAGACGCCGGTCACCACCCGGTCGACGAGCCACCCGGGCAGGTCAGCGAGGCGGCTGCTCGCCGCCGCGAGGTGCCGCCGGTTCGAGTTGACGCTCCCGACGAGTGCCTTGTTGTTCAACACGAGTTCGCGGTGGAGGTGTCCGCCCTCCACCTCGAACTGCCAGTCCTCGGGGACGCCGAGGAGCGCGCCGACACCACCAGCCGCGAGCGCGTGGATCGTCTCGACGGCGTGGCGGGCGTACCCCGTCGCCTCGAACACGAGGTCCATCGGCTCGTGGACGTCTGCGACCGTCTCGACGGGCGTCTCCCGAGAGTCGACGTACGTCGCGCCGAGGCCGTCGACGACGTCGAGCGTCGGGTCGGGCCGGTCGCGCCGGCCGAGACAGTACAGCCGGTCGAACCGGCTGTCGCCCTCGAGCAGGCCGAGCGCGAGGAGCCCGAGCGACCCGTTCCCCAGCACCATCGCCGACTCGGGCCGCCAGTCGAACGCCGACCGCGCGGCCTCGGCGTGTTCGAGCGCCTTCACCGCGACCGAGAGCGGCTCGACGAGAAAGCCGTCGCCGGCCTGTCCGGGGGGCAGACGCACCAGCGACGGCGCCGGACAGGCGGCGTACTCGGCCATGTAGCCGTCCGCGCCGGCGATCCCCCGCTCGTGGAAGTCGCCGCTCCCCCACGGCGCCATGTCGGCCTCGTCGCGCTCGAACCACGACCGGTCGCCGCCGGCTGCGGGGGTCCGCACCGTCGGGGCGACGACGGCCCCCTCCGTCAGGTCCGTCCCGTTCGCGTCGGCGACGACGCCGACCGCCTCGTGGCCGAGAACCATCTCGTCGGCTCCGGCGGGGAAGCCGCCGTGTGCGCCACGCACCACCTCGCGGTCGGTGCCGTCGACGCCGACGCGCAACACCCGGACCAGCGCCTCGCCGGGGGCCGGCTCGGGACGCGGTCGCTCGACGACCGTCGGCTCGCGCTCCCCACGCCTGACGACGACGGCTCGCATGATCCACACTCGGCGACGGACACTAAAAAGACTACTTTTCGTCGAGTTAACGCTCGACCGAGCGCGCGAGGTGCGGCGCCAGCCCGACGTAGTCTGCCGGCTCCATCGCCAGCAGGCGCTCCCGTGTCTCCTCCGGGAGGTCGGCCTCGCGGAGGATCTCTCGCAGGTCCTCGACGGCGACCTCGCGTCCGCGGGTCGCCGTCTTCACCCGCTCGTAGGCGTCGCCGTGGCCGGCGCTCCGGAGGACGGTCTGGACCGCCTCGGCGAGGACCGCGGGTTCGTCGTCGAGGTCGGCCCGCATCGCCGCCTCGTTCGGCACGACCGTCGACAGCCCCGCGGCGGTCTTCGTGTAGCCGACGAGGCAGTGCGCGAGCGCCGCGCCGACGTTGCGCTTGACCGTCGAGTCCGAGAGGTCGCGCTGGAGCCGCGAGGTGACGACGTAGTCGCCGAGGAAGGCGAGATCCGAGTTGGCCTTCGAGAGGTTCCCCTCGGCGTTCTCGAAGTCGATCGGGTTCACCTTGTGTGGCATCGTCGACGACCCCGTCTCGGCGGCGTCGCTCCGCTGGCCGAGGTAGCGCCGCGAGACGTAGGCCCACGCGTCGCGGTCGAGATCGAGGAGGACGCCGTTGACGCCCCGGAGGGCGTCGAAGAGGCGCGCGAGATCGTCGCCGGGGTGGACCTGCGTCGTTAGCGGCTCGTGCTCGAGGCCGAGCGACCCGACGAACTCCGCGGCGAACGCCGGCCAGTCGACCGACGGCAGCGCGACGTGGTGGGCGGCGTACGTCCCCGACGCGCCGGCGAGCTTGCCGCTCAGCCCCGCCGTCGCGCGCTCGACGCAGCCGAGCGTCCGCCCGAGACGGCTCGCGTAGACGGCCATCTCCCTGCCGAACGTCGTCGGCGTCGCCGGCTGGCCGTGGGTCCGGGCGAGCATCGGCAGGTTCCGCCCCTCGTGGGCGAGTTCGACCAGTCGGTCCCGGACCTCGTCGAGCGCGGGCCGGAGCACCTCGGTCACGGCGCCGCGGACGAGGCGGCGGCGCGCGAGGTTGTTGACGTCCTCGCTGGTCAGCCCGAAGTGGATCCACGGGTGGAGCCGCTCGGGGGTGTGTTCGCGGACGAGATACTCGACGGCCTTCACGTCGTGGTTCGTGGCGGGGTACCGCTCGGTCCCCTCCGTCTCGATTCGCTTCGCGAGGCGAGCGTCGTCGGCGTCGAACTCGTCGACCAGTCGCTCCAGGTCGTCGCGCTCGGCGTCTTCGACCTCGACAGGGACCTCGGGGTGGTCGCCGAGCGCGAGGAGGTACCGCACCTCGACCCGGACCCGTTCGCGGACGAGCGCCGCCTCGCTGGCGTGGTCGACGAGCGGTGCGGTCCGGTCGGCGTAACGCCCGTCGAGCGGCGAGAGCGCCGCCAGCGGGTCGTCGCGCGGAAGGTCCACATCCGGCAGTCCGCGGGTCGGGTAAAAAGCGATGCGCTCGGTCTCACCGCAACCGGTAAGCCCCCGCCGGCCGCGGGGCAACCCATGCGAATCGCTGGGATGGCGGGCAACCGCGGCCGGAACCTGCTCAACCTCGCCGACCGGGCCCCCGGCGGCGCGACGCTCGCCGTCGTCGCCACGGACGACGCGGACGCGCCGGTGCTCGACGACGCCGCCGACCGCGGCGTGCCGACGGAGGTGGTCGTCCCCGACGCGGAGGCGTCCCGTGCGACGCACGAACGCCGCCTGCTCGACGCGCTCGACGGCTACGACGTCGACCTGGTCTGTCTCGACGGCTACATGCGGGTTCTGAGCGAGACGTTTCTCGACGCGGCGCCGACGGCGCTGAACGTCCACCCGTCGATCCTGCCCGCGTTCCCGGGGGCCGACGCCCACGAACAGGTGCTGGCGGCGGGCGTGACGGTCACGGGCTGTACGGTCCACGTCGTCACCGAACAGGTCGACGGCGGCCCGGTCGTCACCCAGGAGACAGTGCCGGTGTACGGGGACGACGACGCCGCGAGCCTCAAGCGCCGCGTGCGCGAGGCGGCGGAGTTCCTCGCGTACCCCCGTGTCGTCCGCTGGTTCGCCGAGGACCGCGTGACCGTCGACGTCGACGCCGGGGACGTGACCGTCGACGGCGACGACGGCGGGGAGTTCCCGGCGCGCCGCCAGACCAGCGGCGACCGGACCCGGCGCCTGCGCTACGGCGAGAACCCTCACCAGGAGGCCGCGCTGTACGAGTCGCCGACCGGCCCCGACGCGCCGGCCTCCGTCGTCCGCGCGCCCCAGCACAACCCCGGCGCGAAGGCGCTCTCGTACAACAACTACAACGACGCCGACCACGCCCTCGACGTCGTCCGGGAGTACGACGACCCCGCCGCCGTGGTCGTGAAACACGCGACGCCGGCGGGCGTCGCCGTCGCCGACGACGTCGCAGCCGCGTACGAGGACGCCCTCGCCACTGACCCGATGAGCGCGTTCGGCGGCGTCGTCGCGCTGAACCGGGTCTGTGACGCGGCGACCGCAGACGCCGTGACGGACTCGTTCAAGGAGGTGCTGGTCGCGCCGGACTACACCGAGAGCGCACTGGACGTCCTGCGCGAGAGCGACAACCTCCGGGTGCTGTCGGTCGGGTCGCTCGGCGCCGGGCGCGACCGCCTGACCTCGGTCGACCTCGTCGGCGGGACGCTCGTCCAAGAGCGCGACGACTGGACGCCGACCGCCGCCGACCTCGAGACGGTCACCGAACGCGCCCCGACGGAGGCGGAGGTCGAGACGATGCTGTTCGCGTGGCGGGCGCTGAAGGGCGTCACCTCGAACGGAATCGTCCTCGCGGCGGGCCGAGAGACGGTCGGTATCGGCGCGGGACAGGTGTCCCGCGTCGACGCCGTCGAACTCGCGGCGCGAAAGGCCCGCGACCACGCCGAGGGAGGCGGTCCCGAGGGCGCGGTGATGGCCTCTGACGCGTTCTTCCCGTTTCCCGACGGCGTCGAGGCAGCCGCCGCAGCCGGCGTCGAGGCGGTTGTACAGCCGGGCGGGAGCGTCAACGACGAGGACGTGGTCGCCGCCTGTGACGAGCACGGGATGGCGATGGCGTTCACCGGACACCGGTGTTTCCGGCACGACTAGCGCGGCGCACGAGCGGGGCGTGTGCCGCGAGGCGGAGCGGGGAGCAAAGCGACCCGCGGAGCGCGGCGCGTGACGACCCGATCCGCGCCTCCCGCGGCTCGTTTCTCGCGGCGGTCGGGTTCGCGGCCCCTTCCGCCGGCTGGCGCCACGCCACGAGCGAAGCCGGTTTACCCCGCCGCGACACACACCGTACGATGACCGCCGACGCCGACGGCTCGTGGGTCGCCCTGTTCTCCGGCGGCAAGGACTCGTCGTGGGCGCTCTACCGCGCGCTGGAGACGGGACTGCCCGTCTCACACCTCCTCACTGTCCACCCGAGCACGGACTCGTACATGTACCACGTCCCGGAGACGGGGCTGGCGCGACTCGCCGCCGACGCCGTCGGGGTCGACCACGTCGAGGTGACGGCAGACGGCCTCGACGCGACGGAGGCGACGGACGCGGGCGCGCAGGGCGACCGCGAACTCGCGCCGCTGGAGCGTGCGCTCCGCGGCCTCGTCGCCGACCGGGAGGTCGCCGGCGTGACCGCCGGCGCCGTCGAGAGCGAGTACCAGACCTCGCGGATCGAGGCGCTCTGTGACCGCCTCGGCCTCGACCTGTTCGCCCCGCTCTACGGCGAAGCCCCCGAGCGCCTCGGACGCGCCATGGTCGACGCCGGCTTCGAGATCCGGGTCGTCGCCGTCGCCGCCGCCGGCCTCGACGAGTCGTGGCTCTGGCGCCGCCT
>JAQCMY010000117.1 GCA_028274865.1 Haloferacaceae archaeon | reverse complement strand
CCCACTCGCCCAGTCCCGGGCAGCCGTGGTTCTCCGGGAGTCGGTGTTCGGCGCAGAACGTGTCGCCGCAGCGCCGGCACTGGTACGGCAGTTCCTCGTGTCTGCCGCACTCGTCACACTGTGCCATTGGCTACACGTTCGGCGGCACGGTCAAAAGCGCCCCGTCTCCGTGTGTCGCACGCGCCGCCGCGGACCCCGGCACGACTGTCGTCGGTCGTCGTCTCCGTCCGTTCGCCGCGCTCGGTCTCGCGGGCCGCCTCGTCCCTCGGCGCCACTCGCGCACTTCCTCCCGCGGCTCACGTCCGTTCGCCGCGCTCGGTCTCGCGGGCCGCCTCGTCCCTCGGCGCCCCGCGCCCTACCCGAACTGTTCCTCGTACAGCTCCTGGGAGCGTTCGACGGCGTCCATCGCGGTCTGTCTGTCCTCGAACCCGAGCGTCTCCGTCTCCTTGCCCGTCTCGAGGTTCTTGTACGTCTCGAAGAACTCGGCGATCTCTGCCGTCTGCTGTGCGGTCAGGTCGTCGACGTCCTCGACGTGGTCGTACCGCGGGTCCTCCGTCGGGACGGCGATCACCTTGTCGTCCTGTTCGCCGTCGTCGTCCATCCGCATCAGGGCGACGGGTCGAGCCTCGACCACACACCCGGGGAAGGTGGCGTCCTCGACGAGCACCAGGACGTCGAGTGGGTCCTCGTCGTCGTAGTACGACCGCGGGATGAACCCGTAGTCCGAGGGGTAGTGGACGTTCGCGTGGAGCACCCGGTCGAGGACGATGCCGGGCACGTTCTTGTCGTACTCGTACTTGTTACGCTCGCCTTTCAGACACTCGACGACGGCGTGAACCGTCCCGGGCGGGTCCGGGCCCGTCTCGAGGTCGTTCCAGAGGTCGGCCACAGATAACAGATCGACCGGGCCCCCGCAAAGTCATTACGGGATTCGGCGCCGGGCCGACACGGCGGTCGGGCTGGGATTCTCATATTCTGATCTGAGTGCTAAACTGTTAAATAATATGGACTATTGGACATAGATGCATGTCAGAGGCACGCGCAGAGCGGATCGAGCTGGGTGTCGGGCCGGAACTCACCGCATTTCAGCAGAACATTCTCGTGGTTCTCACCGAGGAGCCGATGTACGGGCTCGCGATCAAGCGGGCACTCGAGGAGTACTACGACACGGAGGTCAACCACGGCCGCCTCTACCCGAACCTCGACGACCTCGTCGGGATGGGGCTCGTCGAGAAGAGCGAACTCGACAAGCGGACGAACCAGTACGAACTGACCGAGCGCGGGCTCGAGGTAGTCGTCGAGCGCGTCGGCTGGATCGCGTCGAAGTTCGCCGTCGACGACGACCGAACGTCGCGGCTGGTCGGCGTCGTCGAGTCCGCGGGCTAGCCGGGCCAGCCGACGACGTCGCCGACGAGCGCGAGCGACCGGTCCAGGAGCTGCTTCTGCTGGTCGGTCGGCCACGCGTTCCGCGGGAAGTACTCCGACCGGAACTCCTCGCGTTCCCCCGGTGTCAGGTCGTCGATCCGCTTCGTGTAGTGGTTGCCGGCGAAGTCTGCGAGCGCCCGCGCCGTCGCGGCGTGGACCGCGGTGTCGGCGCGGGTTCGCACCCGCTCGACCACCTCGGCGTTGTGCGCCTCCACCGTCTCCCACGGGTCCGACCCCGGTCCGGAGAGCGACACCTCCATCGCGCGGTCGGTGTCGTCGACACGCTCGGTCCGAACCGTCCCGTCCACCAGCCACTCCGCGGGGTGACAGACGAGTGTGTCGTCGGCGTCACGCACCCTGGCGACGAAGCCGTAGTCGGCGAGCGTCGCGTCGCGCTCCTCGCGGTAGCGCGCGGCCTCGGCGTCCGACCCGACCCGACGTGCCAGCCGGGTGAGCCGCGCCGCCTCGTCGACGACCTCGGGCGGGAGCGCCTCAGCCATCCTCCAGTGCCTCGCTCGCCATCTCGTCCGCGCGGCTGTTCACCTCGCGGGGAACGTGTGTGATCGACCACCGGTCGAAGCCGTCGAGCAGTTCGCGGACGCGCACTCGCCGCTCGCGCAGCCCCGGGTCGGCGGTGTCGTACTCGCCGCGGACCTGCCGGACGATCAGTTCCGAGTCGCCGCGGACGTCCACCTCGTCGAAGCCGTGGTCGCCCGCCACCTCGAGCGCCCGGACCAGCGCCTCGTACTCCGCGCGGTTGTTCGTCGTCTCGCCGACGCGTTCGCCGCCCTCCGCGACGACGCCGTCGTCGGTGACGACGACGTACCCGACGGCTGCGGGACCGGGGTTCCCCCGGCTCGCGCCGTCGAAGTAGACGTGCGCGCGCCCGCCGCCGTCGCGCAGGAGCGCGGTCAGGTCGGTCGGCTGCGCGCCCTGGACCACCACCTTGTCGTCGTAGGCGACGGCGACGGCGTCGCCGCGCTCCGCCCGCCAGCGCTCGTGGTCGGTGTTGCCCGGGCCGACGTCGACGTCCACGTCCGCGGCGGCCAGACGCTCGCGGGCCGTCGCCGGGTCGCACTCGATGGTCGGCACGCTCGTCGCTCGGAACCGGGCGGCTATATCCGATCCGGCCCGTGGTCGGACAACACACTTAATACGGATGCCACTCCGGTGGGTAAGAGCGATGACACGGCCCACTCGCCGTCGAGGGGACCGCGCGCGGCAGAACGAGTCCGAGGCCGAGGCCGAGGACGAGGACGAGGCCGACGCAATCGACCCCGAGGACGTCGACCCGGACGAGCTGGTTCGGACCGCCGACGGCGAGCTCATGCACGAGGAGACGGGGCTCATCGTCGACGAGGACCGGATCGACCCCGGGCCGGAGTGGCGAGCGTTCACCCACTCCGAGCGGCAGTCCAAGTCACGCGTCGGAGCGCCGACGACCCAGACGATGCACGACAAGGGGCTGACGACGACGATCGACTGGAAGGACAAGGACGCCTACGGCCGGTCGATCTCCTCGGAGAAACGCTCCCAGATGCACCGCCTCCGGAAGTGGCAGGAACGCATCCGCACCAAAGACGCCGGCGAGCGCAACCTCCAGTTCGCGCTCTCGGAGGTCGACCGGATGGCCAGCGCACTCGGCGTCCCACGCTCGGTTCGCGAGGTCGCCTCCGTCATCTACCGCCGCGCGCTGAACGAAGACCTCATCCGTGGCCGCTCTATCGAGGGCGTCTCCACAGCCGCGCTGTACGCCGCCTGTCGACAGGAGGGGATCCCGCGGTCGCT
>JAQCMY010000113.1 GCA_028274865.1 Haloferacaceae archaeon | reverse complement strand
TCGGCCCTCGGTCCGGGAGAGCGTGTGACGAGCGACTGGTTGCCACCGACGGCGACGTCGCGTCGACAGACGCGGTCGAACACGCGGTGGGGCTGGCTGCCCACCACGGGGCGCGACGCCACGCCCTCCACTCGACGCCGAGGTGTACGGGGCCTCCAGCGGCGACGAGTTCGTCGACGCGAACGAGGGGCCAGAGCACGCGCTGGAGGAGCGCGGGCGCGCCGCGCTCGGCGAGGTGGCGGCGCAGGCAGCCGAGCGCGGGGTCGAGACCGTCACCGCGCTCGAACACGGCGTACCGGAGGAGCGCATCCGCGCCGTCGACCTGGTCGTCCTCGGCACGCGGCGCCGTCCGGACGAACGCCGGAGTCTACTCGGGAGCACGACCGAACGCGTCGCGCGCCTGGCCGACCAGCCGGTGTCTGTCCTGAAGACAGCCGTCTACGGGCGGAGCCACTCCGCTGCCCAGCGCTCGACCGCGTCGAACACCGGCGCGAGCGACGCGCCCTTCTCCGTCAGTGAGTAGTAGGTCGCCACCGGAGCGTCCGCCTCGGCACGTCGGGTGACGTAGCCCGTCTCGCGCAGGTCGTCGAGGACGCGCGAGAGCGTCCGGGCGGAGGCGTCGGTCGACCGCTTCAGCTCGTTGAACCGCTTCTCCTCGCCCTGCAGGTCGTGGAGGACGGCCAGCCGCCACCGTGATCCGATCTCGTCGAGCGAGTCGATCACCGCACACGGCTCCGCGTCGCCGGCCTGCGAGGCGTCGTCTACTGCCACGTCTGACCGTGGTGTCCCGCGGGCTTAGTGGTTCGGATACGAACCGGCTATCACGACGACACCGGTGACGCCGCTGTCACCCGGTGACGTGTCCGTCCGCGAGCGTTCAAGTGCGCCACGCCCCTACCTAGTGTATATGATCGCAGCAGAGATCGGTCTGGTCGCACGGGTACTGTTCGGCGGCGTACTAGCGTTCACGGGGGTCAACCACTTCCAGGACGTCGACGCGATGACGGGCTACGCGGAGGCGAAGGGCCTGCCGCTCCCGCGCGTCGGTGTCGTCGGGAGCGGGGTCGTCCTCGTCGCCGGCGGCCTCGGCCTCGTGGCGGGCGTTGCACCCGTCCTCGCCGCCGGCGCGCTGGCCGTCTTCCTGGTCGTCGCCGCGGTGCTGTTTCACGACTTCTGGGCCGTGCCACGGGACCAGCAGCAAGAGGAGATGACACACTTCCTGAAGAACGTCGCGCTGGCGGGCGGCGCGCTGTCGCTGCTGACCGCCGGAGCCGACGTCTGGGCGTACGGCGTCGGGGTGGGGGTCTTCTGATGGCCGACGAGACGCCCGTGACCGCCGACACGCCTCCGGACGGGGTCGTCGTCGGCCACGACCACGTCACGCTGATCGGGTCGAACGAGGCAGACACCGTCGCGTTCTACCGCGACGTGCTCGGCCTCTCCCTCGTCACCCGCCAGCCCAACCTCGACCGGCCGGAGGTCACGCACCTCTTTTTCGACGCCGGCGACGGGCGCCTGATCACCTTCTTCGTCGACGAGAGCCGGGACTCCGACGGGGAGCCACAGGACCCCGGCGTGGGGGCGGTTCACCACGTCGCCTTCCGGGTGACCGCGGCGGAGATTCCCGAGATACGGGACCGGCTGCGCGAGGCCGGTCACGAGTTCTCCGAGTTCGACCGCGGCGCCTTCCACGCGCTTTACACCCGCGACCACAACGGGCTGACGGTCGAACTCGCGGCCGACGCCTACGAGATTCCGGACGAACGCCGGGGCGAGGTGCTGGCGACGGCTCACGGCGCCCGCGTCGACGACGGCGCGACCCACGTCCAGCGCGAACACGTCGAGGCGGCGCTGGAGGAACTCGGCCTGCCGGTCGTCGAGACTGGCGCCCCCGACGCCCCGCACGGGACGGGCGACCTGTAGGGGCCGTCTCGACAGCAACGGTTTTGCCCCGGGGCGGTCCGGTGTCTGCGTGAACCCTCTCGGCGCCGTCCGGCGGACCGGTCGACTGCTCGCCGCCGAGGGGCGCGCCCCGCCGCTCGTGGCCGTCGCGGTCGGCTGGTTCTTCGCGCTCGGTGCCCGCTTCGTCGTCCCGAGCGTCCTGCCGACGGTGCGGGCCGACCTCGGCTTCGGCAACGCCGTCGCCGGCCTCATCCTCACCGGCCTGTGGGGGTCGTACGCGCTGACGCAGTTCCCGAGCGGCCTCCTGACCGACCGGACCGGCGAGCGGCGGGTGCTGGCCGCGAGCGCCGTCCTCGGCGGCGTCGCGATGACCGCGCTGGGCACGACGGCCGGGCTCGCCGCGTTCGCCGCCGGCGTCGTGCTCTACGGCCTCGGGACGGGACTGTACGCCACGCCGCGGGTGATGGTCGTCTCGCGGCTCTACCCCGACCGGAGCGACACCGCCCTCGGCGTCGTCTTCGCCTCCGGAAACGTCGGGAACACCGTCCTGCCCGCCGCTGCGGGCGTCGTCGCGACGTCTGTCGGCTGGCGCGTCGGGTTCCTCGCACTCGCGCCCGCGTTCGCCGTCGTCGCCGTCGCCGTCCTTCTCGTGGTGCCGGGGGGCGGCGCCGCCGACCGGACGCCCGGGAGCGCCCGCGACGGCGTCCGGGAGCTACGCCGCCGACCGGTCGCCGTCGCAACCGCGGCGCTGGTGCTGTTCGCCTTCGGCTACCAGGGGCTGGTCGGGTTCCTGCCGACGTACCTCGTCGAGGCAAAGGGCGCGGGCCCGGAGACGGCGTCGCTGGCGTTCGGCGGCTTCTTCGCCGTCGGCCTCGTCGCCCAGCTCGTCGCCGGCGAGGTGGCGACGAGACGCGGCCGACGGCCGCTGCTCGTCGGGACGGTGGCGCTCGCCGTCGTCGGCGTCGCGGTCCTGACCGTCCTGCCGGACGCCGTCGCCGTCGCCGCGACGCCGCTGCTCGGCGTCCAGCTCGGCGTCTGGCCGGTGCTGAACGCCTACGCCTTCGACGCGCTCTCGGCGGACGCACGCGGCGGCGGGTTCGGGCTCCTGCGGACCGTCTACCTCTTTCTCGGGGCGACGGGACCGGTCGTGGTCGGGACGCTGTTCGACGCCGGACTGGCCGACACCGGAATCTTGCTCTCCGCGGGGACGTACGTCGTCGTGATCGTCGTCTGCGCACGCCTGCCGCGGCTCGCTCAGTAGCCCCGCCGGACGTCGGCGGCCTCGTCGTCCCGCGCGGCGGCGTAGTCAGCGAGCGCGTCCGCTGCGTCGGCGAACGGCCCAGCCGCCTCCGGGAGGCTGTCCGCCAGGTCGCCGAGGTCGGTCTCCGCGTCTTCGAGCGTCTGCTCGGCGTCCGACGCGAGACTCGTCGCCTCGTCTCTGTCGTCCGCGACCGCGGCGGCACGGGCGTCGACGAGCCGCTCGACGCCGTCGACGAGCGCGCGAACCGGCTGGACCGCGTCGTCGAGGGCGACGACGGCGGCGTCGAACTGCGCGAGCTTCAGCCGCCGGCCGTCGTCGGCGACGACGTCCGTCGTCTCGACGTCCGACTCGGTCGACTCGCTGCGGACCAGCGAGGCCGCCTGCTCCACCTCGCGCCTGTCGGCGTCGAGGTCGTCGACGACGGCCCGCGCCCGCGACACGTCGCCGTTCCGGAGCGCCGTCGGCACGGACAGCAGGGCGTCGTGACCCGTGCCCATCGCCGTCTGTCCCGCCGTCGCGTGCGAGAGGAAGGCCACCACGCCCGACAGCGCCGCCGCCCGCGCCCGCTGGTCGTCTGTCGCCGCGAGCGCCCGCGCCTCCTCCACCGCCCCGGAGGCCTCGACGAGCGAGACGTACACGTCGCGGGCGACGAACTCGTCGCCCGCCGTCACGGCCGCGACGGACGCCGTGCCGGCGTACGCCGAGACGGCCTCGCGGAGGCGGCTGCTCGCGACCCGGAGACGCCGCGCCGCGGCCTGACGGTCCGACGCGACGCTCCCCGACGGGCCCGGCGTCGTCGGCGCCGGCGTCGCGGTCGTCGCCGACTCGTTCGTCGGCGCCTGTCCGCCGTCCGCTGGCACCGACTGCTCCCCCTGCCGGCTCACCTCGACGCCCCCGAGACACCCCGCGGTCAGCGGGGCGAGGAGCGCGAGGAGCCCTCGTCTGCGCATACGCTCGACCGTGACCTATCAGCGTATAATGGTACCGGAGCGTCAGACGAGCGTCAGACTAATATCGGCTCTCGTACGGCTCAGACGGAGTATATTCGAGGGCCGCGCGCAGGTCTGCCCGCGCATTTCGCCCGATATATCAAATTTCGAGAAAAAGTGTTAGGCCGGACGCCACGGAGGGTAGACGTATGGTACGGCTCGTGCGGGCGCTGGCCCGTGGCGTGGACGACGTGGCGACGCCCGCCGGCGTGCGCCTCCTCGCGGCGGCGCTGGCGGTAGCGCTGCTCGGACAGCTACTCGCGAACACCGCTCTCGACGGACTCCTCGTGTCGGCGTTCGGCCTCTCGGTGTCGGCGTCGTACACCGCGACCCTGCCCGTCGGCCCGACGACGGCGGCGTGGCTGCTGGTCGGACTCTGGACTGCCGGCTCGTACGTCCTCGTCGTCGTCTGCCGCGCGTTCGCGGCGCCGGACGGGTCGCTCCGCGTCGAGGACCTGACCCGCGACGCGCTGCCGGCGACGCTCCGCACCGCCGTCGCCGTCGCCGTCGGGGGCGTCCTCGTCCTCGTCGGCTCCGCGTTCGGCGTCGTGCCGGGGATTCTGCTGGCCGCACACCTGCTCTTCGTGCCCGTCTTCGTCGCCGTCGACGGGAGCGGACTGGACGACGCCGTCGTGCGCTCGTGGCGGCTGGCCGCGGCCGAGCGTGTCAGCGTCCTCGTCCTGACGACGCTCGCGGCGGCGCTCGCCGTCGCCTCGCTCGTCGGCGCCGGCGTACTCGTCGGCGCCACGCTCGAGCTGTTCCTCGGGAGCGCCGCCGCGAGCGCCGTCGCCGTCTCGCTCGTCGCCGTCGCCGTCGACGTGCGCCGGCAGCACGACGACGCTGGACCGGGACGGGCGCGCCGGCGGACCCGCGGCGCCGGCGTCTAGCGCTCGAACCGCCGCACTCCGAACGGCTCGTAGCCGCCGTAGGCGATGTTCATCGCCCCAACCCACCAGTTCCAGCGGTCCGCCGGCCCGCCGTCCGGTGCCTCCGCGAGCTCCTCGAGGACGACGTCGGCGGTCAGCGCGTGGTCTCTGTCGCGGTCGACCAGCCCCGCGTCCGACAGGTCCCGGGCCTGTCTCGCGACGGCACGGCGCTCGCCGGCGCTCCCGCCGAACCGCGACAGCGCCTCGGTCAGCGCGTCCTGCTCCATCGTTCCCGGTCGGTCGTCCGGACACAAGACGCTGACGCAGCCGCTGGCCGGGCACGGCGCGGCTGGGAGGAGTAAGCCCCCTTCTGTTCGGTCCGGCATTGCGCTGAGCGTCCGTGCCGCGTCCGGACTACCTGACGCACGGACTTGCACCGGCGAGGGTCGCCGTTCCATCCGTTCCCGGTCGTCGCGCGAGGGGCGCTGCGCCCCACACAGTCCTCGGCGGGTTAGCTCCCCGCCCTCGCGGGCCGGGTTCGCACGCCTCATCGGTCGGACCGGGGGGTCTCGTCTCTGTTCGAGTGCCAGCCGTCTCCGACTCCGGGCTTGCGCCCGGTCGCCCGTCCGGACGGTGGGGGGACTTTCCTCGTGTCGCCACGGGAGCCGGACTCTCCCTGCCGCGAGCGGAGTTCTGGCGGCGCTCTCATAAGCGGCGCGGTCGTCGGCTGCCCGTTCGGACCCGGACACGAGGGTTCAAGAACGCCCCCGGCGTACGTCTGGCCATGTCCGAGGCCGAGTCGGTGCGGCTGACGTACGAGGACGGGGCACGCGCGGTGGAACTCGCCCGTGAAGCGGTCGAATCCTACGTCCTCCAGGGACAGCGCGAACAGCCGGGCAGCATGCGAGACGCGTTCTACGCGCGGACGGGCGCGCTCGCCCGAATCCGCTCGACGCGGGGCCGGAGGCGGCTCCGCGGCTGTGCCGGCGCCTACCGCGGCTCGGACCAGCTCGGCCACGCGATCGTCGAGGCGGCGATCAAGGCCGCCTCGGAGGACTCCTGTGGGTCCGAGGTCGAGCCCGCGGAGCTATCGAACGTCGCCATCTCTGTCTGTGTCGTCACCGGCTACACCCTCACCGACGACCCGGTCACCGACATCGACGTCGGCACCCACGGTGTCGCCGTCGACGCCGGCGCAGACCACGCGTGGCTCTACCCCACGATCCCGGTCGAGAACGGCTGGTCAGCCGGCGAGTTCCTCGCGCGCGCCTGCCGGAAGGCCGAGCAGTCCCCGTTCGCGTGGCGTGACGACGACGACGTCGTCGTGACGCTGTTCGAGGGGCAGGTGTTCCGCGAGCGCGGCGACGGCTCGGTCGAAGCGCTCTAGAAGCCGACGCGCTCGGCGTCGACGGCTGCCCGCTCCGCCGCCGCCGTCGGGTCGAACGCTCGCACCACCTCGCCGTCCCGCACCAGCGGCTCCAGTATCGCCTCTGCGTCGCCCGGCGCCGGTGCCCCACGCCGCGCGACGTGGTGGCCGCCCGCTGCCGTCCGGTAGACCTCCTTCACGCCCGGGAGCTTCCCGCGCTTCCCGACCGGGTCGCCGTCGACCGCCACGACGTCCAGCGCGAAGTCGACGGGGTCGGCGTTCGAGACGTGGCCGCCGACGCCGAACGCGTCCGCGACGCCGCGGAGGTCCCGCAGGTCCGCCGGGCCGAGGCCACCCGAGCAGACGACGTCGACGTCCTCGCGGCCCAGTTCGGCGAGCGTCCACCGCACCTCCCGGACGATGTGACGCAGGTCGCCGCGGCGCGAGCCGGTGGTGTCGACGCGGACGCCGTCGAGGGCGTCGCCCAGCGCCGCGACCGCCCGCCGCGTCTCGGCCACCTCGTCGGAGAACGTGTCGACGAGGACGATACGCGGCGCGTCCGCGGGCGCGGACTCGTCGAACGCCCGCCACGCCGCCTCCTGTTCGCCCCGCCCGAAGCAGAGCACGAGCGCGTGGGGCATCGTCCCGCCCGCCGTCCGGTCGAGGAGGTCCCCCGCCGCGACGTGCGAGATGCCGTCGAACCCCGCGGTCAGCGCCGACCGCTCGACCGTCGCGGCGACCGAGGGGTGGACGTGCCGCGCGCCAAACGAGAGCAGCGTCGCGTCCGGCGCGGCCCGGCGACACTCCAGCGCGGCGGTGGCGACGCCACTCGCGTGCGAGAGAAAGCCCAGCAGCGACGTCTCGAACCGCGCGAACGCCCGGTACGGCCCCTCGACGCGCAGCACCGGCCCGCCGTCGAACAGCCGCCCGGCCCGGGCCGCGTCGACGTCCACCGGCAGTCCCTCCAGCAGCGCCGCGGCGTCGCGGACGCCGGCGAGCAGCTCGAACGAGCCGTCGGAGAACTGGTCCGCGGTCACCTCCGCGACGACGTCTGGGTTCCGCCCGGCTGCCGCCAGCGCCGCCTCCGTCCGCTGGAAGTAGGCGTCGGTCGCACGCCCCGACCGGACCGCCTCGGCGTCGACGAGGTCGAACTCCATGGCCGCGCGATGCCGCCCGGACTCAAAAAGTCGCGTGGTCGAAGCGTCGGGCCGAAGCCTCGCTGGCTTCAGTCGCGGCGGGAGCGGGCCGCGGCCAGCGCGGCGAGGAGGGCCGCGGCCAGCGCTGGGAGGACCCCGAAGCCGGGCGCACGACCGACCGAGCCGTCGTCGTCGGCTGCGTCGAGGCCGGGCCGGATATCACGGACCGCCCCGGGGTCGGGGCCGTTGACGACGACGACCCGTGTCCCGTTTCGCGCGACACGGAAGGCGTCGGCGTACTGCCCGTCGGGGATCACCCACGTCTCGTTCTCCCGTTCGGCGTCGTTCGCGCGGAGAATCTCCTCGTGGGCCTGCCGGAACTCGCTGGCGTCCTCGGGGGTGTCCCACTCGGTCACCCAGACGTAGCCGCCCTCGTCACGGTCCGGGTTGCGGTACGGGAACACCCGGTCGTTGCCCCACCCCGCCGAGGGCTCGGCGTCGTAATTGAACGTGTCGAGCGGCGAGTCGGTGTCACGGAGCGACGCCGGGTCCACCGTGTCCGCACCGGACTCGCGGGCCTGGTACCAGAACATCACGTAGATCGAGGCCTCGCCGACGGTGTCCGAGCCGCGTTCGCCCTGGTTCGGGAAGGGCCGCCAGCCGTCGGTGGCCCGGTCCTCGTACTCGATCGGAACCGGCTCCTCGTCGGTGCGGTGGATCGTCTGCTCCGTCGAGGCCGGCGGCGAGTCGAACGCCGCCGAGACGCCGTCCCAGCCGGACTCCTCGCGGATGTCGTCGACGTACACCGGACCGTCGGAGTACGGCTGGAGCACCGTCAGCAGGATGCCGAGGTTGGGGTCACCGCCGTCGCCGCCGCCACCGCCGTCACTCGGCGGCGCGGCGCACGCCCACTCGGCGCCACAGCGCTCGCTGTAGCGCGCCTCGACGTAGTTCGCCTCGCCCTCGACGACCCCGTCGACCGCGAGGCTCTCGTCCTGTGTCGCCGAGTCGGGCCGCACGCTCGTCAGCCGTCCCTGCTGGTCCTGGAGCGCGTGGGTGAGTTCGTGGACCAGCGTGGCGTTGTCGATCGTCGGGCTGTCGGGCGTCGGCGTGACGATCCGGATCTCGTTCGGGCCGGGCGCGTAGAACCCCGCGACAGCCGCGCCGACGGTGCTCGACAGCTCCGATTGGACGTTCGTGTCCTCGCCGTCGACGAACAGGGCCTCCCACACCTGGTTGTTCCACGCCGCGAAGGAGTCGTTCGTCGGGGCGTCGTCCTGCCGGTCGCGGTACGCCTCGCGCGAGATGACCGACACGTCGACCGGCTCCTCGAACTCGGCCTCGCGGAGGAACTCGACGCGGGCGGTGGCGCGGGCGACCAGCGCGTCGAGTTCGCGGTCCGAGAGCCCGTCGGACTGGTCGACGTCGACCGGGTCGTCGTGCCAGTAGCCGTCCTCCCACCCGACCGGGTCGCCGCTCGGGTCCGGCCGGACCTGTGCGGGCGCGTCGTCTCCGGCGGGCGAGACGGCGGCGACGGGCGTCACGCCGGCACAGGCGACGAGGAGGGCAGCGGCGACCCGGAGCCGGTAGGTCATGTCTACATCAGGGGAGCGTCCGGCAAGAACCTTGCCCGGGCGTGCGTCACGACCGGCCCCGGGATTTAGATGCTCCGTCACCGACCGTCACGCGTGCTCGCGTTCGATCCCGACCGGACCGCGGTGGTGGTCGTCGACATGCAGAACGGGTTCTGTCACCCCGACGGGAGCCTCCACGCGCCGCCGAGCGAGGCCGCAGTCGAGCCGGTGACGACCCTCGTCGACCGGGCGCAGAGCGCCGGCGCCCGCGTCGTCTACACCCGCGACGTCCACCCGCCGGAGCAGTTCGACGACACACACTACTACGACGAGTTCGGGCGGTGGGGCGAACACGTCGTCGAGGGGTCGTGGGAGACCGAGCTGGTCGACGCGCTCGGCCCCGCGGACGACAGCCGCGAACACGTCGTCGAGAAACACACCTACGACGCCTTCCACGAGACGGAGCTCGACGGCTGGCTCTCGGCACGGGGCGTCGACGACCTGCTCGTCTGCGGGACGCTCGCGAACGTCTGTGTCCTCCACACCGCCGCGAGCGCCGGCCTGCGCGACTACCGTCCCGTCGTCGTCGAGGACGCGCTCGGCTTCGTCCAGCCCGCCGACCGCGAGTACGCCGTCGACCACGCCGACTGGCTGTTCGGCGAGCGGACGACACTCGACGAGGTGGCGTTCGAGTAGAGGCCGACGACCGACCGCAGGAACGGGACGGAGACACCGACGAGGGCGCCGCCGCCCCCGCCGAACCCGGCGGCACGCAGCCCGTACCGCCGGACTGCGGCCCGGCCCGGCGCGTCGGTGACCAGCAGCGGCCCCGACGGCCCGTCGGCGACGCGCCCGAGCACCGTCGCTCTCGTCCGGGCCGGAGCCGTCGTCGACGGCGAACGGACTGCCGCCGGTCCCCGTCTCGACGACGTCTCACGCCCGTCGGCCCTCGTAGCTCGCCCCGTGGTGGTTCTTCGCCTCGACGCGCCACGCCCACGCGACGGCCTCGCGCCCGAAGACCGGCGATTCGCCCGGCTCGTCGGCCCGAACCGTCCCCGTGGTCGCGACCCGACCGCCGGCTGCGTCGCCCGTCGCCGCCTCGTCGGCCCGGAGCAGCGCGAGGAGCCGTCTGGCGTGGCTCGTGGCGAACGCGAAGCCGACGAGACCGAGGGCCAGTCCGGCGAGCGAGTCGTCGCTCGTCGCCCGCTACTCCTGTCGCGACGGCGGAATCTCCGGCTCGTAGGGGGCTGCGTCGAGCGCGAGCTCCAGCGCCGCCTCGACGCCGTCGCCAGTCTCGACGCTCATCGCGGCGTCGGCGTCGACGTCGGCGGCCGTTCCGGCCCGGGCCTCGTCCTCGCGGTCGGTCTTGTTCCGGGCCGTCAGCACGGGCGCGTCGAACCGCTCGCGGAGTTCGTCGCGGAGGCGGAGCTGGGCGGAGAGCGGGTAGCCACAGGACTCGCTGGCGTCGACGAGAAAGAGGACGACGTCGGCGAGGTGCCGGACCGCCGACTCGGCCTGGCGCTCGATGTCGTTTCGCTCGGCTGCGGGGCGGTCCAGCACCCCCGGAGTGTCGACGATCTGGTAGCGGACGCGGTCGCGCTCGACGTGTCCGACCTGGACCGCACGGGTGGTAAAGGGGTACGCCGCCGTCTCGTTCGACGCCCGGGTGACGCGGTTGACGAACCCCGACTTGCCGACGTTCGGGTAGCCCGCGACGGCGACGGTCGGCTCGTCTGGACGGATCTCCGGCAGGTCCTTCAGCGCGTCGCGCGCGGCGCCGACGCGCCGGAGGTCGTCGCGCACCTCGTCGACGACGTCGGCGACCCGTGCGAACGCCTGCTTGCGGTGTTTCCGGGCCGTGTCGGCGTCGCTCTGGTAGACCTTCGACATCGTCTCGTCGCGGATCGACCGGGTCTGGCGCGCCGCCCACGACACCTCCGAGAGGCTCGCGCGCAGGGCGTCCAGCCCGGCCTGCTCGCCGTCGTCGGTCTGGCGGGGGTCCGTCGTCCGCCGGACGACCGCGTCGGCGATCTCCGACGCGAACGGCTCGACGGTCCGGAAGTCCGGCCACGACTGCACGACGTTGTCGCAGTTGTCCGCGACGACGTTACACGCCGTCCGGAGCATCGACTCCTGGGCCTCCCGCCCCTGCTTTGCGCGCCCCGCCCGCGCCGCGCGCGAGAACGCCTTGTCGACCAGCTCCTCCGCACGGGGCGTGGTCGGGAGGTCCTCGTATATCACACTCGCCGGAGGCGGCGGAGGGAGAAAAGGGCGTCCCTACCGCTCGGCGTACTCGCGCTGGACCGCGACGACCTCGCCCGAATCCGCGCAGTCGGCGTACCGCCGGAGCGGCTCGTCGTTCAGCTCGAGGAACGTCTCGCCCCACGTGAACTTCGACAGGAGGGTCGCGGCCCGGTCGCGGCAGCCGAGAACCGCCAGCGCCGCCGCCAGCGCCTCGACGGTGGTCAGGCGGAGCGGCTTCCCGAAGTTCACCGGGTTCGCGGCGACGAGGTACGGGAGCGCGCGCCGGTCGCCCCCGAGCGCGAACGCGCCGGGGTCGACGCTCGTCCACGAACAGTCGAGCGCGACGAGGCGGTCCGGGTCGTCGGCCGGCGAGAGCGCGCGCTCGGCGTGTGGGTCGAGCACCAGTCCAGCGGGGGTCTCGCGGTCCGACCGGTGGAGTGCGGCGAGGTCGAACCGGGCGAGCTTCCGCGCCGTACACTTCTCGGGGTCGTCGTCCCCGGCGTACCGGACGTGGACACTCGGACGAGGGCCGTCGCGCGACACGACGACGCTCGGCGGGCGGCGGACAAAAGCCGTCCGGACCGTCGGAACGCTCAACTCGGGGGCGCGCCAGTCGCCGGCATGGACGCGACAGACGCCGCCCGCGCGTACTACGAGGCCGTCGACGCCGGCGACTACGACCGCCTCGCCGCGCTGCTCGCGCCCGACTTCGCCCAGCGACGCCCGGACCGGACACTCGTCGGCCGGGACTCGTTCGTCTCGTTCATGCGCGACCGCCGCCCGCGGACCGACTCGACCCACCACGTCGACGCGGTGTACCGCCTGAGCGTCGGGGCGGCGGGCGAGCGCCTCGAGGCGACGGGCGACGTCGCCGCCGAGGTGGCCGTCCGTGGCCGGGTCCGAACCGACGACGGCGAACTCGGGTTCGGCTTCGTCGACGTGTTCGCCGTCGACGAGGACGGGCGGCTGGCGTCGCTCCGGACCTACACCGCCTAGTCCTTCCTGCCGGCGCCGACCGCCGCCTCGCCGACCGGCTCGTGGCCCGCGAGCGTCTCCTGTCCGCCCATGTACGGGCGAAGGGGCTCCGGCACGGTGACCGTGCCGTCCGGGTTCTGGTAGTACTCCACGATCGCGACGACGACACGCGGGAGCGCCACTCCCGACCCGTTCAGCGTGTGGAGGTACTCCGCGGACTCGTGGCGCTCCGGGCGGTAGCGCAGGCCGGCCCGCCGGGCCTGGAACGCCTCGAAGTTCGAGACGCTCGACACCTCCAGCCAGCGCCCGCCCTCGTCCGGGCCGTCGGCCATGTCGTCGGCGGGGGCCCACACCTCGACGTCGTACTTCTTCGCCTGTGTGAACCCCATGTCGCCGGCGCACATGTCGAGCACCCGGTACGGCAGCCCGAGCTCGCGCAGGACCGACTCCGCCTCCTCGAGCAGGCCCTCCAGCCGGCTGTAGGAGTTCTCTGGCCGGACGAAGTTGACCAGCTCGACCTTGTCGAACTGGTGGACCCGGACCATCCCGCGCGTCTCGGTGCCGTGCTCGCCGGCCTCGCGCCGGAAGTTCGGCGTGTACGCCTGGTGTTTGATCGGCAGGTCGTCGTCGAGCAACACCTCGTCGGCGTACATGTTCGTCACCGACACCTCGGCGGTCGGACAGAGCCACAGGTCGTCGTCGTCGTACGGCGCGTCGTTCCGGTCGCCGACGCGGTAGGCGTCCTCGACGAACTTCGGGAACTGACCGGTTCCGCGCATCGACGCGCTGTTGACCGGGACGGGCGGGTGGACCTGCGTGTACCCCTGCTCGCGGTGGAGATCGAGCATGAGCCGGATGAGCGCGTGTTCGAGGCGCGCGCCGTCGCCTTTCATGAAGAAGTAGCCGCCGCCGGTCACCTTCGCGCCGCGCTCGAAGTCCAGGATCTCCAGCTCCTCGCCGAGGTCGTAGTGCGGAACCACCTCGTCGGGCAGGCCCCGCCGGTCGTCGAACCCCTCGCGGCGCAGCTCGACGTTGTCCGACTCGTCGTCGCCCTCGGGGACCGACTCGTGGGGTACCTGTGGAATTCTGAGCATCGCGTCGTCGAGCTCCGACCGGAGCTCGTCCGCGCGCTCCTCGACCGCCCGGATCTCGTCTTTCAGCGCCTGCGAGCGCTCGATCGCCTCCGCCGCGGCTGCCTCCTCTCCCGCTGCCTTCAGCTCGCCGATGCGCGAGCTGACCTCGTTTCGCTCCCGACGGAGCTCGTCTCCGTCCGACTTCAGGCCCCGCCACTCCTCGTCCAGCGCGACCACGCGGTCGAGGTCGACGTCGGCCACCCCCTTGCGCGCGAGCGCCTCGCGAACGGTCTCGGGCTCCTCGCGGAGCAGGCGCCGGTCGATCACACCCGAGCGTTCGGCCGGGCGCGCAAGAGCGTACCGGCTCCGGGGCGCCTCGCGCCGTCGGCGCGGGGCTTTTGCCTCCCGGCCCCGCCGGGAGACCATGATCGGCGACGTGACACGGGTGGCCGGCGACGTCTACTGTGTCGACACGGGGGCGTACGAGGTACCGAACTACGGCGCGGTCTACGTCGTCGACGCCGCCGAGCCGGCGGTGGTCGACACCGGGATCGGCGCCGACCGCGAGCGGCTGTTCGGGGCGCTCTCGGACCTCGACGTCGAACCGGCGCACCTCCTCGTCACCCACGTCCACCTCGACCACGCCGGCGGGGCGGGCTACCTCGCAGAGCGGTATCCGGAGGCGACGGTCCACGTCCACGAGCGCGGCGCGGGCCACCTCGTCGACCCCTCGCGCCTCGTCCGGGGGACGAAGGCCGCCGTCGGCGACCAGTGGCAGTTCTACGCCGACCCACGGCCGGTGCCCGGAGACCGGATCGACGAGGTGACCGACGGCGACACGGTCGACCTCGGCGACCGGGTCCTCGACGTGGTCGGCGCGCCCGGCCACGCGCCACACCAGGTGCTGTTCGACGACGACGGCGTGCTGTTCGTCGCGGACGCGATGGGTATCTACACCCCGCAGGGCGGCGTGCGCCCGACGAGTCCGCCGCCACAGTTCGACCTCTGGACCTGTCTCGACGACGTCGCGACGGTTCGCGACCGCGACCCGCGGGTCGTCTGCTACGGCCACTTCGGCGGGGTTCGCTACGACCCGTCGCTGGCCGACGCGTACGCCGACGCCCTGACGTCGTGGGTTGCCGAGGTGCGGGCCGCGCGGGCGACGCTGGACGACGACGAGGCGGTCGTCGAGCGCCTCGCCGCCGCGCCCGCGACGGCGTGGATCGAGTCGTACGGCCCGCGGAAGGCGAGCGCGGACGCGCGGCTGAACACGAAGGGCGTCCTGCGGTATCTCGACGACGCGTGAGGAAACGAGGGAGTTTATCAACGAGCCGGGCGCTCCTCGGGCACGTGGGGGACCGCTAGATGGCCGGTGAACTCGTCACGATCGTCGCCGGTATCATCGCCATCGGCGTGCTCGCGCAGGTGCTCGCCGACCGCGTGCGTGTCCCGAGCATCGTCTTCCTGCTCGCGGCGGGGGTGATCCTCGGCCCGGAGGTGACCGGGGTGCTCACCCCGGAGTCGTTCGGCGACAGCCTGTCGGCGATCGTCGGCCTCTCGGTCGCGGTCATCGTCTTCGAAGGGGCGTTCCACGTCCGAATCGGGCGCCTGCGCGAGGCACCGGCGGCGACGCTCCGTCTCGTCACGCTCGGCGCCGCGATCGCGCTGTTCGGCACCGCCGCCGCCGTCCACCTCCTGCTGAGCGTCGGGTGGCTGGTGGCGTTCCTCGTCGGCGCACTGCTCGTCGCGACGGGGCCGACGGTGATCGCGCCGATCCTCGAGGTGGTGCCGGTGCGCGACCGGGTCGGGACCGCCCTCGACACCGAGGGGATCGTCAACGACGTGACGGCGGCGATCCTCGCGGTCGTCATCTTCGAGGCGATCGTCGCCTCGGAGGCGAGCGGGATCGTCGGCGTCGTCGGGCTGTTCGCCCAGAAGGTCGGCATCGGCCTGCTGGTCGGGCTGGTCGTCGCGGCAGGGGTCTACTACGGCCTGCGGTACGTCGACCTCTCGCCCGGAAACGCGCCACAGAACGCCCGGCTGCTGGTGCTGGCCGGCGCGCTCGTCGCGTTCGGCGCCGCGGAGGCGATCCCCGGCGGCCGGGAGTCGGGGATCGCCGCGGTGGCGACCGCCGGCATCCTCCTCGGGAACGCCGACCTCCCCTACGAGTCCGAGATCGAGGCGTTCAAAGGCGACCTGACGCTGCTCGTCCTCTCGTTCGTCTTCATCGCGCTGGCCGCCCTCCTCCAGTTCGACACGCTCGTCGCGCTCGGCGCGGCGGGAGTGGTGCTGGTGGCCGTCGTCGCGCTCGTCATCCGCCCGGTGCTCGTGTTCGTGTCGACGTACGGCGGGCAGTTCACCGTCCCGGAGCGGACGTTCATGAGTCTCGTCGGACCGCGGGGGATCATCCCGGCGTCGGTGGCGACGCTGTTCGCGATCGAACTGCGGGCACAGGGGCTCGGCGACGCGGCGAACGTCCTCGTCGGCACCGTCTTCCTGACCATCTTCCTGACCGTGCTGTTCCAGGCGGGACTGGCGCGGCAGATCGCGGAGCGACTCGACGTGATACCGATGCGTGTGATAGTGATCGGCGGTGGCAAGGTGGGCCGCGCGCTCGCCGACCGCCTCGGCGACCGGGGAGAGAACGTCGTCCTCGTCGAAGAGGACGTCGAGATAGTCGAACAGGGCCGCAACGCGGGGTACACGGTCCACCACGGCGACGGCACCGACACCGAGGTGTTGCAGTCTGCGGGCGCGGAGAACGCCCGCGTCATCGTCGCCGCGACGGACAACGACGACGCCAACCTGCTCGTGGCCCAGCTCGCCAACAAGCGGTTCGACCCCGAGACGGTGCTCGCGCGGGTGAACGAGCCGGCGAACGTCGACGCGTTCGAGGACCTGGGCGTCCGGGCCGTCTCGTCCGTGCTGGCGACCGCACAGGCGATCGACAACTACGTCGAGCGCCCGGCGCTGGCGGACTGGATGGGCGACCTCGGCGACCACGGTGACGTCCAGGAGATAGAGGTGACCTCCGACGTCCTCGTCGGCGAGTCGATAAGCGAGATGGGCCCACAGCTTCCCGGCAGCGTGATCGTCGCACTCGTCACCCGAGACGGCGAGACACGGGTGCCGAGCGCCGACCTCGTGCTGGAGCAAGGCGACCGGATCACCCTGATCGGCGACCGGGACGAGGTCCGGGACGCGATGGCGTTCTGTCACCCGTCGTGAGGCCGGTCCGACGCGCTTATGCCGACGTAACGGATATTTTGTGGGGATGAGCGAACCGGCGCTTGACGTCGTCGAGTTTCTCCTGACCGCGCGCAGGTACACGGACGAGACGGCGCTCGACGCGAACGACCTGCCGCCGCGGTACCGGCGCGTGTTCTGGGACGAGGAGGAAGACGTCGACGAGGGGCCGGCGGGTGGGATCGAGCGGCCGCTCGTCGTCACAGAGACGGTCGCCCGGCAGGCAACCGGCGTCGACCGGCCGTGGGAGGCCGTCTCGGGGCTGCTGTTCACCGACCGCGACGAGTTCTCCGGGCGGCTCGAGCTGACGGAGCCGGAGATGGCGCTGTCGTGGGCCCTCGAGCGCTGCGAGCGCGAACGGGTCGCGACGAACCCGACGCTCGCCCACGCCGTCGAGTCGGCAGACGACCCGCCGTTCGACGTGACCCGCGAGGAGGCACGCGACCAGACCCGCCCGATCCACGCCGACCGGGTGTGGATCGACGCCCTGCTGGAGGAGTACTTCGACGGCGAGGACGAGGAGGACGTCGAGATGCTCGACCTGGTCAACGTCCGGGCTCCGGAGGAGATCGAGACGACGCTCGACGACCTCGTCGTCACGGAGGACCAGGAGGGCGAGATCGGCAAGATCGTCACCGCGATCGAGAACCGCGAGTATCTCGCGGAGATCGGCCTGCGCGAGATCGGCAAGCTCCTGTTCGTCGGCCCGCCGGGAACCGGCAAGACGACGATCTCGCGGGCACTCGCACACGAACTCGGCCTGCCGTTCGTCGAGGTGAAGCTGTCGATGATCACCAGCCAGTATCTCGGCGAGACGGCGAAGAACGTCGAGCGCACCTTCGAGGTGGCAAAGCGGCTCTCGCCGTGTATCCTGTTCATCGACGAGTTCGACTCCGTCGCGAAGAGCCGCGGCTCGGACGAACACGCCGCGCTCAAGCGCGCGGTCAACACCCTGCTGAAGTCGATCGACGACATCTCGCTCATCCGCGACGAGGTGTTGCTCATCGGCGCGACGAACCACCCGGACCAGCTCGACGCCGCCGCGTGGCGCCGGTTCGACGAGATCGTCAACTTCCCGAAGCCCGACCGGGAGATGCGCGCCGACATCCTCCGGGTGATCACCCGGCAGATGGACATCACGGAGTTCGACCCCGACGAGGTGGCGACGAAGACGACCGGGCTCACCGGCTCCGACCTCCGGATGGTGCTGCGCGAGGCCGTGCTCGAGGCGCTGACCGACGGACGGCGCACGATCACACAGGCGGACGTGATGGACGCCGTCACCGACTTCGAGGAGCGGGACAACCTGAAGAACATGGATATGATCGACGGCGACGCGGACGCGATGGTCGCGGGCGACGGCGGGCACGACCACGACCACGACCACGACCACGACCACGATCACGGCCACGACGACTGAACACGGCTGTCGGGGCGCGCCAGCGCGCCGCGTCGAACCGCTCGGCGCGTGCGTACCAACGGTGATTTCAGTCCGCCCCCCCGCGTGCCGGCGTGCATGTCACCCTCCTCGGCACCGGCGACACCACGGGGACGCCGACCGTCGGCTGTGACTGCGACACCTGTCGTCACGCCCGTGCCCGCGGCGTCGAGCGCACGCGCTTCTCCGTCCACGTCGAGAACGAGACGACCGGGGAGTGTCTCCTCG
>JAQCMY010000108.1 GCA_028274865.1 Haloferacaceae archaeon | reverse complement strand
TCCGCCGGCGGAAGCGTGGCCACGTCGTGCCCGGTCTGTCGCTCCATGACCGACGGGTTCGTCCGTTCGGCACGCGTCGCGCCCTCGTACTCGTTGAGCACGACCCCCCTGACCTCGACGTCGCGCCGCTCCAGTGCCTCGACGGTCAGGGCGGTGTGGTTGAGCGTCCCGAGTCCCGACCGGCTCACGACGACCGCGGGCACCCCGAGATCGGCGACGAGGTCCACCACCTCGCGGCCGTCGGCCAGCGGTACCCGCAGGCCGCCGATGCCCTCTACCACCCCGACCTCGGCGTCGCCGAGCGCGTCCGCACAGAACCCACGGATGGCGTCGTAGGAGAGGGTCTCGCCGGCCTCGTCGGCGGCCACGGCCGGAGCCAGCGCGGGGCCGAGGTAGCGTCCGCAGACGGCAGCCGACCCGTCGTCGCAGGCCTCGCGGACGAACCCGGCGTCGTCGTCCGGGGGGTGGCCCGTCTGGCAGGGCTTCACGCCGACCGCGTCGACACCCTCTCGGCGCAGTCGTCCCACGAGCCCGGCGGTGACGACGGTCTTCCCGATACCCGTGTCCGTCCCGAGGACGGCGATGTTCGACATGTCCGAGGGCTGGTGACGGCGGGTATTGAATCCCGGCTGCTCGTCCTCGACGGGCGCCTCAGAGGAGACCGGACTCCGTGCCCGCGGCCTCGAACGCCGCGAGACAGCGGTCCACGTCGTCGGGCGTGTGTGCGGCGGTCGGAGCGAGGCGGATACGGCTCGTCCCCTCCGGCACCGTCGGCGGGCGGATAGCCGGCGCGACGACGCCGGCCTCGTGGAGCCGGTCGGCCAGCGCCACGGCGTCCGCGCGGTCGCCGACGAGGACCGGGAGGATCTGCGTCCCCCCGAGCACCTCGTAGCCCATCGCTTCGAGCCCCTCGCGGGTCCGGCTGACGACGTTCCAGAGCCGGTCGCGCCGGTCGCCCTCGCGGGCGATCCGGAGCGCCTCGCGGGCGGCCGCTGCCGCTGGTGGCGCCAGCCCGGTCGAGAAGACGAACGAGCGCGCGGCGTTCAGCAGATGCTCGACCAGCGGGTCGCTCCCGGCGACGTAGCCGCCCTGCGCGCCGAGCGCCTTCGAGAGCGTCCCGAGCTGGACGTCGACGCGGTCGCTCAGCCCCTCGCGCTGGACGATGCCGCCGCCCCCGTCGTGGAGGCCGGTGGCGTGGGCCTCGTCGACCATCGTCCACGCGCCGAACGCGTCGGCGGCGTCGCAGAGCGCGGCGAGCGGCGCCACGTCGCCGTCCATCGAGAACACGGAATCCGTAACGACCAGCCAGGACTCGTCGGTCGTGTCGACGTCGCGGGCGCGCTGGCCCATCGCCGCCCGCAGGCTGGTGGGGTCGCCGTGGTCGTAGATCTCCACGTCGGCACCCGAGAGCCGGCAGCCGTCGACGATGCTAGCGTGGTTCAGCGCATCCGAGAAGACGGCGTCCGGGTCAAGCGCGGCGACGGTCCCGACGTTGGCGGCGTAGCCCGACGAGAAGACCAGCGCGCGCTCGGCCCGCTTCGTCGCGGCGAGGTCGCGCTCCAGCGCCCGGTGGGCGGGCGTGTCGCCGACGACGAGCCGGGAGGCGCCCGCGCCGGTGCCGACCTCGCGGGCGGTCTCGGCGGCGGCCGCCGCGAGCCGGTCGTCACCCGCCAGGCCGAGGTAGTCGTTCGACGCGAGGACGAGACGCTCCCCGTCCCATGCCGGCGCGTCACCGTGCGGGTCCGGCGCGGTGCGAGCGCGCGGGCCGACGCGGTCGACGGGTGCGAGGTCGCGCCGGAGGTCGGCGGCCGCGCGGCTCCGGAGTCGGGATTCGGGGTCGAACCCGCGGTCGGGCGGGTCGGTCTCGGCCTCGTGGGGTTGGTGTCGGTTTGAACTCATCGAGTGGTGGCCGTGGCTCAGAAGCCGGGCATCAGCTCGGCCGGGCCGAAGACGCCGTAGTCGCCGGCGCGGTTGTGCCGGACGGCGGCCTTCAGGTAACCCAGCGCGGGCCCGTTGACGTTGGCCTCCATGCTCGTCTCGTCGCCGAGTTCGAACGTGTTGGTGGCGACCTCGCCGTCGAACGTCTCGCCGGTCACGGTGACGGTGGTCGTCGTGGGTTTCTCGTCGTCGCGCAGGTCGAGCACCCCGCCGACGGTGACGTCCTCGGCGTCGCAGACACCCGCGCGCTCGAGCAGCACGTCGTCGGCGTGCTCCATGTCGTGGAACTCCAGCACGCCGTCGTGCTCGTCGACCAGGTCCTCGATCTCCGCGTCCGTCATGGCGCGGGCGGTCTCGATGTCGTAGCCGTCGAGGTGGGCGATGTCCTCGCGCACGGTGCCGCGGTTGTCCTCGTAGCCCGACTTCAGCCCGACGCCCCACCAGATGTCGACCTCGTGGACGTCGACGAACGACTGGGCGGCCAGCGCCGCGGCACCGGTGAGGAAGCCGGGCGTGGCGCCCGCGCCACAGACGAACGTGATGCCCGAATCCTGCAGGGTCTCCTCACGGTCGTCGAGCATTCCGATGACCCGACTCCGCTTGAGCACGTCGACGAGGACGCCCTCGTAGCTGGCTGCGGCGAACCGCTCGGCCACGCGCGGGATGAAGTCGTGCTCCAGGTTCGGGAGCGCGATGAGTACCGCGTCGATGGCCTCGCTCTCGGCGATGACGTCGTCGATGGGTGTCTCCGTCGGCTCGGCCTGGGCCGAGGCCGCGACGCCCCTGTCCGCGCCGGCCTGCTTGATGCCGCCGCCGTCGACGGTCGCGCCGCCGTCCGTTCGCGGCTGGTCGCCGTCCTCCGGTGGGCTTCGCCCGCTCGAACGGTCCGCGCTACTCACGTCCTCCGAGGCGCGTTGGGTCTCGCTGGCGATGTTGCCCTCCGTCGCCGCCAGCAGCTCGTCCACGTCGAGGCCGTCGTGGTCGACGGCGACGCCGTGGCGGTCACAGGCTGCGACCGGCGTCAACCCGTCCTTGTCCTCGGACACCTCGAGTGCTCGCCGCCCGATGCCGCCCGCGCCGAGTACTGCAAACGTCGTATCGTTCATTGGATATCGTCCGTGTTCGTGCTGGAAGTCCGCAGTTCGGTTGTTGTGTGGCGATTCCGTCGCAAATCAGTCATCGAGTCCCGCGTTGCTGGTCGCGGAGCCGGCCGCGGTGGTCGGCCCCCCGTCCCGGTGTCGGGCCCGGAGCGCCTCCTCGTCGAAGTCGTTGACCGACTTGTTCGGCTCCAGCCCGGCCTTGCGCATGATCTCGATGTCGTCGGCGGGGTCCTGGCCCTCCGTGGTGAGGTAGTCCCCCGTGAGCATCCCGTCCGCGCCGGCCTCGAAGGGGAGGTGCTGCTCGTCGCCGCGCAGGTTCACCTCGCGGCCGCCGGTCAGGCGGACCCGCGCCGACGGGTGGAGCAGCCGGTAGACGGCGATGGTCTTGATGACCTCCTCCGTCGAGATGAGCGCGGTGTCGTGCTCCTCGCCCAGCGGCGTCCCCGCCACGGGGTTGAGGATGTTGACCGGGAACGAGGAGACGCCGACCTCCTGCAGCTCGATGGCGGCGTCCACGCGGTCGGTCGGGCTCTCGCCCATCCCGAGGATGACGCCCGCACAGAGGTCCATCCCGGCGTCCTTGGCGACACGGAGCGTGTGGAGCCGGTCCTCGAAGGAGTGGGTCTCGACGATCTCCGAGAAGTAGCG
>JAQCMY010000107.1 GCA_028274865.1 Haloferacaceae archaeon | reverse complement strand
CGCGACCGGTCCGAGCGCCACCGCGGACATGGGCGAACTGGTCTACGGCGCACACGGGCCGCGCGAGGTGACGGTTCTCCTCGTCGAGGAGGTGAGCGAGCCGTGAGCCGCTCCGACCGTGCGGCGGAGATCCGCCGCCTGCTCGCGACGGAGGGGCCGTCGGTGAAGGCGAACACGACCGGCTTCAACACCGGTCGCCGCGAGCAGACCGACGCGCTCGACGACTACGACGCCCTGACGGCGGAGGCACGAGCAGTCAAGGAGGACGCGATCGAGCGCCTGCCGGAGCTCCTCGACGAGCTGGAGGCGACCGTCGAGTCGAACGGCGGGACGGTCCACCGCGCCGCGGACGCCGCCGAGGCGACGCGCGTCGTCCGGGAGGTGGCCGCCGACGCGGACGCCGACCGGGCCGTGAAGTCCAAGTCGATGACCACCGAGGAGGTGGAGCTGAACGAGGCGCTCGCGGGCGACGGCGTCGACGTCGTCGAGACAGACCTCGGGGAGTGGGTGCTCCAGCTCGCCGACGAGACGCCCTCCCACATCGTCGCGCCGGCGATCCACCGCTCGCGCGAGTCGATCGCGGAGCTGTTCGCCGCGACGTTCGGCCCCGACGACCCGCCGGAGAGCGCGGCAGAGCTGACCCGGTTCGCGCGCGAGCGCCTGCTGGAGGCGGTGACGAGCGCCGACGTCGGGGTGACGGGCGCGAACTTCCTCACCGCCGACTCGGGCACCGTCGCGCTGGTGACGAGCGAGGGCAACGCCCGCAAGACGGCGCTCGTCCCCGACACGCACGTCGTCGTCGCGGGCGTCGAGAAGGTGGTGCCGACGGTGGAGGACCTCGCGCCGTTCGCGGAACTGCTCGGCAAGTCCGGAACCGGGCAGGACGTCACCTCCTACCTCTCGCTCCTGACGCCGCCGGTCGACTCGCCGACGCTCGGCTTCGACGCGCCGGACGCGCCGCTCGGCGACGCCGGGGAGCGTGACTTCCACCTCGTCCTCGTCGACAACGGTCGGTTCGAGATGCGCGACGACCCACACCTCCGCGAGACGCTCTACTGCGTCCGGTGTGGCGCCTGTTCGAACTCCTGTGCCAACTTCCAGCAGGTCGGGGGTCACGCCTTCGGCGGCGAGACGTACTCGGGCGGTATCGCCGGCGGGTGGGAGGCCGGCGTCGAGGACGTCGAGACGGCGGGCGAGTTCGTCGACCTCTGTACCGGCTGTTCGCGCTGTGTCGACGCCTGTCCGGTCGACATCGACGTGCCGTGGATCAACACCGTCGTCCGGGACCGGGCGAACCGGGACGACGCGGGCTCGTTCGACTTCCTCGTCGACGGCCTCGCGCCCGACGAGGAGTCGTCGACGCCGCTCACGAAGCGGCTGTTCGGCAACATCGGGACGCTCGCGGCCCTCGCCAGCGCGACGGCGCCGCTGTCGAACCTGGTCGCACGGTCGCGGCCCGCCCGGCTGGTCGCAGACCGGCTCCTCGGCGTCGACAGCCGCCGCCCGCTCCCCGCGTTCCGGCGCGAGACGCTGACCGACTGGGCAGCCGACCGCGAGTCGACCGTCGACGACCCGCGCCGCGAGGCCGTTCTCTACCCCGACCTCTACACCGACCACGTCCTCGTCGAACGGGGGAAGGCCGCAGTCCGCACGCTGGAGGCACTCGGCGTCAGCGTCCACGTCCCGGACACCCCCGAGTCCGGCCGCGCGCCGCTGTCACAGGGGATGATCTCGACCGCTGCCCGGGGGGCGAGCCGCACGCTCGACGCGCTCGAGCCACACCTCGACGCCGAACGCGACGTCGTGGTGGTCGAGCCCTCCGACCTCGCGACGTTCGAGCGCGACTACGCCCGCCTCGTCGGCGAGGACGTCGCCGCCGGCGACCCGGACCCGCGGGCCGCGGCGCTGGCCGAGAACACCTACGAGGTGCTGGAGTACGTCTACGGACTGCTGGAGAACGGCGCCGACCCCGGCCCCCTCG
>JAQCMY010000104.1 GCA_028274865.1 Haloferacaceae archaeon | reverse complement strand
CGGTCCTCCTCGTAGTCCGTGCCGCCCTCCTCCCAGTGTGTCGAGTCGCCCCGGCCAGCGTCGTACATCCGCGCGGTGTTCTGTGCGGCGCGCTTCTCGCGGCTCGGCCCGTCGTCGCGGCCCTGACGCTGCCCGCGTCTGCCGTCCGGCCCGGACCGCCCGCCGCCGTCGTCGCTGTGGGGAGCACAGTCCGAGCAGACGAGCAGCTCCGCCCCGGCGACGTTTGCCGTCCGGAGGCTACTGGAGTCGCGGCCACAGAGCTCGCAGCTCTCGCCGTCGCCTCCCCCGCCGCCTCCGCCGGTGGAGTACTTCGCCATAGCAGCAGTAAGGTCCCCGGTGGTTTCAACCTCCCGCACCGACCCGGCGGCCGGGACAGCACTCCTCGCCGGCGTCGCCCCCGCGCGGCAGTGACAGTCGAG
This sequence comes from Haloferacaceae archaeon, assembly GCA_028274865.1. GTDB lineage: Archaea > Halobacteriota > Halobacteria > Halobacteriales > Haloferacaceae > A07HB70. The sequence continues at coordinate 6,015 of JAQCMY010000104.1, read as the reverse complement.
ATGGCCGTCGTCCTCGGCTGCCCCGCTCTGCCTCCTGTCTGGTGACCGTCGTCAGTATCGCCCCGGCCGGGGACTGTCGCGCGCCGAACGACTGATGTTTCGCGGACCCGTCTCGACCGATCGATGCCAGAGGGCGAGCCGACGAGCGTGCTGTTGCCGACCACGGCGTGGAGCCCGGTCGTGACGCAGGTGGCCGCCGGACTCGGCCCAGAGGACGAGCTGCTGGTACTCTGTGACTCGGCCGACGACCCGGTCGCCGGCCACGACACGCCGGCGGGTGTCAGGGTGCTCGTCGCCGGCGACCCCGACGGCTGCTCCGGAAAGGCGAACGCGCTCGCACGCGGGATGGAGGCGGCACGGCACGACCGGTTCGTCTGGACCGACGACGACTTCCAGCGCGGTCCGGACTGGCTCGACGAACTCGTCGCCGCCGGGGTGTGCCACGGTCCGGCCTCCGCCGTCCCGTTTTTCACCGGCGGCGGGTGGTGGCGGCTCGTCGAGCCGTGGTACGGCGCCCTGTTCGCGCTGCTGGTCGTCCTCCAGGTCGGGCCGGTCGCCGACACGGCGTGGGGCGGCGGCGTGACGTTCACCCGCGAGGAGCTAACGACGGACGTCGAGACGTTCGCGGCAGCGCTCGAGACCGTTCTGAGCGACGACTACCTGCTCACACAGCGGCTCCCCTCGGTCCACCCGGTGCGGTCGATGGTGACGCCGGTCGAGGTGGCCGGCGGGTTCGACGCCGTCCGGAACCGGGTCGTCAGGTTCGGCCGTATCCTCGGCGTGAACGAGGGGTGGCACGGGGCGCTCGTGACCCCGACCGTGGCTGCTGTCGGCCTCGCGTACCCGCTGGTTTTCGCGCCGCTCCTGACGGCGGCGTTCGTCCCCGTCTACCTCTGGCTCGGCAGACGCCGCGTCGACGTGCTGTTCGCGTACCCGGGGCTCCTGGTGCTCCCCGTCGCGGTGCTCGGGGCGCGCCTCGTGACGGAGTTCGAGTGGGCCGGACGCCGCTACCGGCTCTCGGAGCGCGGAGCGGTCGAGGTGGTCCGAGGCCGGGAGGACTGACCGGCGAGAAACGGCACACGGGCCGCGACGGCCGCTCGTGGCGGGTCTGGCAGCCGGGCGGAGTGTACAGTGCGTGGGACCGGATTCGAACCGGCGGACCCCTATGGGACAGCGCCCTCAACGCTGCGCCGTTGACCTGGCTTGGCTACCCACGCGCGTCGAGTCGGCGGTCTCCACGCCACGTACTACTATCCTGGCGCGTATGAAATGGCTTTCCATTCGGGGCCGGAACCGGGGCGCTCTTGTCCGTCGCGCGCCGGTTACACGTATGGCCGACGGACTGGTACGCCGGCTCCGTCCGCACGTCCTCGGGCTCTCGCTCGGCCTCTCTGCCGTCGCGCTGGCGCTCGTGTTCGCGTCGGCCCTCGGTGCCGTCCCGTCGGCGCTGTTGCCAGAGGCGCCCGCCCCGGTGCTCGACGCCATCCCGCACGTCAACGCCGTCCTGAGCGCGCTCGCGCTCCTGACCATCCCTGGCGGCGTCGTCGCGATTCGCCGCGGACGGGTCGCGCGCCACCGCCTGCTGATGCTCGCCTCGGCGGCGCTGTTCGCGGCGTTTCTCGCGCTCTACCTCTACAAGGTGAGCGTCGCCGGGCCCGCACCGTTCTCCGGCCCCGAGAGCGTCTACCGAACCGTCTACCTCCCCGTCCTCGGCGTCCACGTCCTCCTCGCCGTCGTGGCCGTCCCCCTCGTCGTCTACGCCCTCCTCCTCGCCGCGACACACCCCGTCGACGCCCTCCCGGAGACACACCACCCGCGGGTCGGTCGGGTGGCGGCGTCGCTCTGGTTCGTCTCCTTCCTCCTCGGCGAGGCCGTCTACGCGATGCTCTACGTCGTGTATTGAACCGCCGTGTAGTCGCGGGGCTGGACCGAGGGACGACGCGCCACGACCCGGACACGTGACCTGTGACACCCACGACGACGAACGGCCACTCGCCGACGAGTCGGCTGTGGTTGTCGGCGCCGGCCTCGGCGGCCTCTCGGCGGCGTGTCACCTCGCCGACCGGGGCGCAGACGTCGAGGTGATAGAGCGCAACAGCCGGGTCGGCGGCGTCGCGAACCGCATCGAGACCGGGGGGTTCCGGTTCGACACCGGCCCGTCGTGGTACCTGATGCCGGAGACGTTCGAGCGCTTCTTCGACGCCTTCGACCGCTCGCCAGAGGACTACTACGACCTGACCCGTCTGGACCCGCAGTACCGGCTGTTCTGGCGCGACGGCGACCGGGCTGACGTGCCCGCCGACCTCGACGCGGTCCGGGACCTGTTCGAGTCGTACGAGGACGGCGCCGCCGAAGCGCTCGACGACTACCTCGCGAGCGCGGCCGAGGCGTACGAGGTCGGCACCGAGCGGTTCGTCTACGAGGACCGCTCGCGCCTGCGTGACCTCGTCGACGTCGACGTGGTGCGGTCGGCCCGTGGGCTCTCGCTTCTCGGGACGATGGACGACCACGTCGCCGGCTTCTTCGACAGCCCGAAGCTCCGACAGATCGTCCAGTACTCGCTGGTCTTTCTCGGCGGCGCGCCGCACAACACCCCGGCGCTGTACAGTCTGATGAGCTACGTCGACCTGGAGCTCGGCGTCTACTACCCCGAGGGCGGGATGTACAGCGTCGTCGAAGGCGTCGCGGCCCTCGCGACGGAGCTCGGAGCAGCCGTCTCGACCGGTGAGACGGTCGTCGGCCTCGACCACGGGCCGACGGTCGAGACCGACCGGCGCACGCTCGCGCCCGACCGGGTCGTCTGTAACGCAAACCCCGCCCACGTCGAACGCGACCTCCTCCCGCCGGAGGGGCGACGCTACGGCGACGACTACTGGGACTCGCGGACGTACGCACCCTCGGCGTTCCTGCTCTACCTCGGCGTCGAGGGGTCGGTCGACCCGCTGGCACACCACTCGCTCGTCCTGCCCGAGGACTGGGGCCCGCACTTCGCGAGTATCTTCGACGACCCGGCGTGGCCGGACACCCCCTCGTACTACGTGAACGTTCCCTCCGCGACCGACGAGACGGTCGCGCCCGACGGCTGCGAGACGGTCGTCGTCCTCGTCCCCGTCGCGCCGGGGCTCGACGACGACGCGGCGCGGCGCGCGGCGTTCCGGGACCAGATCCTCGACGACCTCGAGTGTCACACGGGTGTCGACCTGCGTGGCCGGATCGTCGTCGAACGCCAGGCCTCCGTCTCGACGTTCGCCGACCGGTTCGCGCTCCCGGAGGGGACGGCGCTCGGGCTCGCACACACCCTCCGGCAGACCGGGCCGCTCCGTCCCTCGCGCCGGGGCGGGATCGACGGCCTCTACTACACCGGCGCGTTTACCGGGCCGGGTATCGGCGTCCCGATGGCGCTCCTGAGCGGCGAACAGACCGCCGACGCGGTCGTCGAGGACGCCGGCGGGTCGCGGCTCCCGAGGGTGGCGCGGTCGCTGGCAGCCGCCGCGCCGTTCGACGGCGGATTCCGGCCCTAGATCTCGGGCGGGACGACCTCGCGGTCGGTGTCCTCGCCCTCGACGTCGTAGGGGTACTCGCCGGTGACACAGGCGGTACACAGGCCCGTCTGCTCCGTCTCGAGGGCGTCGGCGACGGCGCCCATCGAGAGGTACGCGAGGCTGTCGGCGCCGATCTCGTCACACACCTCGTCGACGCTCTGGCCGGCGGCGATCAGCTCCTCGCGCGAGGCCATGTCGATACCCATGTAACAGGGCGCGTTGATCGGCGGCGCGCCGATGCGGACGTGGACCTCGTCGGCGCCGGCGTCGCGCAGCAGTTCGACGAGCTGTGTCGACGTCGTCCCGCGGACGATACTGTCGTCGACGAGCGTGACGCGCTTGCCGGCAACCGTCGAGCGGATGGGGTTGAGCTTCAGGCGGACGGCGCGTTCTCGCTCGTCCTGTGTCGGCATGATGAACGTCCGGCCGACGTAGCGGTTCTTCATCATCCCCTCGGCGAACTCGACCGGCGCGTCCTCCTCGTTCGCGGCCTCGGCGTAGCCCGAGGCGAACGCACGCCCGGAGTCCGGAACGGGCATCACCACGTCGGCCTCGACGCCACTCTCGCGCCACAGCGCCCGACCGAGGTCGCGCCGCACCTCGTAGACGAGCGAGCCGTCGATGACCGAGTCCGGTCGGGCGAAGTAGACGTGTTCGAAGAAGCAGTGGGCGGGCTCTGGCTCCTCGACGAGGCGGTAGGAGTCGAAGCCGCTGCCGTCGGAGTCGAGGACGACCAGTTCGCCGGGCCGTACGTCCCGTACGAGTTCGCCGTCCAGCGCGTCGACGGCTGCGGACTCGCTCGCGAGAACGTAGCCGTCGTCGAGCGCTCCGATACAGAGCGGGCGGTTGCCGAGCGGGTCGCGCAGCCCGAGCACCGCCTCGTCGTGCATGATCGTCAGCGAGTACGAGCCGTGGACGCGGTCCATCGTCCGCTTGACCGCCCGGACGAGGTCGGCGTCGAGCAGGTTCCGCGCGAGTTCGTGTGCGATCACCTCCGTGTCGCCCTCGGAGGTGAACGCGTGGCCCGCCGTCTCCAGGTCGGCACGGAGTTCGTCGGTGTTGACGAGGTTGCCGTTGTGCGCGAGTCCGAGCGACCCCGATTTGAACGAGACGGCGAACGGCTGAGCGCAGCAGGTGTTCAGGCCGCCCGAGGTCGGGTAGCGGACGTGCCCGATGCCGGTCGACCCGCGCAGGTCGGCCAGGTCCGCCTCCGAGATGGCGTCGCCAACCAGTCCGCGCTCGACGTGGCTGTGCTGCTGGAAGCCGTCGTGGGTCGCGATTCCCGCCGACTCCTGCCCGCGGTGCTGGAGCGCGTACATCGCGTAGTAGACTGGTCGCGCGGCCTCCCGGTCGGCCAGCGCGACGCCGACGACGCCACACTTCTCGGTCGCCCCCGCCAGCCCGGCCCGATCTGGCATATCGAACGATCCGCGTCGACGGGCAAAAAAGGCCCCGCTACGGGCCTCACCGCCGACCGGTGATCCACGAACGTGGATATCGGCGGACTGGCGTCGGGCGCTGGTGGGCCCGACGTCGGCGCCGCTACTCGCCGGCCTTCGACTGCCACTCGTAGTCGCGGCGCTTCGCGGACGTGCCGAACCCGCAGGAGGAACAGACCTTCTTCTTGACGTGGTAGGACTTCTCGCCGCAGCGACGACACTTGACGTGGGTCGTCGTGTTCTTCTTCCCCTGACTCGGGGTGCCGGCTCCCGTCATGTCTCTATCCTGACGACGTTGTCGCCGCGGATAATCGTTTTGTCTCGAACCCGGCGTGCGTCGCTGTCGACCTCGACGGTGTCGACGGTGTCGACGAGCACGACGTTCATGTGCTGGTCGTAGCCGTCGAGACGGCCGTGGAACGCCCGGCCGTCTTTCAGTTCGACCGTGACCGGGTCGTCGAGCGACGCCTCGAGGGCGTCGAGGGGGCGGTCGCTCACGTACAGAGCGGCGGTACGCCCGCTGTTAAGCCTACCGACCCGTCGACCGGTCGACCCGGGCGATTTTAATACCGGGGCGCCGAACGGCGACCTACCGAGACGCCCGCGGGCAACGTGCCAGACGGCACCAGCGGGGACACGACCCGGGAGACCGGCACGCGGCACTCGACACCCCACGTTTCCAACGTGGCGTTTCACGGAGAACTATGGAAATCGAAATCGCGACGATCGGCGGCTACGAAGAGGTCGGACGACAGATGACTGCGGTCCGGGCGGGCGACGACGTCGTCGTCTTCGACATGGGTCTGAACCTCTCGCAGGTGCTGATCCACGACAACGTCGAGACCGAGCGGATGCACAGCCTCGACCTGATCGACATGGGCGCCATCCCCGACGACCGGGTGATGAGCGACCTCGAGGGCGACGTCCAGGCGATCGTGCCGACGCACGGTCACCTCGACCACATCGGCGCCATCTCGAAGCTGGCACACCGCTACGACGCGCCGATCGTGGCGACGCCGTTCACGATCGAGCTG
>JAQCMY010000098.1 GCA_028274865.1 Haloferacaceae archaeon | reverse complement strand
TGCGGGCAGATCACCGCGCCGCGGGACGACTGGCAGCCGGAGAGATAAGATGGCAGCGGCGGCTTAGGATAGATCGCTGCTTCGGCCCACCCACCCGACCCCCCGCCGGGCTGGCCGCCCTCTCGCCGATAGACTGAGGAGCTGCTGGTCCGTAGATGACCCGTGAGCGACGCGCGCTGTCGGCGGTGTGGTCGACGCCTCCGGACCGGACTGGTCGCGACGGAGCGAACACACTGCTGTCTGAGTCCGTCCGGGGTCGCCGGCGTCTGCCCGGAGCACGGTCCGGTGACGTCCCACGACGCCGTCGAGCCGTAGCGTTGAGTATCCCCGGGATACTGTGGCACGTATGTCCGAACGGACAGCACGGCTGGGCGACGAGCGTGTCACGGAGATCTACAGGCGCGGGATGCTGGAGGACGAGCAGCCCGAGTTCCCGGTCGGGTACGAGGACCTCCGCGACGCCGCACACGAGGCGATGTCGCCCGAGGGGCGGGCGTACGTCCACGGCGGCGCGGGGAGCGAGGAGACGTTCGAGCGCGGCCAGGACTTCTCCGCGTGGCGGATCGTCCCCCGGATGCTCCGGGGCGTCGAACGTCGGGACCTCTCGACGACCCTGCTGGGGCGGGAGCTCGCCTATCCGGTCGGGCTGACCCCGCTCGGGATCCAGTCGCTGCTCCACGAGGAGGCCGAGCGCGGCACCGCGAACGCGGCGGCAGACCTGGACGTGCCGCTGTGTCTGTCGAGTCTCTCCTCGACCGACATGGAGACGGTCGCCGACCGGCTCGGTGACACGCCGAAGCTGTTCCAGTTCTACTGGTCCTCCGACGAGGACATCGCCCGGAGCTTCCTCTCGCGGGCCGAGGCGGCGGGCTACGACGCGATCGTCGTCACCGTCGACGCGCCGATCCTCGGCTGGCGCGAGCGCCTGATCGAGCGGGGATACTACCCGTTCCTCGAGGGTGAGGGGGTGGCGAACTACTTCTCCGACCCGGCCTTCCGCGACCGGCTGGACGACCCGCCGGAGGCGGACCCGGAGGCGGCGGTCGAGGAGTTCCTCGACATCTTCGGCGACGCCTCGCTGACGTGGGAGGATCTCCAGTTCGTCCACGACAACACGGACCTGCCGGTGGTGATCAAGGGCGTGCTGGACCCGCGAGACGCCGAACTCGCCGTCGACCACGGCGCCGACGCGGTCGGGGTGTCGACCCACGGCGGTCGGCAGGTCGACGGCTCGATCACCGCCGTCGAGGCGCTGCCGGACGTCGTCGACGCGGTCGGCGACGAGGTGTCGATCACGTTCGACAGCGGTGTCCGGCGCGCGAAGGACGCGTACAAGGCGATGGCGCTCGGCGCCGACTGCGTGTTCCTCGGGCGGCCCTACGCCTACGGCCTCGCGGTGGGGGGCGCCGACGGCGTGCGGTTCGTCCTGCAGAACTTCCTCGCGGAGCTGGACCTGACGATGGGGCTGTCCGGGCGGCGGAACGTCGCGGAGGTCGACCGCAGCGCACTCCGTCACGAGCGCGACCTGCCGTAGTCAGTCCGCGTCCGTCCGCGCCGCGCCGACGGCCCGCGCGACGAGGCCGGCCTGTGTCCCGGCGACGTAGCCCGCGTCGACGTTGACGACCGAGAGCACGGCACAGGACTGGAGCAGCCCGGCGAGTGCCGCCTCGCCGTCCCCGCCGTGGCCGTAGCCCGCCGAGACCGGGAGTCCGACCACCGGCGAGTCGACGAGCCCGGCGACGACGGTCGGGAGCGCGCCCTCGCGGCCGGCGGCGACGACGACGGCGTCCGCGTCCCGGAGCGTCGGGAGCGCGTCGAGCAGCCGCGCGAGGCTCGCCACCCCGGCGTCGGCGACACGGTCGACCCGCGCCCCGGCGGCGCGGGCGGCGACGGCGGCCTCGCCCGCGGCCGCGGCGTCGGCGGTACCGGCGGCGACGACGGCGACCGTCGCGTCGACACGCGGCGGGTCGAAGCCGGCGGCGTGGACGACGACGGTGCGGGCGCGGGCGTCGCGGTCCACCGTCGCGTCCGTCGGGACCGCCTCGCGAACCGCCGCGGCGTGGTCGTCGTCCGCGCGGGTGACGAGCGCCCGGCCCGTCGTCTCCACCGCGGTCCGCGCGAGGTCGGCTGCCTCGGTCGGGGTCTTTCCCTCGGCCAGCACCGCCTCCGGCACCCCCCGGCGCGACTCGCGGGCGGCGTCGAACCGACCGGCGTCTGTCGTCGTGTAGCCCGCGACCCGGGCCTCGGCCTCCGCGGGCGACACCTCGCCGGCGGCGACCCGCTCCAGCAGGTCCCGGAGGCCGCTCGCGTCGTCGCTCACGGCGGCCCTCCGGGGCACACGGCGCGACTGGCGAGCGAGGCGACTGTGATCACGCGAGACGCTCGGGACCGGCGGCGCTTGAACGACGCGGTCCGTCGCGACCCGGCCGTACTTTCCCTCACGGCGCGTGTGCGAGCCTATGTCTGTCGACCCGCTGGCCGACGGCACCCCGCCGGAGCACGCCGAGCCGATCCGCCGCGAGGCGCGCGCGTTCGTCGAGGAGCACGTCGAACCCGTCGCTGCGGAGCGGTACGCGAGCGGCGAGTATCCGTGGGGGGTGCTGGAGGCGGGCCGCGAGGCGGGGCTCGTCGCCGCCGACGTCGCCGAGGAGTACGGCGGTCGGGGGCTGGACCTGCCCGAGCGCCTCGCGCTGATGGAGGAGCTGTTCCGCGGCGACGCAGGGATCGCCCTGACGCTCCAGCTCGCCTCCTTCGCCGCCGAGGCGGTGGAGGCGTTCGGCACGGAGGCACAGAAAGAGCGTCTGCTCCGGCCCGTCGCGGCGGGCGACCAGCTGAGCGGCCTCGGCGCCTCCGAGCCACAGTCCGGGAGCGACCTCGCGGGGATGACGGCGCGGGCGGAGCGCGACGGCGACGGCTACACGCTCGACGGCGAGAAGTACTGGGTGTCGAACGGCGTCGAGGCCGACTGGGTCCTGCTCTACTGCCGCACCGACGACGGGCCGGACCGCCACCGCAACCACTCGCTGTTCGCGGTGCCGACGGAGACGCCCGGCTACGAGGCCGAACACATCCCCGAGAAGATGGGCCTGCGCGCGTCGAAACAGGGTCACGTCGTCCTCGACGACTGCTGGGTGCCGGAGGAGAACCGCATCGGCGCGGAGGGCCAGGGGTTCGAGGTGCTCGCCCGGTTTTTCAACCCGAACCGCGTCGTCGTCGCGGGCCACGCCCTCGGGCCCGCCGCCGCAGCGATCGAGGAGGCGTGGTCGTTCGTCCACGGCCGCGAGGCGTTCGGACGCGGCGTCGACGAGTTCCAGTCCGTCCGGCACGACCTCGCGGATATGCTCGCGGAGTTCTCGGCGGCGCGGACGCTCGCCTACGAGGCCGCAGAGCGGGTGGAGCGCGACCCCACCGACGGCAAGTGGGCGTCGATGGCGAAGCTCCGCGCGAGCGAGACTGCCGTAGATATCAGCGAGCGGGCGATGCAGCTCCACGGCGGGCGGTCGATCCTCGCCGACCGCCGGGTGTCGCGGGTGTACCGCGACGTCCACGTCACGCGGGTGTACGAGGGTGTCAACGAGGTCCAGCGGAACCTGATCTACGAGCAGGCCGCGCGGGGGGCGGCAGACGAGACAGACTGACCTGGCGAAAAAATCAGGAGCGGGGAGCCGGCTCAGTCGTCGGCGGGCGTCGCGCCGCTGGCGTCGGCGCCGGGCGCGTCGAGGCCGAGCGCCGCGACCGTGGCCCGTGCCGCGCGCTCGCCCGAGAGGAGCATCGCGCCGAACGTCGGCCCCATCCGCGGGAGACCGTGAACCGTCGCGGCGGCCATCCCGGCGACGACGAGGCCCTCGCCGACCTGTCCGGTGTGCTCGACGACCTGGTCTTCGCTCTCGGCGACCCACATCGAGCCGTGGCCGGGCGAGTCGTGGCCGGGGGCGCCGTACTCGTCGTCGGCGGTGCCGTCGAGGTCCGCCGTCTCGGCGTCGAGACCGGGCGCCGAGACGCCGCCGCGCTCGGCGGCCTTCGTCGCGACCACGGCGTCGTGGCCCGTGGCGTCGACGACGACGTCTGCCTCCACCGCGACGGGGTCGACACAGGTGACCTCTCGCGGGAGCGCGTGGACCGGCGTCCAGTTCATGACGATGCCGCCGACCTTCCCGTCCTCGCGCACGACGACGTCGGTGAACTCCGTCATGTTCCGGACCCGTACGCCGGCGTCACAGGCGGCCTTGATCAGCCCGGAGCAGGCCTGCGGGCCGTCCGCGAGGTGGAGGCCCTCTGCCTCCTCGCTCTCGTGGTGGTCGACGTTCAGTTCGTCGAGCACCCGGTCGGCCGGTTCACGGACCGTTACCTTGTTCATCAGGTAGCCGCCGAGCCAGAAGCCGCCGCCGAGGTAGTTGTTCCGCTCGACGACCGTCACCTCGACGCCGCGCTCCGCCAGTTCCTTCGCCGTCGTCAGCCCCGCCGGGCCGCCGCCGACGACCAGGACGTCCGTCTCGACGTCGTCGATGAACTCCTCGCTCCACTCGCTCGCGATCGCCCTCGTCACCTGTGCCTCGCTGACGTCCGCGAATCCGTCGAACTCCTCCGCCTGTTCGGACATACCACTTCGTGTTACATCCCGGTAGTTGAAAAACGGCCGGGGTTCGGCAGCGGGGGGCGGGGCTCGCCGTCCGCCGTAGCGGCGGGCGTCAGCCGTCTCGCCGGTCCGGGTCGACGCCGGGCCGAAACAGACAGGTCGGTCGCCGTCCTCGAACGGCCGTGTACGACGCGGTGGTGCTCGACAGCGACGGCGTGCTCGTCGGACTGAGCGACCGAGCGACGCTCGCGGCTGCCGTCGACCGGGCCTACCGCTCGCTCGGCGTCGACCCGGGCGACGACGACCGGGCGGCGCTGTGGGTCGGTACCGACCCCGAGCAGGTTCGGGCCGCGGCGGCGCGTCACGGCCTCGACCCCGAGGCGCTGTGGACCGAGCGCGACCGGGCGGTCGGAGCGGTCGAACGCGAGGCGGTCGCCGCCGGCGAGAAGCCCCTCCACGACGACGTCGCCGCGCTCGACGGGGTCGACGTCCCGCTGGCGGTGGCGAGCAACAACCTCCGCGAGACGGTGACGTTCGTCCTCGGGCGCCACGGCCTGGCGGACCGGGTGGCGAGCGTCCGGGCGCGGGAGCCACGGCTCGAGAGCCTGGCGCGCCGGAAGCCCGACCCGGCGCTCCTGACCGGGGCGCTCGCGGGCCTCGGGGTCACGCCCGAGCGGGCGCTGTTCGTCGGCGACGGCGCGAGCGACGTGACCGCGGCCCGCCGCGCCGGCGTCGACGCCGCGCTCCTCGCCCGGCCCGGCCACGACGCCGTGGAGGGCGTCGACCCGACACACACGCTGTCGACGCTCGCCGACCTGCCGCCGCTCGTTCGGGACTGACCACAGGTTTTCGACGGTGGCCGCGCGATCGGCGCCCGTGCTCGCAGCGGGGCTCCACCGGTGCGCGGGACCGACGGACCGGGCGCTGTCGCTCGACGAGACGGCGGGCCTCGTGCCCGACGTGGCCGTCGCCGGCGACGGCGGGGACCTCCACGGGTCGTCACGGGCGCTCGTGAACTGCGAGTGCTCGTTCCGCAGCACGCTGGTCGGCACGTGTCCCGAGCGCCGGGAACTGATGCCGCTGGCCGGCTGTGGCGAGGCGGACCTCCGGACCTCGCGGTACGACCTCGACGAGCGGAACACCGTCGCAGAGCGCCCCGAGCACGGCGAGATAGCGGGCCGGGCGGTGCTGGTACCGAGAGTGTGAATCCGCGCGAGGTCGCCGCCGGGGTCGCGGTCGGCACCCTCGTCGGCGTCGCGCTCTGGCCGCCGGGCGCCGTCTACTGGGACGGCGTCGCCGGCGTCCTCGGCGACGGACCGACGCTCGTCCTCGTCGTCGCCGTCGCCGGCGGCATCGGCGGGACGGTCGGGCGCCTGTCCGGGCTCCGGGCGCGCGGGTTCGCCGCCGGCGTCGGCGTCGCCTACGTCGGCGGGATGCTCGCGCTGGAGGCGGCTGTCGGTCCAGACAGCCCCGCCCACCTCGTCTGGTACGGCGTGCTCGCGGCCTGCCTCGCCGGCGGGGCGGCAGCCGGCGCGCTGGCGCGAGCACGGGCGTGAGCGACCCACGGTCGGGACGGCTCGTCGGGCGACGGCACGCGCCGCGTCGGGGAGCGCGAACGCGGGCCGAGACACCGACGACGACGGCGAGGCGAACATCCGACCGGAGCCCCTGTTCGGCACGTATCAGCCCGACGCTATCGCGAGCGTTCGGGCCCGGGGCGAGACGTTCCTCGTCACCGCGAACGAGGGCGACACCCGCGAGGCCGAGGACGTCCCGGGGTTCGGCGAACTGACGACCGTCGGGGAGTTTCGCGACCGGCTGACCGATCCGGACGCGATCCCGGAGAGACTCGACGAGCTAGAGGTCACGAACCGTCCGCCCGGGTTCGACTACGAGGAGGTCGACGCCGAGGATATCGGTGTCGACCGCCGGTACACCTCCGGCGCGCGGCTGTTCGCGGTCTGGACCGGCGACGACGACCTGGTGTTCGAGAGCGGCGACGCGTTCGAGCGGATCACCGACGCCGACGACGTCGTGTTCAACGCCGCCGACGACGAGACCGAACCCGACGACGAGAGCACCGCCAGCGGTCCGGAGCCGGAGGGTGTCGCTGTCGGGCGCGTCGCGGGCGAGCAGTACGCGTTTATCGGTCTCGAGGAGGTCGGCGGTGTCGTCGCGTTCAACGTGACGAACCCGGAGGAGCGCGAGCCGGAGTTCGTCGACTACGTCAACTCCCGGGACGTCTCGGTCGACCCCGAGAGCGAGATCGGTCGGCTGGCGCCGACGGCGGCCTCGCGCCGGAGGGGCTGGCGTTCGTCTCGAAGGAGGACGGCCCGGTCGACGACGTGTTGCTCGCCGTCGGGGCCGAGGTGAGCGGGACGATCGTCCTCTCCCGGGTCGAAACGGTCGCCCCGGGAGCGAACTGACCGGCGGCGCGAACCGTTAACAGCCCGCGCGTGGTACGGGTGGGCGATGTCGGAGCAGATCCAGCAGGAGCTCGACGTCGACCGGTTCACCCTCGGCCTCGTCGGCCCGGAGCAGGAGTGGGCGGGGACGGTCGCCGACGGCGGCACCGTCCGGACCCACACCCCGCCGGCGTGCTGGGGGCCGATGATCACCCCGGAGTTCCGGGGCGGCCACGAGGTGACACGGCCGATCCGCGTCGAGGGCGCCGAGCCGGGCGACGCGCTGGTCGTCCACGTCGAGGACGTCGAGGTGACGAGCGTCGCGACGAGCACCGGGAGCATGGCCGAGCGCGACGAGGCGTTCGGCGACGACCCGTTCGTCGACCACCGCTGTCCGGACTGTGGAACGCCGTGGCCCGAGAGCGTCGTCGAGGGGACCGGCGAGGACGCCGTGCGCTGCGCCGAGTGTGGCGCCAACGCCTCCTCCTTCGGCTTCGAGTTCGGGTACACCGTCGCGTTCGACGACGACCGGACCGTCGGCCTCACCGTCGGGCGCGAGGGCGCAGACGCCCTCGCCGAGGACGCCCACGAGGCGATGGCGCTGCCCGAGCGCTCGCGCCAGCACCCGATCCTGCTGTACGGCCCCGACGAGATGCCGGGAACGCTCGGTCGGCTCCGGCCGTTCGTCGGCAACATCGGCACGACACCGCCGGTCGAACTCCCGGACTCGCACAACGCCGGCGACTTCGGGCAGTTCCTGGTCGGTGCCGACCACGACTGGGGGCTGGCCGACGAGGAGGCCCTCGCCGAGCGAACCGACGGCCACCTGGACTCGAACGACGTCCGCCCGGGCGCGACGCTCGTCTGTCCGGTGAAGGTCGAGGGCGCGGGCCTGTACGTCGGTGACCTCCACGCGAACCAGGGCGACGGCGAACTGTCGCTCCACACGACCGACGTGAGCGGGCGGACGACGCTCCGGGTCGAGGTGATCGACGGGCTGGACATCGACGGGCCGCTCCTCCTGCCGAACGAGGCGGACCTGCCACAGATCGCGCGTCCGTACAGCGACGAGGAGCGGGCGGCTGGCGAGGCCCTCGGCGAGGAGCACGCCGTCGACGTACGCGACGCCCTGCCGATCCAGGTCGTCGGCTCCGGGGCGACGATCAACGGCGCGACGGAGAACGCCTTCGACCGCGCGGGCGACCTCCTCGACATGACCGAGGGCGAGGTCCGTGGCCGCTGTACGTTCACCGGCGGCGTCGAGATCGCGCGTCTACCGGGGATGGTCCAGCTGACGATGCTCGCTCCGACCGGCCGTCTCGACGAGGTCGGACTGCTCGAGACGGTCCGCGAGCAGTACGGCTAGCCGCCCCGCATCGCCGGGAACACCGCGACGGCGGCGTCGGTCGGCACCGCGGCGTCCGGGTCCGCTCGCTCGCCGTCGACGGTGACCCGGACGCTCGGGCGCAGGTCGCCCGCGTCGTCGACGAGGTGTGACGCCGCGCCGGGGAAGGCCGCCACGAGGGCGTCGAGGACGCTCCGCACGGTCTCGTCCTCGGGGTCGACCGTCACGTGCTTGCCGCCGGTCGCGGCCCGCAACGGACCGTACACCGTGACCTCCACGGGAACCGGTCGGGGCGGGGGCCACAAAACGCTCGGGGCGAGGGTCGCCGGGACCCAAAGGTCGTTTTGTCCGTGGTGAGACCGGCGTCCGTGACAGAGCACCTGCTCGCCGACGGACCTGGACTGGCGGCGCTGGCGACGGACCTCCGGACGGGTCGACGCGACCCGGCAGAGGTCGTCGCCGACCGGTACGACCGGATCGAGGCGGTCGACGGACGGATCGAGGCGTGGGTCGACGGCCCGAAGCCGCGGGCGTGGGCGGAGGCAGAGGCCGCGGCGCTGACAGAGCGCCACCCGGACCCGACCGACCGACCGCCGCTGTTCGGCGTCCCCGTCGGGGTGAAAGACATCGTCCACGTCGACGGCCTGCCGACGAGGGCGGGGTCGACGCTCCCGCCGGACGAGTTCCTCGGCGACCAGGCCACCGTGGTCGGCGACCTCCGCGCCGCCGGAGCACTGACCCTCGGCAAGACGGTGACGACGGAGTTCGCCCACGCCGCGCCGGGGCCGACGCGAAACCCGCACGACACCGGCCACACGCCGGGCGGGTCGTCGAGTGGGTCGGCAGCCGCCGTCGCGGCGGGGGCGTGTCCGCTCGCGCTCGGGTCACAGACGATCGGCTCGGTCGTCCGCCCGGCGTCGTTCTGTGGGGTCGTGGGCCTCAAGCCCACGTACGGCCGGATTCCGACCGACGGCGTCGTGCCGTACTCGCCCGCCGTCGACACCCTCGGCCTGTTCACGCGCGACGTCGCGGGCGCGGCACTTGGCGCGTCGGTCGTCTGCGAGGCGTGGGAGCCGGCGTCGCCCGACGACCGCCCGGTCGTCGGCGTGCCCGACGACGCGTACCTCGCGCAGGCACCGAAGACGGGCCGGGAGCGGTTCGACCGCGCCGTCGCCGCCCTCGACGACGCGGGCTACGAGGTCCGGCGGACGACCGTCTTCGACGACATCGCAGCCGTGAACAGCCGCCACCACGACCTCGTCGGCGCCGAGGCGGCAGACGAACACCACGACCGGTACGAGCGCCACGCCGACCGCCTCGCGCCACAGACGCGCGCACTCGTCGAGGACGGACGCGAGGTGACCGCCGGGGCGATGGCACGCGGGCGCCGGAGCCGCGTCGCGCTCCGCGACCGGCTCGGCGACCTGATGGACGACGAGGGCGTCGACGTCTGGGTCGCGCCGGGCGCGCCCGACACCGCCCCGGAGGGCATCGAGAGCACCGGCGACCCGGTGATGAACCTGCCGTGGACCCACGCCGGCGTCCCGGTGCTCGCGCTCCCGGCGGGCCTCGCAGACGGGCTCCCATACGGCGTCCAGTTCGCCGGTCGGTTCGGCGCCGACGAACGGCTGCTCGCGTGGGGCGAGGCCCTGGCCGACGCCGTCGCCGGCGCGGTCTGACGGCTCAGACGGGCTCGGCGAGACGCAGCGCCGCGTTCGCGAAGGCGTTCGCCGCCCGGTAGCAGTCTGCCGGCGCGGTGTACTCCGCTTCCGTGTGGCTCCGACCGCCCTCGCTGACGGCGAAGACCATCCCCGCGTCGCAGACGCTCGCGACCCGGCTCGCGTCGTGTGCGGCGCCGCTGACCAGCCGGAGCCCGTCGTAGCCGAGAGCGTCGACCGCGTCCGCGGCGGCGTCGACAGGTCGTGCCGGAAACTCGACTGCGGGGGCCCGGAGCAGCCGCTCGACATCGGCCTCGACGCCCTCGCGGGCCGCCGCCGCCGCTGCCTCGGCCTCGACCCGGTCGACCGCCTGGTCGACGACGTCGTCCGCGGAGTCGCGGACGTCCCACGTCAGTTCGGCGCGCTCCGGGACGACGTTGATCGAGTCCGGGTCGACGTCGAGCGACCCGACGGTGGCGACGGTCCGGTCGCCGAGCGTCGACGGGAGGCGCCGGATCGCCGTCGTCAGGTCGGCGGCGGCCACGAGCGCGTCCGACCGGAGGTGCATCGGCGTCGTGCCCGTGTGGTCCGGGCGACCGTGAAACGCGACGCGTCCCCACGACAGCCCGACGATACCGGTGACGACACCGACGTCCGCGCCCGCCGTCTCCAGCGCCGGTCCCTGCTCGACGTGGAGTTCGAGGTACGAGTCGTACGGCTCGCGCTGCTCGGCGGGCGCGTCGCCGCGGTAGCCGATCCGTTCGAGGGCGTCGACGACTCGGACGCCGTCGTCGTCGGTCCGCTCGTACTGCGTCTCGAGGTCGAGCGCGCCGGCCCAGACGCCGCTGCCCTGCATCGTCGGCTGGAACCGCGACCCCTCCTCGTTCGTCCAGTCGACCACCTCCACCGGTCGGCGGGTGTCGATCCCGGCGTCGTCCAGCGTCCGGACGAACTCGACCGCCGTCACGACGCCGAGTGCCCCGTCGTAGATGCCACCCCGGGGCTGCGAGTCGAGATGCGAGCCGAGGAGCACCGGCGCGGCGTCCGGGTCGGTTCCCTCGCGCCTGCCGAACACGTTGCCGAACGCGTCGACCCGGACCGAGAGGCCGGCGTCGGTCAGGGCGTCGACGAACCAGTCGCGGACCGCACGGTCGGCAGGAGAGAGCGCGAGACGGTGGAGGCCGCCGCCGTCGGTCGCGCCGAACTCGGCCTGCGCGCGCAGCGAGTCGAGGAGGCGGTCGCGGTCGACGTCGATCGCGGCGTCCATGGCCCGTCACCGCCGACCGGCGGCTTAACGCCGTCGACGAAAGGAGTATGCCCGGCGGCGAGGTAGCGAGGCCGTGACGCTCTCGCGTAGACACCTGCTCGCCGTCGGTGCGGCTATCGCGGGGACCGCCGGCTGCCTCGGCAGGAGAGAGGCCGGCGGGAGCGACGCGTCGGGCGACGCGACGGTGCGAATGGCGGCCCCCGAGGGGTTCGCCCCGGCGACCGTGCGCGTCGGAGCCGGCGAGACCGTCGAGTGGGTCCACGAGGGGCAACGACCACACACCGTCACCGCCTACGAGGACCGCCTCCCGCCGGGTGCAGACTACTTCGCCAGCGCCGACGTCGGGCGCGAGGTGACCGCACGGGTGCTCTACCCGGCCGTCGGGAGTCTCGCTCGCGGCGACAGCTACGCACACACGTTCGAGACGCCGGGAACGTACCACTACTTCTCCGTCCCGGTCGAGTCAGACTGGGGGACCGCCCGCGTGGTCGTCAAGTAGTCAGGCGGTCGGGAGCGTCCGCTCGCGCAGGGTCGCGACTTCGCTCGACAGCGCCTCGCGGGTCGCCGCGCCGACGAGACGGGCATCGACATCGCCGGCGAGGGTAAAGAGCGTCGTTGGGGCCCCGACGACGTCGAACGCCTCGTCGAGCAGGCGCGGGCAGTCCGGGCCGTAGACGGCCAAGAGGAGCAGGTCGTCTGGCGTCTCGTCGGCGAACAGCCCGTCGAGGTCACCCCGCACCGTCTCGCAGGGCGTGCAGTTCTCGCGCCACGCGAAGGCCACCGCACGCGGAGCGAGCGCGACGAGCCGAGTGAGGTCGTCGCCGTGGACCGGGAGGAATGCGTCCGGCGCACCGTCGGCCGGCGGCGGGTCGTCCGCGTTGCCGACGACGGTGGCCAGCGCCAGCCGCTGGACCGGCGAGAGCCCGTCGAGGCGGTCGCCGATCGCGACGTACCGGGCCAGCAGGTCGTGGTCCGGGTCCGGCGTCTCGGCCAGCGCCGCGGCCTCCTCGGCGTCGCCGGTCAGGCTCTCGAGCGCCGCGCGGACGCCCTCGGGGTCGCGGTCGGTCAGCGTCTCGCGGTGGCCCGCGACCGCCTCGTCGAACGCCGCGGTCGTGCGGAGCTGTCCCTCGCCGGCGATCTCGAACACGCCGGCGTCGACCAGCCGTTCGACGGGAGTCTCGGCCTCCATCGCGCGTCAGGAGTCGATCCCGAGGTCGTCCATGCAGGGGAACTCCTCGACGGTCGGGCTCTCGCCCTGGGACCACAGCGGGTCGAGGTCGGCGTCCTGCGGGTAGCGCAGGTTGCCGTCGCCGTCGAAGCCCCAGCCGGCGTCCTCCAGCAGCTGGGTTGCCATGTCGGGGCTCCCGCTCGGGGACTCGGCCTGCTTGTACAGCATATCCTCCGGCGGGTAGAGCGGGTGGTTCTGCGAGATGTACGTCGGGTACATGTCCGGCTCGACCTGCCCGTTCATCGCCACGTCGATCATCTGCTGGCGGTCCATCACCGCCGCGACGGCCTTCCGGAACTCCGTGAACTTGGCCGGCGCGGTGTGACAGACGTACTGGAGGTTGTACGAGGTGTGGGTGCCGGCGAACTCGGCCTGCGCGTTTTCGATCTCCTCGTTGACGCGCTGGGCGTTCGGCGGCGAGATCTCCGGGGCGAGGTCGGCCTCGCCGGCCTCCAGCGCGCCGATGATCGTCTCCTCGTTCCGGAACGCCTGGAACGTGATCGGCTGGGCCGCCGAGTAGGTCGGGTGGGTGTCGGCGGGCTCGGTGACGACCCGCTGGCCGCGCTCGAGTGCCGTGACCCGGAGCGGGCCGGAGGTGACCAGCGGCGTCTCGAACTGCGCGCCGCCGGGGTCCTCGATGGCGCCGGCCTCCTCGAACGAGTCCTTGTGGAGCACGCCCCAGCGCATCAGCGTCGTGTTCGCGAACGGGATGTACGGCTCCGTGAAGGTGAACCGGCAGGTCTTCTCGTCGACGGCCTCGATGCTGTCGTACGGCACCGGCGCCGCGCCGGGGTACGCGCCGGCCTCGCCGCCGCGTTTGATCTGCTCGAAGGTGAACTTCACGTCCTCGGCGGTGATCGGGTCGCCGTTGGTGAACATCGCGTCGTCGAACAGCTCGACGACGACCTCCTGGGAGTCGACGACGTCGACCGACCCGAGCAGCTCGACCCGCTCGAAGTTCTCGTTGTACTTGTGGACCGGCGAGCTGATCATGTGCTGCCACATCGCCTCCGGCATCGACGCCGAGTAGGTCAGCCAGTTGGTGGTCTGAGTGGCGATGGGGTTGATCGCGATCACCATCTCGTCGCCCTGCGTCAGCGAGGACTTGAACGCCCACTCGGCGTTCGACCGGGCGAT
>JAQCMY010000097.1 GCA_028274865.1 Haloferacaceae archaeon | reverse complement strand
CTCCTGGACCGGCTGGGGCGCGACCGGGACGACGTGGAGGGCGAGCCTCTCGCCTCGCTGTACACCGCTGAATCCGCAGCCGACCTGCGGGACGGCGGGTACGACGCCGCGCTCACGGGCGAGTTCGAGATGAGCGAGCGCACGCTCGTCGACGCGGACGGCGAGCCGGTACACACGCTCCTGCGTGCGGCCCCCCGTCCGGACGACGTGCGCGGAACGATGGCCCTGTTCGTGGATATCTCCGACCGGAAGGCGCGCGAGCGGCAGAAGGACGCGACCGTCGACGCCCTCAGGCGTGTCTACGAGGTGACGACCGACACGGACCTGTCGTTCGAGCAGAAGCTCGACGAGCTGCTCGCCGCCGGACAGGCGTATCTCGGGCTCCCGGACGCGTTCCTGACGCGGATCGAGACCGGCGACGACGCCCCGGGCACACAGACGATCGTCGAGGCACGAGGAGCGCACGAACGCCTCCAGCCGGACGAGTCGTGTCCGCTCCCGGCGTCGTACTGCAGGAAGACGATCCAGCGGCCCAGCCTGACGACCATCACCGACGCCGCGAGCGACGGGTGGGCCGGCGACCCGGCGTACGAGACGTTCGGCCTCGAGACGTACGTCGCCGGCTCGGTCGACGTGGACGGGGAGACGTACGGCACGCTGTGTTTCGCCGCCGAGGAGCCCCGCGAGACGGCGTTCACCGAGACCGAGCGGTCGTTCGTCGACCTCCTCCGGGGCTGGGTCGGCTACGAGATCGAGCGCCGGCGCGCCCGCGAGGAGCTCCATCAGCAGCGCGAGCGGCTCGAACTGACGCTGTCGGGGACCAGCACCGGTATCGCCGAGTGGGACCTGGAGACGGACGCGATGCGGTGGAACGAGACGCTCGTCGAACTGACCGGCCGGGAGATCGAGGGCTTCGACGAGTTCGAGCGGGCCGTCCACCCGGACGACCGCGACCGGGTCCGGGAGCGCCTCGAGGAGACGATCCGGACCGGCGAGCCGTGGGTCGGCGAGTTCCGGTTCGTCCGCGACGACGGCTCGGTCTTCTGGGCCGAGACGCGGGCCGTCGCGGCCGACGACGACGACGGAACGCCGGCCCGGGTGCTCGCGACCGGTACGGACGTCACCGAGCGAAAGACCGCAGAGCGCGAGCGCCGGCAGAACGAGCGCCGGTACCGCAGCCTCGCGGAGAACATCCCGAACGGCGCCGTCGTCACCTTCGGTGCCGACCTCGAGTACGACCTGGCGGCCGGCGAACTGCTGTCGACGTTCGGCCTCGAGGCGTCGGACGTCGTCGGCGAGCCGGTCGGGACGGTGCTCGCCGACGCCGACCGGCGACGGGAGCTCCTCCCGCGGTTTCAGGCGGCGCTGGACGGCAGCCGCACGGACCGGCGGGTCGACTTCGACGGTCGAACCCTCCGGCTCCACCTCGTCCCGGTCGACCCCGCCGACGGGGACCCGACCGACGCCCGCGGACTGCTGCTGGCGCAGGACGTCACCGACGAGACGCGCCGCGAGCGGGCGCTGTACGAGGAGCGCGAGCGGTTCCGGCTGCTGACCGAGAGCGTCGACGAGTACGCCTTTCTCGTCGTCGACGAGGACGGTACCGTCCAGACGTGGAACGAGGGCGCCGAGGGGCTGTTCGGCTACGACGCCGAGACGGCGGTCGGGATGCCGGCTGCCGACCTCCACCCGTCGTCAGACCGGGAGTCGGGGCTCGTCGCACGGCTGCTCCAGCAGGCCCGGATCGCCGGCGAGAGCGCCCACGAGGGCCGGCTCGTCCGGGCCGACGGCTCGACGTTCTACGCGGACGTCCGGTACGCGCCGCTCGAGTCCGGCGACGGCGAGTTCCGCGGCTACGCGGCGATCACCCGTGACATGACCGACCAGCGGCGACGGCGGCGCCGGACCGAGCGGTTCGTCGAGGAGTCCGACGACGTGGTGCTGGTCGTCGACACGGACGGGACGATCACGTACGCCAGCAGGTCCGCCGAGCGCGTCCTCGGCCACGACCCCGACGACCTCGTCGAGGAGAACCTGTTCGACTACGTCCACCCGGACGGCCGGGAGGAGACGATGGAGACGTTCTTCGCCGGCGTGGAGACCCCCGGCACCGCCATCACCGCCGAGTGCCGGGTCAGGTCCGGCGACGGCGAGTGGCGAAACGTCGAGGGGCGGTGCCGGAACCTGCTCGACGACGACGCGGTCGGCGGGATGCTGCTGTACCTCCGGGACGTCACCGAGCGGAACGAGCGCGTCCGGCGGTTCGAGAGCATCTTCAACGGGACGTTCCAGTTCACCGGCCTGCTGGAGCCGGACGGCACGATAGTCGAGATGAACGACGCCGCCCTCGACTTCGGCGGGGTCGACCGCGACGACGTCGTCGGGGAGCCGTTCACCGACGTTCGGTGGTGGACCCACTCCGAGACCGTCCAGAGCCGCGCCCGCGAGGCGGTCGCACGCGCCGCGGACGACGAGTTCGTCCGCTACGAGACGAAGGTTCGCGGCGAGGGGGGACTCGCGACGGTCGACTTCTCGGTGAAGCCGGTGACCGACGACGACGGCGAGGTGTCACTGCTCGTCGTCGAGGGCCGCGACATCACGGCCCGCCAACAGTACCGGCGCCACCAGGCGGTGATGCAGCGCGTGCTGCGTCACAACATGCGAAACGACCTGAGCAAGGTGCGCGGCTGGGCGCAGCTGATGCGCGACGAGGACGACGCCGAGCGCCGCGCCGAGCAGTTCGAGACCGTCGCGGGAGTCCTCGACAAGTGGGCGTCGATGGCCGAGCAGGTCAAACAGATACGGCGTGTTCTGGAGTCGCAGGGCGAACAGGGAGCGACGGCGGCAGCCGGGACGCTGATCGACGAGGCCGTGACTCCGGTCCGGGAGGCACACGCCGACGCGACGATCACGACCGACGTGTCGGACGCCGAGGCGACGGTCCCCGTGTCGCTCGCCGACGCGGTTCGCGAACTCGTGGCGAACGCGACGGCGGCGTCGGAGCGCGCCACGGTCGCGGTCGACCTCGACCGCCGGGAGGACGACTGGGTCGCGGTCGAGGTGCGAGACGACGGGCCGGGGCTCCCCGACGCGGAGGCAGCGGTGCTCGAGACCGGCGAGGAGACGCCGCTCAGGCACGGACAGGGACTCGGCCTGTGGATGGTCCGGATGGTCGTCACGCAGGCCGGCGGCGACGTGTCCGTCGAGTCGACGACAGACGGCACGACGGTGTGCCTGCGCCTGCCGACGAGCCAGGGGGCCGCGCTGGAGGAGCCCGCGGCGCCCACAGAGTGACCGCCGAGCCGCCCGCCGCGCGGATACTCGTCGTCGAGGACGACCGGGACCTGGCCGGCCTGTACGCCGAGTGGCTCGGAGAGCGCCACGACGTCGTGACCGCGTACGACGGCACGACTGCCCTCGACCTGCTGGACGAGACGGTCGACGTGGTGGTGCTCGACCGGATGCTGCCGGACCGCCCCGGCGGCGAGGTGCTCGAGGTGATCCGGGACGACGACGTCGACGCCGACCCGCGAGTCGCGGTGGTATCGGCGGTGACGCCGGGGTTCGACGTCGTCCAGATGGGGTTCGACGCGTACGTCGAGAAGCCGGTCGACGCCTCGACACTGCGGGAGACGGTCGACCGGATGCTGACCCGCGCCGACTACGACGAGCGGATTCAGGCGCTGTTCTCACTGATCGAGCGACAGGAGACACTCGAGGCGGTGAAGAAGCCGTCGGCGCTGGCGAACAGCGAGGCGTACCGCTCGCTCACCGAGCGCATCGAGGCGGCGCAGGCGTCCGTCGAGTCGCTGCTGACAGACCTCCCGGACGACGACTTCCGGGTCGCCGTCGAGCGCCTCCAGCGGACAGCCGCCGAGCGGGCCGACGAGCGGCGCTACGAGTCGCTCACCGAGGACGTGCTCGACAGTTCGAGCGAGGCGACGGTCGTCGTCGACGCCGACGGGTCGGTCGTGTGGGCGAACGAGGCGACGGAGACGCTGCTCGGCTTCGACCGGCAGGCGCTCCGTGGACGCCGGTACGCAGCCGCCGCGGCGGCGCAGCTTCAGGACGTCGACGCCGGCGGGGAGTCGCTCGTGTCGCTGATACGGACCGGCCTGTCGAGCCACGGACGGGCGGTGGAGGCGACCGTCCACGTCCCCGGGGAGGCAGAGCGGGCCGAGCGGTGGCTCGAGTACCAGAGCGCACCGATCGAGACCGGACTGTACGCTGGCGGGCGGATCGAACACTACCACGACGTCACCGGTCGACACCGGCGCGAGCGGTACCTCCAGACGCTCCACCGCGCGACCAGAGACCTGATCGCCGCGGAGACGACAGCGGCAGCCGTCGAGCAGGCGGTCGCGACCGCGACGACCGACCTGGACGTCCCGTACGCCGCGGTGTTCACCAGGGAGGCCGGGAGCGGCGACCTCGTCCCGGCGGCGAGCGAGACCTCCGACACCGACACCGACCCCAGCCTGCCGACGCTCTCCGACGGCTCCGACCCCGTCTGGACGGTGTTCACCGGCTCGACGGAGTGTACGACCGCAGACGCCTACCGGGACCGCCACGGCTCCGGCGGGTGGCTCGACGACGCGTTCGACGACTGGCTGCTCTGTCGGCTCGGGCGACAGGGGATGTTTCTGGTCGCGGCGACCGCGGAGACGTCGCTCTCGTCGACGAACCGGACCCTCGCCGAGACCTGGGCCGCGAACACGCGGCAGGCGCTCGAACAGCTCGCCCGGGTCCGGAACCTCCGCGATCGCGACCGGCAGCTGGAGCGACAGAACGAGCGGCTGTCGCGGCTGGACCGGATCAACCGGCTCGTCCGCAGTATCATCCCGGCGGTGGCGAGCGCAGACACCCGTGCGGAGGTCGAGACGGAGGTCTGTCGTCGTCTGCTCCGCATCGGCCCGGTCACCGGCGCGTGGTTCGCGGACGTCGACCTCCCGACCGACCGGACGGTCTGCCGGGCCGCCGCGGGCGACCTCGACCGCTACCTCTCGGCCCTGCCGGAGGCCGCGCCGGAGACGACGGAGGGTCGTCTCGCCGCCGCGACGCCGCCGGCTCCGGCGCGACGGGCGTACGAGACGCGGTCGTCGGTCTCTGTGACGGACCTCGTGGCCGTCGACGCCGACGCGTGGTGGCGCGACCGGGGGCTGCGACGCGGCACCAACGCCGTCGTCGCGATCCCGGTCGTCCACGAGTCCACGCGGTTCGGGGCGATAGAGGTCCACACCGACCGCCCCGGTGGGCTGTCCGACGAGGCGGTCGACGCCCTCGTCGAGCTCGGCGCGACGATCGGCCACGCGATCGGCGCGATCAGACGGCGAGACGCGCTGCTGTCGGGCGGCGCGACGACCCTCGTCTTCGACGTCGGAGCGGACTCGAGGCTGTCCCGGTTCGCGACGGCGGTCGACGCCCCGCTCGCGGTGACAGACCTCTCGCGCCGGGACGACGGCTCCCGTGCGGTGTTCGTCACCGTCGAGGCCGACTCCGACCGCGACCGCGCCCGGGTCGAGTCACGCGTCGGGGACGCCCCCGACGCGTCGGTACTCAACAGCGACACGACCGGCGTGACCTGTGCCCTGACCCTGGGGACGGACTCGCCGGTCCACCGGCTGGTCACACACGGTGCCGCGCTCCAGCGGGTCGAGCTCCGTCCCGGGTCCGAGCGCCTGGCCGTGACGGTCCAGCTCTCGTACGAGACCGAGGTTCGCGAGTACGTAGACACCGTCACCGACGCGCTCGAGGCGGTCGACCTGGTCGCGAAACACAGCCAGTCCGTCGACCCCGGGACAGACGGGCGGCTCGCCACGGCGGTCGACGACCGACTGACCGACCGGCAGCGCCAGGCGCTACAGACGGCCTTTCACGCGGGCTACTTCGACGTCCCGCGGCGCACCGACGCGCGCACTGTCGCCACGGCGATCGGGGTTGCGCAGTCGACGTTCAGCCAGCACCTCCGGACGGCAGAGCAGAAGCTCCTCGAGGCGCTGTTCTCGTAGGCCCCGGGCCGCCGCCGGACGCGCCGGCCTATCTGTATCGGCCCGCCCCGACCGGGGCCGATACAGATACCGATGACCCTGTTGTGGCTCCGGCCCCTCGTTCGTGTGTGTCGATTCCGACCCGTGGACCGCGTGGAGCCGACGCCGACCGACGCCAGCGCGCCGTCCGCTCTCCCGACCGGAACGGTCGGCGAAGGGGGAGCGAGCGACCGTGAGGCGCGTCTCCGTCGCCCACCACATGGTGCTCTGGGTGTACACGTCCGCGGTGCTGTTGCTCTCCTTCCTGATCCTGCTCGCGCTGGTGTGACCTGCCCGACCGGTCCGTCCACACGCCCGCTCCGGCGGCCCGATACGTATCGGTGACTCCCGGCACCCCCCGATCCGTATCGGCACAGGAGACGTGCCGCCACGGGCGGTATACCGGTTACGAGTCGCGGTCGGGACTCCAACACCGAGTCACAATGAGCAACCAGAGCGAGTCAGGCGCACGCGGCGTGTCGGGATGGGGAACAGAGACGGAGCTAGTTCGGACGTACGACCGTCCGGTGAACGTCGTCGACGCCGTCGGCGTCGCCGTCACGGACGCGATCGAGGAGTGGCCGGAGCTCTCCGAGACGCCGCCGCTACACCGGTTCGTCGACGGCGAGCAGCTGGACGGGCTGTTCGGGCCGGAGGCCACGGACGGCAGCGGGCGGCTCCCGTCGGTCGACTTCCAGTTCCAGGGCTGTCGGGTGACGGTGATGTACGGGTCGTCGATCCGCGTGATCGTCAGACGCGATCTGTGACGGGACTCCCGCGCCGGCGCCGCCCGACTCAGGGGGACAGTATCTGTCGCGTCGCGTTCTCTGCGCCGACCGCCTCCGGAAACACGACCACGTCGATCGCCTCGTGGTCGCCGTACTCGCGTTCGTCGTCCGCCCCGATCCGCATCACCGTCCGCAGCGACGAGTCGCCCGTCTGTGCGATGTAGCAGGCGGCGACGTTCGCGTTCGTGTCGCCGGTGAGTGCGGCGAAGACGTCCGCTCGCTCCATGGACACCTCCCCGATCGTGTCCGGCGAGACCGCGTCGCCGACGACCACGTCGATCAGGTCGGACTCCGGAACCGTGCGTGCGGTCGGCTCGTGGCTCTCGATGACGGTCACGCTGTGGCCGTCGTCGGCGAGGTGGCTCGCGGTCTGTGATCCGACACGGCCACCGCCCGCGATTACGACGTACATACCGCGCTGTCGCGTGTGGCGATGATAAGTCGTTTACTTCGGCCGGCGCTCCGGCCAGCCCCCGATCACGCCGGTCTCTGGCCGTCTGCGCCGAACTGACCGGACGGCTGCGTCTGACGCTCGCCGGCAGACATTTACGACAGGACTCGGTAACCGCCACCGATGGCGAAAGACACCGTCAGATATCCCGACCCGGTCGTCGCGGCCATCGACGAGCAGGTCGCCGACGGTGTCTTCGAGTCGAAGTCGGAGTTCTACCGCTTCGCCGCCGAGTACGTCCTGGACCTCCTCGCGGAGGAGTACGAGCCCCAGACGTTCGCGTTCGACGAGCTCCGCCGCGAACTCGCCGTCGACGAGCGCGGCGCGGGCGGCGAGCCGGACCCGTTCCTCCGGACGGCGGCGGCGGTCCGACAGGCCGCCCTCCGCGGCGACGCCGAGCGGGCGGCGGCCCTCATCGACGCGCGCTACGACCCGACAGACCGCGAGGCGCTCCTCCTCGACGAACTGCTCGTGGCCTACGACACCCGTGCGGACCGCGACACCCGCTCTCCGCCCCACCTCGACGCCGGCGGCGAAGGGTCGCGGACGCGGCCAGAGGGGACGCCGGACGGCGGGACGCCCGAACCGGAGCCCGCTCCGGGAGAGGACGAGGAGCGGACGGGGCCGACGGCACGCTCGCGCTAGGCGCGGTGGCCGTGGCCGACGAGGAGGGCGACGAGGTTGACGACGAGGAGCGCGGCGAACGCCGGCGGGTACTCCGCGACCGCGCCGGCGGCGAGCAGGAACGGGTACGACAGCGGCAGGAGCGCCGCGGTCCAGAACCCGGTCGCCCGGACTGCTCCCGCGAGGAGGGCGAACGACCGCCCGGCGGTCGTCTCGGCGACGGCACGTGCGCGTTCGGTCGGGGTGGAGGGTGCGACGGACATGTGGGGGCTGTACCCCTCGCTACGGGGG
The DNA here is from genome assembly GCA_028274865.1 of Haloferacaceae archaeon. Classification (GTDB taxonomy): domain Archaea; phylum Halobacteriota; class Halobacteria; order Halobacteriales; family Haloferacaceae; genus A07HB70. The sequence goes on along the minus strand of JAQCMY010000097.1, from coordinate 10,403 downwards.
CACCCCACCTATACCAGCCAGATCGTTGACGCGATTTCAGCGCAGTTCGCCGGCGTCCCGGACCGTTCACGACCGTTCGAGCGGCGCTCGGAGCGTTCGAAACTGTTTATCGAGCTGTCTCGTGGCGTAACGGACGCCGCCGGGGGAGTTCCCCGACTCAGGCCTGCCAGACGCCGACGGCAAAGAGCGCGAGGAGAACAGCGGCAGCAACAACCACGAGAGCGATCAGGTAGACGAGGACTCCCTCCGGGTCGGTCGTCGACGGCAGGTCCACGGTGGCCGCCGCGTTCGCCGGCACGGTATATCGGTCTGGTGTTTCGCCGCCCGACGAGCGGCCGGGCGCGCCGGGGGGAGGATGGGAACCGAAGCCGTGGGGCGCGCCCGGTCGAGTCGCGGCCCGGATCGGACTTAAAACCGCGTCAGACGGGCGTACGACCCGCTCTCGGTGGCCCGCGTGGGAAACGGTCTTGTGCCCGGCTGCCGGACGCGTTCTATGGACGGCACCGGACCGCCGCTCGTCACCCCGTTCGACGAGTCCGGCGACGTGGACGAGCGGGCGCTGCGCGGCCTCGTCGACTGGGTCGAGGCGCGCGGCGTCGACTTCCTCGTCCCCTGCGGGTCGAACGGCGAGGCCGAACTGATGACCGCCGCGGAGCGCGCCCGCGTCGTCGAGGTGGTGTGCGACGCCGCGAGCGTCCCCGTCCTCGCCGGAACGGGGTGCCCCGGTCTGCGCGAGACCCTCGACGCGACGGACCGCGCCGCCGACGCCGGCGCCGACGCCGCGCTCGTGGTCACGCCGTTCTACTACGGCCACGACCAGGCGACGCTCGAGGCGTACTACCGCGACCTCGCGGACGAGGCGCCGGTCCCGATCTACCTGTACAGCGTCCCCGCGTACACCGACACCGGTCTCGCCCCCGAGACGGTCGGTCGGCTCGCCGACCACCCGAACGTCGGGGGGATGAAGGACTCGAGCGGCGACATAGAGCGGTTCACCCTCACCCGTCGCGCGACCGCCGACGCCGACTTCGACCTGCTCGTCGGGAGCGGGAGTGTCCTCGCGAGCGCGCTCGACGCCGGCGCCGACGGCGGCGTGCTGGCGCTGTCGAACGTCGCCCCCGGTCCGGCGAGCGAGGTGTACAGCCGCCACCGCGCGGGCGAGCGGGCGGCGGCACACGACCTGAACGCCGCCCTCGTCGCGCTCAACCGGGCGGTCACGGCGGAGTACTCCGTTCCCGGCCTGAAGTACGCGATGCGGGAGCGCGGCGCGCCGGCGGGCCACGAGCGCCGGCCACACCGCCCGCCGGACGAGGCGACGCGCGCCCGCCTCGACGACCTGGTCGCGGGCCTCTAGTCCGACCGCCGGACCGCCCGTGTCGCCGTCGGATTGAACGAGACAACGACAGTCCGTCCCGGCTCGACGCCGGGCCGACCGGCGCTGTCGCGGGTCACCACCGCCCGGAGCGGGTCGCTCGCGCCGACGTCGACGGCGAGTCGGACGACAGACGCGCCCGGGTCACGGTCGACGACCCGGCCCTCGAAGCGGTTGCGCGCGCTCGTCGCCGTGCCCGCCGGCGCGCACTCGCGGTCGTGGAGCGTCACCGTGTCCGCCCGGACGCCGACCTGGACGCGGTCGCCCGGCGCCGGCGGGTCCGCGTCGACGAGCGCTCGCACCGGCCCGGCGTCGGTGGCGACGGCGACGAGTTCGCCGTCGACGGCCTCGACACGCCCGTCGAGGGCCGTCTCCGTCGCCGCCGCGGTACCGGCCAGCGCCGCCCGGAGGCGGTCGAACCGTGCGAGCAGCGCCCTGCCGTCCTCTGTGAGCCGACTGCCGCCACCCCCGGCGCCGCCTCGCTGTCGCTCGACGAGCGACCCCGCCGCGGTCTCCAGCCGCTCGAGTCGGGCCAGCGACCGCGACCGGCCGCTCGGCGGCGCCGCTGACCGACCCCTCCTCCGCGACGGCGCGCAGGAGCGCCGCGTCGGCGGCGTCTACCGTCTCGGACCCGACCCGGAGCGTGGCCGCGACAGCCTCCTCCACGACTCCCCGTCGTCGCCTCCGGTAAAGCCGACTGTCCTCGCCGACCGCAACCCCTTCCTCGGTCCCGGGCGGAGCCCCGTTGTGACCGACGCGCGACCGACCTGGGCAGCGCTGTTCGACCGCGCGGTAGCCGTCGACGCCGACGAGCGGGCGGTGCGTGACGCCGTCGCGTCGGCAGCCGACGGCGCTGCCGACACTGCCAGGCCGGACCCGGACCCGCCGCGCGACCCCGCGCCGACCCGGGTCGTCGCCGCGCCCGGCGTGCTGACCGCGGACCTGTTCGTCGACGGACCGGCGCGGGCGGCGCTCGACCTCCTCCGCGCGCACTCGTGGACGACGCTCGTCGCGAGCGACCCGCTGCTCGACGCCGCGGAGCGGGCGGTCGCGCGGCTGAGCGGGGACACAGACGACGCCCTCGCCGCCGACTGGCGCGCCCGGGCAGCGGCGTGGCGCGAGCGTGTCGTCGGGCCGGCGGGCGACGACCCGACGCTCGCCTCGGCCTACCGCGGCGGCGCGATGCACGTCCTCACGACGGACGAGCGCGTCACCTCCGCGGCCGGCGGGACGGCGCTCCGGGCGCGCGTCGAGACGAGCGCCCGCGAGCCGGCGGCGTTCGCGCGGCTGTTCGACCCCGCGAGCCTGTACGAACACGCCGTCGACGGGACGTACGAGGGGCCGGACCGGGACCCGCGGGCGTAGCCCGCGCTCCCGCCGACTCACCCCTCGTACCAGTCCGCGAACGCGTCGAGCGCCCGACCGCGGTGTGAGAGCGCGTTCTTCTCGTCCGGCGACATCTCCGCGAAGGTCGCCTCTCCCGTCTCGAAGATGGGGTCGTAGCCGAAGCCGCCGTCGCCCCGCGGCGGGACGACCTGGCCGGCCACGCGGCCCTCGAACAGCGCGACCGGCGGGTCGCCGTCCCCGCCGGCGTCCACCCGCGGCGCGTCGAGCGCCCCGCCGTCACAGTAGCCCAGCACACACCGGAACGCGGCGCCGAGGCCGTCGAGTTCGCGGGCACACAGCCGTCCGACAGCGGCCACGCCGACCGTCTCCTCGACGAACGACGAGTACGGGCCGGGGAAGCCGTCGAACCCGTCGACGAACAGGCCGGCGTCGTCGACGAGGACGGGCGCGTCGGCGTGGCGGTAGGCGGCACGGGCGCCGGCGGCGGCGATCGGTCCGAGGTCGGGATGCTGCTGCTCTGGGTAGTCGAAGTCGAGCTGTTCCACCGCCGGGAGCCGGGCGCGGGCCTCCCGCACCTTCCCCGGGTTGGTGGTGACGTAACGGAGCACGGAGAGGAGACGAGGCGGGCGCAAAAGAGTCGCACGGACCGCGGGAACGGCAGGCTTATGCCTGCGACAGGGTGACGTGAGGGCGAGATTGTTCTCGACATGACGGACACGCGACAACCGGAGGTGAACATCGGGCTCGTGGGCCACGTCGACCACGGAAAGACGACGCTGGTGCAGGCGCTGTCGGGGTCGTGGACCGACCAGCACTCCGAGGAGATGAAACGCGGTATCTCCATCCGTCTGGGCTACGCCGACGCGACGTTCCGGGAGTGCCCGGACCACGACGCGCCGGAGCGCTACACCGTCGACGGCGCGTGCCCCGACGGGTCGCCGAGCGACCCGCTTCGCACGGTGTCGTTCGTCGACGCGCCCGGCCACGAGACGCTGATGGCGACGATGCTCTCCGGCGCGGCTATCATGGACGGCGCGGTGCTGGTCGTGAGCGCCGCCGAGGAGGTGCCACAGGCCCAGACAGAGGAGCACCTGATGGCACTCGACATCATCGGCGTCGAGAACGTCGTCGTCGCCCAGAACAAGGTCGACCTCGTCGACCGCGACCGGGCCCGAGAGAACTACGAGCAGATCCAGGAGTTCGTCTCCGGCACCGTCGCGGAGGACGCCCCGGTCGTCCCCGTCAGCGCCGGGCAGAACGTCAATATGGACCTCCTGATCCAGGCGATCGAGGCGGAGATCCCGACCCCGGACCGCGAGACGACGCTCGACCCCCGGATGTTCGTCGCGCGGAGCTTCGACATCAACCGACCGGGGACGGAGACGGCGGACCTGCAGGGCGGCGTCGTCGGCGGGAGCCTCGTCCGGGGCGAACTGGAGGCCGGCGACGGCCTGGAGCTGCGCCCCGGCCGCGAGACCGACGGGAGCTACGACCCGATCGAGACGACCGTCCGGTCGCTCCAGGTCGGCGGCGGACCGGTCGACGTCGCCCGTCCCGGCGGGCTGCTCGGCGTCGGAACGGGGCTTGACCCGTCGCTGACGAAGGGCGACGCGCTCGGCGGGCAGGTCGCCGGCGCGCCCGGTACGCTCCCGCCGACGCGCGACGAGTTCGAGATGGACGTCGAGCTGCTCGACCGGGTCGTCGGCGAGGAGGCGGCGATCGAGCCGGTGTCGACGGGCGAGCCGCTGATGCTGACCGTCGGCACCGCGACGACGGTCGGGTCGGTGACGAGCGCCCGGGGCGACGAGGCCGAGGTTGCGCTGAAACGACCCGTCTGTGCCGAGGCGGGCGCGACGATCGCGATAAACCGCCGCGTCGGGACGCGCTGGCGGCTCATCGGCATCGGGACGTTGAAGTGACGGCAGACCCGACAGTGCGGGCGGCTGAGACGGTCGTGCTCGACACGAACGCGCTGATGATGCCGGTCGAACTCGACGTGCGGCTGTTCGACGAGCTAGAGCGGCTCACCGGGCGCCCGCCCGCGGCGCTCGACCTGCTCGTCCCCCGGGCCGTCGTCGAGGAGCTCGACCGGCTGTCCGCGGGGTCGGGTGCCGCCGCACGGGCCGCGCGGGTCGGGCGCGACCTCGCCGACCGGTGCCGGGCCGTCGAGACCGACGAACCGTACGCAGACGACGCGGTGCTCGCGCTTGCGGCTGCGCGGGACGCGCTCGTCGTGACAAACGACTGCCCGCTCCGGGACCGCCTGTGTGACGACGGGGTCCGTGTCGCCGCGGTCCGGGGGCAGGACACGCTCGCCGAAACATAACATGTACAAACGGGTTCGACTCAAGGACACGGTTGAGGTGCCGCCCGAACACCTCGCCGACGTGACGCCGGAGCGGGTCAAGCGCCTGCTCCAGGAGAAGCTCGAGGGACTGATGGACGAGGACGTCGGGAGCATCGTCTCGGTCTCGGAGGTACACGAGATCGGCGACGGGACGGTGCTGCCCTCTCGTCCCGGGGTCTACTACGAGGCGGAGTTCGACGCGGTCACCTTCGACCCGAAGATGCAGGAGGTCGTCGACGGGACGGTCGTCGAGGTGGTCGAGTTCGGCGCGTTCGTCGGGCTCGGTCCGGTCGACGGGCTGCTCCACGTCTCGCAGATCTCCGACGAGTACCTCGCCTACGACGGCGAGAACCAGCAGCTGGCGTCGACGGAGTCGAACGAGACGCTCGGCACCGAGGACGCCGTCCGGGTCCGCGTCGTGACGAAGAGCGTCGACGAGCGCAACCCGCGCGACTCGAAGATCGGCCTGACGGCGAAACAGCCGGGGCTCGGCAAACACGGCTGGCTCCGCGAGGAGCGCGACGACGAGGCGCCCGTCGCGGAGGACGCGTAGATGGCGGAGGACCGGCTCGCCTGTGGCGAGTGTCACCGGATAAACGGTCCGGACAGCCAGACCTGCGAGCAGTGTGGCTCCTCGCGGCTCACCGGGGACTGGGCGGGCTACGTCGTCGTCACCCACCCCGAGTCCTCGGAGGTGGCCGCCGAGATGAACGTCGACGACCCGGGCGGCTACGCGCTGAAGGTCCGGTAGCGTGCTCTCGCTCCCGCCGGCGCTCCGCGCCGCGTTCAAAGAGCCGCTCGGTCCGGTGTACACGGACGCGGCGGCGCTCCTCGCGGACGCCGGCGACCCCGTCCTCGCCGTCGGTGACGTCGTCACGCACCACCTGGTCGCGGCGGACCACCCGCCCCACGTCGCCGTCGTCGACGGACGGACGGAGCGCGAGACGGCGCCCGCCGCCGTCCGCGAGTCGACGCCGGCCCCCGACGTGACCGTCGCGAACCCCGCCGCGTCGCTCTCGCGGGCCCTCCTCGTCGCACTCCGCGACGCCGTCGCTGCCGAGGGCCCGACGACGGTCGCCGTCGAGGGCGAGGAGGATCTCGCGGCCCTGCCCGCGCTCTACCTCTGTCCGCCGGGCGGGAACGTCGTCTACGGCCAGCCCGGCGAAGGGATGGTGCTGGCCGGCGGAGCGGACGCCCGCGACCGCGCTCGCGACCTGCTCTCGCGGATGGACGGCGACGACGCCGCGGCGGTCGCGCTCCTCGACGGGCGCGCGGAGTAGCCGGCCGGCGATCCAAATCCTTTTGTTCGTTTCGGGCCGAAAAGAAGACAATATGGACATCGACATCCTCGACGAGGACGAGAACCCCATGCTCCACCGGACAGACGTGCGCTTCGAACTCACCCACGAGGACGCCACTCCCTCGCGGCTCTCCGTGCGCGACTCGCTCGCCGCGATGCTGAACAAGGACTCGGGCGAGGTCGTCGTGCGCGAACTCGACACGAAGTACGGGATGCGCCGGACCGTCGGCCTCGCGAAGGTGTACGACGGTCCCGAGTACGCCCGCGAGGTCGAACAGGAGCATATGCTGGAGCGGAACAAGATAGCAGCCGACGACGGCGAGGCGGAAGCCTCCGACGCGTAGGGGCCCGACCGCGTGCGCGTTCTCGGCATCGAGGGCACCGCGTGGGCGGCCAGCGCCGCCGTCCACGAGACCGTGACCGGCGAGACACGGGTCGAGACAGACGCCTACCAGCCGGCGAGCGGCGGCATCCACCCGCGCGAGGCGTCGGAGCACATGAGCGAGGCGGTTCCGACCGTCGTCGAGCGGGCGCTCGACTGCGCCGACGCCCCCGTCGACGCCGTCGCGTTCTCCCGCGGTCCCGGTCTCGGCCCCTGTCTCCGGGTCGTCGGCACCGCCGCACGCGCACTCGCGGGCCGTCTCGACGTCCCGCTCGTCGGCGTCAACCACATGATCGCCCACGCGGCGGTCGGTCGGCACCGCTCGGGCTACGCCGACCCCGTCTGTCTGAACGCCTCCGGCGCGAACGCTCACCTCCTCGCCTACGCCGACGGGCGCTACCGGATCCTCGGCGAGACGATGGACACCGGCGTCGGCAACGCGATCGACAAGTTCGCGCGCCACCTCGGCTGGGGTCACCCCGGCGGGCCGGAGGTCGAGGCCCGCGCCCGCGACGGCGACTACCACGCGCTCCCGTACGTCGTCAAGGGGATGGACTTCTCGTTCGCGGGCGTCGCCTCCGCGGCACAGGACGCCGTCGACGACGGTGTTCCCGTCGCGGACGTCTGTCACGGCCTCCAGGAGTCCGTCTTCGCCGCGCTGACGGAGGGCGCGGAGCGCGCCCTGGCGCTCACGGGCCGGGACGAACTCGTCCTCGGCGGCGGCGTCGGGCAGAACAGCCGCCTGCGCGGGATGCTCGCGGAGATGTGTGCGGCCCGTGGCGCCGAGTTCTTCGCGCCCGAGCCCCGCTTCCTCCGGGACAACGCCGGGATGATCGCCGTCCTCGGCGCGAAGATGGCCGCAGCCGGCGAGACCGTGACGGTAGCCGAGTCGGCGGTCGACCCCGACTTCCGTCCCGACGAGGTGCCGGTGCGGTGGTGGACGCCGCCGGCGCGAGCGGCGCCGACCGACGACGCGCCGGTCGACGGCGCCGAGGCGACGGTGCGGGTCGACGGCGACAGCGTCGTCAAGACCCGGGCCGCCAAGTCGTACCGTCACCCGTCGCTCGACGGTCGCCTCCGGCGCGAGCGGACCCGCGCGGAGGCGCGACTGACGAGCGAGGCCCGTCGCGCGGGCGTCCCGACGCCGCTCGTCCGCGACGTCGACGTCGCGGCGGCGCGACTGACCCTCGAGCACGTCGGCGACCGCGACCTCGCGGCGGCGCTCACGCCCGACCGCGCCAGGCGGGTCGGTGAACACCTCGCGGCGCTCCACGACGCCGGGCTGGTCCACGGCGACCCGACGACGCGGAACGTCCGGGTCGGCGGCGAACGGCTGTGGCTCGTCGACTTCGGCCTCGGCGCACACTCCGGCCACGTCGAGGACCACGCGATGGACCTCCACGTCTTCGAGGGGAGCGTCACCGGCACTGCCGCCGAGGACGAGGCCGCGGCGGCCTGCGAGGCGGTCCGCGAGGGCTACCGTGTGGCCGGCGACGAGGCGGTTCTCTCGCGGCTCGCCGACGTCGACGCGCGAGGCCGGTACCGGTAGGCCGACCGAACTGACTTGTACCGCCCCGGCGTACCGGCGGTCATGGCCGACAGACCCGAGTCCGGCGAGGTGTTCGGTGTGCCGTACAACTTCGAGCGCCCGAGCCTCGGACGGATGCTCTCGTCGTACTGGCAGCCGGGCGAGGGGATGCTCGTCCCCAAGCCGTTCGGTATCGGCTACACCCTGAACCTCGCCTCGTGGCGCTCGTGGGTCGCTCTCGCCGTCGTCGGGGGCCTGCTCCTGCAGGAGCGCTCCGGCGACGACCTGCCCGCCGAGACGGAGGCGGACGACGACGGACCGGTCGAGGTCGTCGTCGACGACTGAGGACGTGGCGGCTGCCGACGGAGGCGGGACCGCCTCCGAGTACGCCTTCGAACTCGCGCTCTGTGCCCGTCTCGAGCGTGACGACCGTGTCGTCGCCCGCCAGCTCGGCGGCGGCGTCGCCGCCCCGGGCCGGCGCGTCGTCGACGTCGTCGCCCTCGACCCCGGCCCCGCCTTCGACGACCGCGCCCGGATAACCGACGAGACGATTCCGCCGACCGTCGTCGAGGGCGACGTCGGGGTCGGTCGGGCCGTGCGCGCGGACGAGGCCGTCGACGCCCCGCCCGAGCGCCGGACGGCGGTCCTCGACCGCGCCGTCGACGCCGGGTTCGTCAGGCGAACCCGCCGCGACGGCGTCGTGCGCTACCGCCAGCGCGCCCGCTACCCGGACGGCTGGTTCGCGGGCCTCCTCGCCGTCGAGAACAAGCCCGACCTCGGGCGACCGGGGGGGATGGAGCGTCAGCTCCGGTACGACGCCAGCCTCGCGCTGTTCGACCGCGTGGTCCTCGCCACCGAGAGTCACGTCACCCGCGCACACCTGAACCGGCTCCCCGACCCCGTCGGCGTGTGGCGGTTCGACCCCGACACGGGCGAGCGCCGGGTGGTCCGCGAGCCGTCGCCGCTCCCGGTCGACGACCCCGGCGTCGAACCCGTCGAGCGCCACCCCGGTCGGACGGCGGTGCGGGTCGCCGAGCCGTCGGCGAAGCGCCGCGTCCGCCGCCGTGTCGCCGAACGCGCATACGGCAAGGGGTGGCGCCCCGAGCCGCCGGCCTGTGCCCGGTGCGAGCCGACGGCCGACGGTCGCCCGTACTGTGTGGCGTTCGACCGTGTCGTCGACCCGGCGCGGGACTGTCCGGACTGCCCGGAGCACACGCCGGCGGACCCGCCGGCGGTCGACGGGGCGGCGCTCCGGGACGCCCGGTCGCCGTGGGTCGCAGACCCGCCGGGCGTCGCCCGCGAGCAGAGCGGCCTCACAGAGTTCTGACCGCCCCGTCGACGGCGAGCGGCGGGTCGAACGCCTCGTCGGCGGGGTAGTAGTGCGAGCAGTGAACCAGTAGCGTCTCGGCGGGGGCGAGTTCGTCGGCCAGCGCCAGCGCGCCCTCGCGGGTCATGTGTTTCCTGCCGAACGTCCGGGGGACCCCCTCGTCGTCCTCGTGGCGCCCGCCGGCGGGGTGGCCCGCACACGTCGCCGCCGGCGCGATCGCGTCCGCGACGAGGAGGTCCGCGCCGGCGAGCGCCTCGCGGGTCGCCGCCGGCACCGCGTAGTTCGTGTCGCCCGTGAGCGCCAGCGTCGCGCCGCCGCTCTCGACGGTGAGGCCGTAACAGCGAAGCGGCGGGTGCGAGACCGGGTAGAGCGTCACGTCGAACCCCGCCGCCTCGAAGGCGACGCCCGGGTCGTGCGCCCGGACCGCCACCCGGTCGAGGTAGTGGTACTTCCGACGGACCGTCTCGGCGACGCTCTCGTCTGTCTCCGGGTCCCGCTCGCCCGCGGCGTGGACGTCGATCGGGTCGGCGAGCCGGAAGACGTTGCCGAGGCCGTCGAGGTGGTCGAAGTGGATGTGTGTCACCACCGCGGCGTCTGGCAGGCCGACGTCGTTCGCCAGGAACTGCGAGCGGAAGTCGGGGCTGAAGTCGACGAGGAGACACTCCCCGGTCGTCTCGTTCTCGACGTGGACGGAGAAGCGCGTGCGCTCGACGCCGCGGGCACGGGCGTGACGACAGGTGTCGCAGTCACAGCCGACGGTCGGCGTCCCCGTGGTGTCGCCGGTGCCGAGGAGGGTGACA
>JAQCMY010000090.1 GCA_028274865.1 Haloferacaceae archaeon | reverse complement strand
GTCCCCTCGAACGACCCGAGTACCGTGCCCGCCGGTCGAGGGGCGAAGACAGACGCTACCCGTGGCCGAGCTCCTCGCGCACGAGGTCGGTCGCCCGCCCGACCGCGCCGACGGCGGTGAGGTGGCCCGCCCCGACGGTGGCCTTCATCGCGCGCGCCGCCGTGCCGGTGACGACGGCGCCGCCGACCCGTGCGACGGCGTCGTCGCCGACGGAGACGATCCACCCCGGCACGTCGAAGCGGTACCGCTCCATCCGCGGCGCGAACCCGCCGCCGTCGCGCAGGCGCTCGACCACCCGCGCCACGTTCGTCGCCGCCACCGACGCCTCGCGAATCGCGGCGGCGGCGCTCGCCGGCACCGGCTCGCCGTCTGCGTCGACGACCCGGGCGGCGTCCCCGACGGCGAACGTCCGGTCGTCGAGGCGGAGGTCGGCACGGACCGTCGGGCGCTCGCCGCCGACCGCGTCCGGGCCACGGATGCCGCCGGTCCACACGAGTTGGTCGTGGGCGAGCGGGTCGCGCGCCGCGAACCGCACCTCGTCTGCCGTCGCCGCCGTCACCTGGACGCCGGTCTCGACGACGACACCGGCGCGGTCGAGCGCCGCCCGAACCGCCTCGGCGAACGGCGCCGGGAACGTCGGCGCGACGGTCGACTCCCGCTCGAGGAGTCGGACCTCGGCCCCGACGTCTGCCGACTCGCCGAGCGCGGCGAGTTCGCCCGCGACCTGGACGCCCGACAGTCCGGCGCCACAGACGGTGACCCGGTCGCCGGCGTCCAGCGCGAGGAACCGCTCGCGGATCCGCTCGGCGTGCCGGACGCGCTTCAGCGGGGTCGCGTGTGCTCCGAGGCCCGGCAGGCCGTAGAACGCCGTCTCGGCGCCGAGACAGACCGCACAGACGTCGTAGTCGAGCACCCCCTCGTCCGTGTGGACCGTCCGCGCCTCGCGGTCGACCGACTCCACTCGAGCGGTGACGACCGCGGCGCGGTCGAGCGTCTCGTCGAGGGGGACGGTGATCGCGTCGACGAGGCCGGGGTACCGGACGAGACGGTGGAGCTCGTGCTGGACGAGGTGGTCGGGCGAGGCGTCGACGACGGTCAGCTCGGCGGCGTCGGGGAGCAGCCCCTCGAGACGGCGGGCGAGCGACAGGCCCGCGTAGCCAGCCCCGAGGACGAGAACCCGTGGAGTCACGGCCGCGATACGGGCCGAATCTAAAACAGCGCTTCGCTCTCGGGCAGCACCTCGGCGGGCCCGCCGACCTCCCAGACGTTCGTCTCGACGCCGCAGTCGGCGACGGCCTCGCGCACCCGGTCGACCTCGTCGGCGGTGGTGTTGACGTAGACGGAGGCGCCGGTGTCGACGGAGAAGTACACGGGGACGTCCGTCTCGGCACGGAGCGTCCGGACGGCGTCGAAGACGGCGAGGGTCCGGGGCTGCCAGTACACCCACCCCGCCGGTCCGGTCATCGTCGCGGCGGCGAGCGAGAGCGAGTCGTGTTCAGCGAGCTCGAACGCGCGGTCGAACGACCCCGCGCGGAGCGCGTCCGTCATCTCTGCCAGCTGGCCGTGGACGTGCGCGAGCCGCGCCTCGAACATGTGGCTCTCCGCCGCCTCGCGGTGGGCCGCCTCCGTCTGCTTGTACTGCGGGACCAGCGCCGTCACGACCCGCAGGTCGTCCTCGAGCGGCGTGTCGATCCGGTGTGCGCGGCAGTCGTGGTCGTTCAGTCCCGCCTCCAGCACCGAGAACGCACCCGTCACGGCACGGGCAGCAGACGAGGAGCCGTAGCGGGCAATCGCAGACGTCTCCGGGGCCGTGAGGTCCAGCCCCGCCGCCTCCGTCAGCGCGACGGCTGCGGCGGCGAACCCCGACGACGAGGAGCCGAAGCCGACGTTCGACGGGAACGAGTTCTCCGACTCCAGGCGGACCCGGTCTTCTGTGCCCGCGCGCTCGCGAACCTGGTCGGCGACAGACCGCACCCGGTCGGCGGCGTGGCCGGACAGGCGCTCGCCGTCGACGACGAAGACGTCCTCGTCGGCCCCGGGGCGGAACGCGGCGGTCGTGCGAGTGTGGCTCGGTGCGGTGCAGACGCTGATGGAGTCGTGGTAGGGGAGCCGTCGCTCCTCGTCGCGCATCCCGTGGTACTTCACGAGCCCCTGGATGGGGTGGGCCCTCGCCGTCGTCTTCATACAGCGACGGGCGACTGTCGCCGGGTTCAACGTTCCGGTCGGCGTCGTAGCGGTGTGGACGTCGAGCACACCCCCGAGGGCCGGCGACTGGTCGTCGCCCGGTCGTTCGCCCGCCCGCCGGCCGACGTGTGGGACCGCCTCGTCGACACGGCGGCGTGGCCGGAGTGGGGTCCGAGCGTCGCCGCCGTCGACTGCGACGAGCGACGGGTCGGGCCGGAGACGACCGGGCGGGTCAGGGTCGCCCGCCTCGGCGTCTGGCTCCCGTTCGAGGTGACGGCCTGCGAGTGGGACGGCGAGCGCGGGCGCTGGGCGTGGCGGGTCGCCCGGATTCCGGCGACCGGTCACCGGGTCGACCCCGCTCCCGGCGGCTGTCGTGCCGCGTTCGAACTGCCGCCCGTGGCGGCGCCGTACGCGGCTGTCTGTCGGCGCGCGCTCGACCGGCTGTGACCGACTCCGCGGGGATTTTTCTCCCGCGGCCCCAGTTACCCGGCGTGACACGGATCCGGAACGCGGGGGGCGAGCGGTAGTGTACACCGGACGGACCGAACAGCCGTGCGCGCTCTGTGGCAGCCGCGAGACGACCGCGCGGGTGGACGTCCCGCCGAGCGCGGTGGCACTGATGGAGAACGCGGGGCCGATCGCGGTGCGCGACATCGTCGGTGCCGTCTCGGTCCACTTCTGCGAGAGCGACTGGGCGCTCGTGCGCGACCTGACGGTCGACCTGGACGGCAACCCGCTGTCGCGGTGCAACGCCGCCCGCGCGTCGTTCGACCTGGCCGACGACTACGAGGCGCTGACGAACGCGACGAAGGACCCGGACCAGCGTGGCGTCGAGGAGCGGATGCTCGCGGAGGCGAACGAGGTCCTGACGGACCGCGAGTCGGCGGCGGACCGCGCCGTCGTCGAGGCGCTGGTCGTCGAGCGGTCGCTGGCCGCGGTCGCGCCGGACTAGGTGCGCAGGGCCCGCACGAACTTCGTCCCGCCGAGCGCGAGGAGAATGATACCGACGACGAAGACGCCCGCCGCGAGCACCAGCGGCTGCGGGTCGAGCACCTCGCCGCCGAGCAGCGGCCCGCGGACGACCAGGAAGCCCGAGAGGCCGGTCGCGGCGCCGGCGAGAGCCGCCACCGCCCCCCAGAACAGCCGCCGGACGAGGACGACCGGGTTCACCGGCGGACCTCGAAGCCGTCGTGACCGACCGGCTCCTCCCACGCGACGTCGACGCCGTCGACGCGGGCCGCGCGGCTCCCCTCGTGACACCACTCGACCGTCGACGCGACCGCGTCGCGCGGCCCCTCGAAGACGGCCTCGACCCGGCCGTCGGCGAGGTTCCGCACCCACCCGTCGACGCCGTGGCCGTCCGCGCGGCGCCGGGTCGCCGCGCGGTAGCCGACGCCCTGGACGCGCCCGGAGACGTGGACGTGAGCCCGGACGCGCCGGCCCGCAGTCGCGTCGTCCGCGTCGTCCGCGTCGTCCGCGTCGTCCATGGCCACAGTTGTCGGTCGCGTCTCAAGAACGTCCCGACCCGCTTCGACAGGCGTCGCCGCAGCCGACCGACGGGAATTAACTCCTCGGCTCTCCCTGTATCGATATGGACCTGTTCGGAACCGCCGGCGTCCGTGGGGGGGTCGACCGGGTCCGGCCCGAACTGGTCGTCCGGGTGTGTCGCGCCGCCGCCCGCGCCGCCGGCCCCGACCCGACCTTCGTCGTCGGGCGCGACGGGCGGGCGACCGGCGCGGGGCTCGCGGCGGCGGCGACAGCCGGGCTGGCCGCCGGCGGCGCCGACGTCCGGCGGGTCGGACGAGTCCCGACGCCGGTGCTCGCGTTCGCCTCGCGGGGCCGGCACGGCGCGATGGTCACCGCCTCGCACAACCCACCGGCGGACAACGGACTCAAACTGTTCGCCGACGGGGTCGAGTACGACGCGGACGCGGAGGAGGCGGTCGAGGCCGGCGTCGACGGGGGAGCGCAGGCCCCGTGGACGGCGTGGGGCGGGGTCGCCGGCGAGGAGCCGCTGGACGACTACCGGACCGCGCTCGTGACACACGCGAGTGACCACGGCGCCGCGCCGGACGGCTGTCGCGTCGTCGTCGACACCGGAAACGGCGTCGGCGCGCGCACCACCCCGGCGGTGCTGCGTGCCCTCGGCGCGGACGTCGCCACGCTGAACGGCGGGATCGACGGCTACTTCTCCGGTCGCGCGCCGAAGCCGACCCGCGAGTCGCTGGCCGACGTCCGGGCGTTCCTCGCCGACGATCCGGAGGCGGACCTGGGCGTGGCACACGACGGCGACGCCGACCGGATCGTGATGCTCGACGGCGACGGCGGCGTCGTCGACCGCAACACCGTCCTCGCAGTGCTGGCCGAACACTACGTCCGCCGGAGCGAGGCCGAGGACCCGGTCGTCGTCACCACGCCCGACACCTCGGCGCGGGTTGACGAGCGTGTCGACGCCGCCGGCGGACGGGTCGAACGAGTTCGGCTCGGCGCGATACA
>JAQCMY010000076.1 GCA_028274865.1 Haloferacaceae archaeon | reverse complement strand
CGGGTCCCTTCGAACCGAAGGCAGAGCGGGCCAACACTCTTGATTCCAAAGGGGAAATGCCTCTCGTGCGCGAGTTAGACGAGACCGACGTCGAGATTCTGTCGCTCCTTGCGGAGGACGCCCGGCGACCGTTCAGCCGGATCGGCGAGACGGTCGGCCTCTCCGGCCCCGCCGTCTCGGACCGGGTGACCCGGCTCCGCGAGTCCGGGGTGATCGAGCGGTTCACCGTCCAGATCGACCGCTCACAGCTCCGTGCCGGCGTCCCGGTGTTCGTGCGTGCCACGGGCGTCGAGGGCGTCGACGGGCTCCGGACGCGCCTGCGCGACGCGGAGGGCGTCGAACACGTCTTCGTCACCGCCGACGGTGACGTCTGGTTCGCGGGCCGCGCCGACGGCAGACGGGTCCGGGAGTGGGTCGAGGGACTGCTCGACGGCGCCGTGGCGGACCACGAGGTGACGCTCGTCGACGACGCCGAGTGGACGCCGTCGCTGGAGGGGACGACGTTCGCCCTCGCCTGCGCGGAGTGTGGCAACACCGTCGACAGCGAGGGCGAGTCCGTCCGTCTCGACGAGACGGTCCACCACTTCTGCTGTGCCTCCTGCCGGGGTCGGTTCGTGGAACGGTACGAGCGGCTGTCCGAGGGCGCCTGACCCGGTTTCGATCCCAAAGTACGGTCCCCCCACGAGCCCCGAACGCGAAGTAGAAAACGCGGTAAACGTGGAGCCCGTACTAGTACCCGTGCCCGACCGAACCGTCTCGCTGACCGTCACCGGAATGAGCTGTGCGAGCTGCGCGACGACCGTCGAGGAGTCGCTCGCGGCGCTCGACGGCGTCCACCGGGCGAGCGTGAACGACGTGACGGACGAGGCGAGCGTCGCGTACGACCCGACAGAGACGCGGCTCGGGGCGGTCGTCGACGCCGTCGAGTCGGCCGGCTACGGCGTCGCCACGGAGTCGACGTCGGTCGGTATCGCGGACATGACCTGTGCGAACTGCGCCGAGACGACCCGCGCGGCGCTTCACGACGTCGACGGCGTCGTCGACGCGGACGTCAACTACGCCACGGACGAGGCGCGGGTCACCTCCCTGCCGGGCGTCGCGTCGCTCGACGACCTCTACGACGCCGTCGAGCGGGCGGGCTACGAGCCGGTTCGCGAGGACGACGGCGCGGACGGGTCGGCGCGGGACGACGCGCAGGACGCCGAGCGCCGCAGCCAGCGCCGGCTGACGCTGTTCGGCGCGGCGTTCGCGCTCCCGCTCCTCGTCGTCCTCGTCGAGAAGCTGCTCCTCGGCGGGAGCGTCCTGCCCGACCGGGTCCTCGGGCTCCCGTTCGGCTGGGTCGAGTTCCTCCTCGCGACGCCAGTTCAGGTCGTCCTCGGCCTGCCGTTCTACCGGAGCGCGTACCGCGCAGTCGTCGAGAACCGGCGCGCGAACATGGACGTCCTCGTCGCGCTGGGCGCCTCGACGGCCTACGGCTACTCCGCCGCCGTCCTCCTCGGCCTCCTCGCCGGCGGCCGCTACTTCGACACCGCGGCGTTCATCCTCGTCTTCATCACGCTCGGTAACTACCTCGAGGCGCGGTCGAAAGGGCAGGCCGGCGAAGCACTCCGGCACCTGCTGGAGATGGAGCCGGAGACGGCCACGCTCGTCCACGACGGCCGCGAGGAGACGGTGCCGCGCGACGACGTCGAGCCGGGCGACCGGATGAGGGTCCGCCCCGGCGAGGCGGTGCCGACGGACGGCGTCGTCGTCGACGGCCAGAGCGCGGTCGACGAGTCGACCGTCACCGGCGAGTCAGTCCCGGTCGCGAAGACGCCGGGCGACGAGGTCGTCGGCTCGACGGTCGTCGAGAACGGCGCTCTCGTCGTCGAGGCGACGAACGTCGGCGCGGACACGGCGCTCCAGCAGATCGTCCGGACCGTCGAGGCCGCCCAGTCCCGCCAGCCGGAGATACAGCACCTCGCCGACCGCGTCTCGGCGTACTTCGTGCCGGCGGTGATCGCGAACGCCGTCGTCTGGGCGGCGCTCTGGTTCCTGGCGCCCGAGACGCTCGCCGGAGCGGTGACGGCGCTCCCGGTCTGGGGGCTCGTCGCCGGTGGTCCGGCGGCTGCGGGCGGGGCCGTCTCGACACTCGAGTTCGCCGCCGTCGTCTTCGCGTCTGCCGTGCTCATCGCCTGTCCCTGCGCGCTCGGGCTGGCGACGCCCGCCGCGACGATGGTCGGAACGGCGATCGGCGCGCGGAACGGCGTGCTCACCGTCGAGGCGACGAAAGTGGGGTCGGACACCGCCCTCCAGCAGATCGTCCAAACAGTGAAAGAAGCCCAGTCCTGCCAGCCGGAGATTCAAAACGTCGCCGACCGCATCTCGGCATACTTCGTCCCCATCGTCATCGCCAACGCCGTGCTGTGGGGCCTGTTGTGGTTCTTCCTGCCAGAAACGCTGGCCGATTTCGTCGCGTGGCTCCCGCTGTGGGATCCTGTGGCCGGTGGCTCGACAGTCGTCGGCGGGACAGTCTCGGTCTTCGAGTTCGCGGTCATCGT
>JAQCMY010000057.1 GCA_028274865.1 Haloferacaceae archaeon | reverse complement strand
GACTGGTTCGACTTCGACGAGCGCGTCGAGGCGGTGTACGAGCAGTTCCCGGTGCTGCGCGAGCGCCTCGGCCAGACGGCCGGGTCGCTCAGCGGCGGGCAGCAGCAGATGGTCGCGATGGCGACCGCGCTGATGCTCGACCCCGACCTCCTGATCCTCGACGAGCCCTCCGCCGGCCTCGCGCCGAAGCTCATCGACGAGGTGTTCGAGCGGATCGGCGAGATAAACGACGCCGGCACCCCGATCCTGATGGTCGAGCAGAACGCCCGGCGGGCGCTCCGCGAGTCCGACCGCGGGGTCGTCCTCGACATGGGTGAGAACCACATCGAGGGTACCGGCGGGGACCTGCTCGACTCCGACGAGGTCGCGGAGCTGTACCTCGGCGCCACCTGACCGACGGTGCGACCGGTCCCGCCCCGTCGATTCTGCCGCGCGGTCCGCCGACTCGACAGCGAGGCGCTGGCGGCGTTCGTCGCCGACACGTGGACCGCCCGTGGCGCGACGGCGCGGCGCGACGGGACGCGGGTGGTGGTCGACCGTCCCCGTGGGCGCCTGACCGTCCTCGCCCACGACGGGACGGGCCCGTTCGGCGTCGGACGGCGCTCGCGCCCGCCGGCGCCGGCCGACGTCGACGCCGACCGCGTGGTCAGCACCGTCGACGCGGACGCCCCCGGCGTCGTCGGTCCGGACGACCTCTACCGGACGGCCCTGTACGGGCTACCGCCCGCAGCGGCGGACGACTGCTGCCGGCGCCACCTCGGCGTCCCGGCGCGTCACGACCCCGACCCGACCCCGCCGGCGACGCGTGCTGCGGTCGCCCTCGTCCTCGTCCTCGTCCTCGCTGTCGTCGCCGGGACGGCACTCGGGGGCGACCGGTCTGCCCGGCCGCCGGTCGGCGAGCCACGGGCGGCAGCCGAGCCGACGGCCACGCCGACGCCGACGGGGCTCCCGCCGTCGTCGCTCGGCGCGGCCCACGCCGCGGCGCTCCGCGGGACGGCCTACGCCTTCGGCACCAGCCGGACGGTCCGGAACGCCGACGGCAGCCTGCGGTCGCGGGTGGTCACCAGAGGCTGTGTCTCGACTGACCGTCAGACGATCGCGGCGGCCACGACCGTCTCCGGGCCGAACGCGGTGCTGTTCGCCGAGCGCCTGCGAAACGAGACCACGGTCGCGTTCTACGCCGACGGCGAGTCGCTCGTCCGCGCGACGGCAACCGGGCGGCTGACGACCGTCGACTACATCCCGCCGGAGGCGTACGACCCGACCACGCGCTTCTTCCTCCTGCCCGACCTCCGGGAACCGGGCGAGATGCTCCGCGGCGTCCGGCTCCGGACGACGGAGCGTGACGGCGTCCGCCGGGTCGAGGGGACCCTGTTCGAGAACGCGACCGTCTTCTCCCGCGCCCGCGGCGTCACCGCGCCGCGGAACCTCTCTGCCCGCGCCGCCGTCGACGACGGCCTCGTCCGGCGCTACCGGCTCTCGTACGACGCGACGTTCGTCGACCGGCGTATCGCCGTCGAGCAGACCGGGCGGTTCCGGCGCGCGGCGGCCGCGCCCGACCGTCCGGAGTGGGCCCTGAAGCGAGGAGCGATCACGGCCGACGCCGAGACGGTCCGCCGGAGCGTCGCCGCGGCCTGCGCGCCAGAGCGTTAAGTGGTAGACGGGCGAGCGAGGCCCGTGGAGATAACGAACGTGCGGACGGTGCGGCTCCGTGTCGACCTCGACCGGTCGCTCGGCGTCTCCGACGACCGGACGATCGACGCGCGGACGGCCTGTCTCGTCGTCGTGGAGACGGACGCCGGCGTACGGGGCGTCGGCGAGGCCGTCGGCCCCCCGTCGGCGGTCACCGAACGAGTCGTCGACGAGCGGCTGGCGCCGCGGCTGACCGGCGCGGACCCGCTCGCCGTCGAGCGCCAGTGGCGCCGGCTCCTGACCGACGACCTGTACAAGGAGCGAAAGGGTGCGGTCGTCGCCGCCGTCAGCGGCGTCGACATCGCGCTGTGGGATATCGCCGGGAAGGCCCGCGACGAGCCGGTCTACCGCCTGCTCGGCGGCGACACGGGCGGAACGGGGTCGCTCCGGGCGTACGCGAGTGACCTGTTCTGGGACGACCCCGAGCGGATGGCCGACCGCGCCGCGTCCTACGTCGAGCGGGGGTTCACGGGCGTGAAGTGCCACCTCGGCCGGGGGCTCGCGGCGGACGAGGCGCGGGTCGCGGCCCTCCGGGACGCCGTCGGCGACGCCGCCCTGATGGTCGACCTGAACTGCGGCTACGACCGGGCGGAGGCGCGCCGGGTCGGGCGGATGCTCGCCGACTACGACGTCTACTGGTACGAGGAGCCGCTCGCGCCACACGACGTCGCGGGGCTGGCCGACCTCGCGCGGTCGCTCGACGTCCCGCTGGCGGCTGGGGAAAACGAGTACACGAAGTGGGGCTTTCGCGACCTGTTCGCGGCCGGCGCAGCCGACTACGCGATGCCCGACGCGATGCGCTGTGGCGGGCTGACGGAGTCGAAGAAGATCTGCGCACTCGCCGAGGCCCACGGCGTCACCGTCACGCCGCACTGTTTCACCACCGGGGTCGGCCTCGCGGCGACGATGCATCTCGCCGCCGCCACGCCCGCCTTCGAGTGGCTGGAGTTCGACGTCACCGACTTCCCGCTGTTCGGGTCGCTGCTCGTCGACCAGCCGACCGTCGAGGACGGTCGAGTCGCCCTCCCCGAGGCGCCGGGTCTCGGCGTCGACATCGACGTGCCGGCGCTCGCGGCGCACCGCGTCTGACCCGCGGACAGCCATCGCGCCAGTTTAGTGCCCTCTCCCCGGACCGGACGCCATGGAGAAGTGGCGGCGCCGAACAGTCTACTACGCGCTTTTGCTGACTGCGGTGATGCTCGGCTACGCGGTGCTCTACCACAACGGGATGCGGATCTACGAGGGCGACCGCGTCACGTTTCTCCACGCGGTCCAGGTCGTCGTCGAGACGTTCACCACCACCGGGTTCGGGTCGGACTCGCCCTGGGAGAGTCCCGTGATGAACGTACTCGTCATCGTGATGGACCTGACCGGTGTCTTTCTCATCTTCATGGCGCTCCCGGTGCTCGCCTTTCCGCTGCTGGAGGACGTCCTCTCGACGACCGTCCCCC
>JAQCMY010000082.1 GCA_028274865.1 Haloferacaceae archaeon | reverse complement strand
ACGCCCGCGCGAAACGCCTCGACGGCGGCCTCGATGCGGTCGCGCACCTCCGCGGAGAGGTCGGCTGCCGGCGTTCCGCCGTAGTTGCGGTGTGCGAACAGGAGCGACCGGTAGAGGAAGTTGCCGAGCGTCCCGACCAGTTCGTTGTTCGTCCGCTCGCGGAACTTCTCCCACGAGAAGTCGACGTCCTGCTGGAAGGCGCCGTAGGAGACGAGATAGTAGCGCAGGGGGTCGGGGTGAAAGCCCTCGTCGAGATACTCGTCGGCCCAGACGGCGCGGTCCCGCGAGGTGGAGAAGCCCGCGCCGTCGAGGGTGATGAAGCCGCTCGCCAGCACCGCGCGCGGCTCCGCGTAGCCCGCGCCGCGGAGCATCGCGGGCCAGAAGACGGTGTGGTGCTGGATGATGTCCCGGCCGACGACGTGGACGATCTCGCCGCCGGCGACCCGCTCGTCTGGCGAGTCCGGCACCGCGCTGTCGGGCGACCAGACCTCGCGCCAGTCGTACTCGTCTGTGCCGACCCGGCTGCTGTGCTGTTTCGTCGAGGCGACGTACTCGACCGGGGCGTCGACCCAGACGTACAGCACGAGGTCGTCGCGCTCGTCGCCGGGGTAGTCGATGCCCCAGTCCATGTCCCGGGTGATACACCAGTCACGGAGCTCGCCCTCGATCCACTCCCGGGGCTGGTTCTTCGCGTTCTCGGTCCCGTCTAGCCGGTCGATGAACGCCTGGAGGTACGGCTGGAGCTCGGAGACGCGGAAGAACTTGTGCTCGCGCTCGCGGTACTCCGCGGGGTTGCCCGTCAGCGTCGACGTCGGGGCTTCCACCTCGCCGGGCTCGAGGTGGCGGCCACAGCCCTCGTCGCACTCGTCGCCGCGGGCCGGCTCGCCGCAGTACGGGCAGGTGCCCTCGACGTAGCGGTCGGGGAGGTACTGGTCGCCGGTCGGGTCGTAGGCGACCATGATCGACTTCTCGTACACCAGCCCGGCGTCGTCGAGCGCCCGGACGATATCGCGGGTGAGTTCGGTGTTCGTCTCGTCGTGCGTGTGGCCGTAGTTGTCGAACTCGACGCCGAACTGCGGGAACGTCTCGGCGTACTGCTCGTGCCAGTCGAGCGCGAACGCCTCCGGGGTGACCCCCTCCTTCTCGGCGTTCACCGCGACGGGTGTGCCGTGCATGTCCGACCCGCAGACGAACGCCGTCTCCTGTCCGAGCGTCTCGAGCGCCCGCGCGTACGTGTCGCCCCCGACGTACGTCCGCAGGTGGCCGATGTGGAGGTCGCCGTTGGCGTACGGGAGCCCGCAGGTGACAACCGCCGGTCGGTCCGTCGGGAACGCCTCGTGGCCGGTGCCGTCGCCGTCTCCTGTGTCACTCATGATTGTCTCGTGTCGGGTGTGCCGCGCTGGCGGGCTAAAACCCGCCGGTGGTACGGCGAGGGCGGCCCGCCAGAACGCCGTCCGAGGGCGTGCCTGCCGCTACGTGCGCGCACGACAGCCGGGAGACGACACGCCCGTCACTACGTGATCTTGGGTCGGTGTCAGCAAAAGCGCGGCGGTCAGAACGCGGCGAGCGTCCCGCCGACGAGCGCCAGCGTCACGAGCAGGCGCCCGACGCTCCCGACGAACGTCGCGGCGGCGAAGCGCAGGTAGTCCTCGGACAGCACCGAGAACGCGTAGATAGAGAGCGTGTCCGGGAAGAACGGCACCGAGAGCGCCGCGGCCAGCCCGACGAACCCGTACCGCTGGACGAGCTGGACGGTCCGGCGCTCGGTCCACTCCATCACGTCGAACCGCGAGCTGCGGATCAGGCGCTCTGCCGGCCCCGACTGCTTCGCCTCCTGGCCGAGGTGGAACGCGAAGACGCTCCCGGCTGCCTTCCCCAGGCCGCTGACGACGATGATGAGGCTCAGCCGCGCCGGGCGGGACAGGCCCAGATCCAGCGGCGCGAGCAGGACCACCTCGCTCACGCCGGGGAGTGCAAAGGCGATGAGGAAGGAGTAGACGAAGACGATGACGAGTCCGACCCACCCCGTCGCGGTGCGGACGGCCCGCTGGAGGAGACTGCCCTCCGCCGCGAGCGGCACCGCGACGAGCGGCTCGGCGAGGGAGAGCACGGGGACCACGTCCACGGCCAGGTTCCGCGGCGCGGCGTACTAAGCGATCTGATCCCGGTCGTCGAGGAACGCACGGAGCCGGTCGCGGGTGACGTGGGGCATCACCACGACGCGGGTCTCGCCCCGGCGGGTGCGCGAGAGCCGCCAGCCCGCGTCGCGGAGCCCCTCGAACAGCCGCTCGGGGAGGTCGACCGCGACCAGCGGGAGCTCCGGCTCGACGACCCGGTGGCCGCGGGCCGCGAGTTCGCCGGCCAGCCACTCGGCGTCCGCCGTCGCGCGCTCGGTCTCGGCGCGGTAGCCGTCGGGCCACAGCGCCTCCATCGCCGCGACGGCGCCGGCGACGCCGGCCCCGGAGCGCGTGCCGGTGAGCGACGCCTGTGACCGCGTCTCGAGGTACGGCGTCTCCACCGCGAGCGCGTCCATCGTCGTCCGGTCGCGAGCGAGGAAGCCGCCAGCCGGCACCGGCGCCCGGCCGAGCTTGTGTGGGTCGACGGTCATCGTGTCGACGGCGGCGTCGGCGAAGCTCCAGTCGTGGCCGGTGAACGGGAGCGCGAACCCGCCCCACGCGGCGTCGACGTGGAGGAGCGCGCCGGCGTCGCGGGCGACCGCCGACAGCGCGGGCACCGGGTCGACCCGTCCGTACTCCGTCGAGCCAGCGACCGCGACGACGAGCGCCGTGTCCCCGTCCGTCGCCGCCCGCATCGCCGCCGGGTCGGCCCGCTCGTCGGCGTCGGTCGGGACGAACTCGACGTCGACGCCAAGGACGGCGCCGGCCTTCTGGAGGCTGAAGTGTGCGCTCTCGGGGGCGACGACCGTCGGGTCGTCGGCAGCCGAGCGGTCGCGGGCCGCCCGAACCGCCTGGAGGTTCGCCTCCGTCCCGCCGCTGGTGACGTAGCCGTGCGGGTCGTCGAGGCCCGCGACCCGCCCGAGCGTGTCGACGGCGCGGGCCTCCAGGTCGGCGACGGTCCCGTACGTCGCCGGGTCGCCGGGGTTCGCGGCGAGGAAGCGCTCGGCGGCGTCCCTGGCCGCCGGGTGGGGCTCCGTACACATCGAGGAGAGGACGGCGTCGAACGACTGCGGACGAGCCGCCAACTCGTGCTCGGGCACGCCCCTAGGGAGCCGCCAGACGCTCAAAGCGTTGCCGACATCGACCGCCCGCTACCGGACGGAGTCGAGAATCAGCCGCTGTTCGACCCGCTTGACCTCGTGCTGG
The DNA here is from genome assembly GCA_028274865.1 of Haloferacaceae archaeon. Classification (GTDB taxonomy): domain Archaea; phylum Halobacteriota; class Halobacteria; order Halobacteriales; family Haloferacaceae; genus A07HB70. Next base: position 7,999 of record JAQCMY010000082.1, on the reverse strand, counting down.
ACGTCCCGGACGGCGTCGATGTTGGCCGAGATAGAGGAGACGCCCCGGTCGATGAGGAACCGGACCATCTCGCGGTCGGAGCCGGCCTGCCCGCAGATGCTGATGTCGACGTCGTGGTCGCGACACCGGTCGATCACGTCGCCGATCAGCCGCCGCACGGCGGGGTGGAACTCGTCGAACCGGTCGGCGACGTGCTCGTTGTTGCGGTCGACCGCGAGGGTGTACTGCGTCAGGTCGTTCGTCCCGAACGAGGCGAAGTCGATGCCGGTCTCGGCCAGGTCGTCGACGAGGAGCGCACCCGCGGGGGTCTCTATCATCACGCCCCACGACACCCTGTCGGGGTCGAGGCCCGCCTCGGCCATGTGGTCGCGGGCCGCGGCGGCGTCGTCGGCGTCGTTCACCAGCGGGAACATCACCTCGACGTTGTCGTAGCCGGCGTCGTGGAGCCGCCGGATCGCCCGGAGTTCGAGCCGAAACACGTCTGGCTTGTCGAGGCTCCGGCGGATACCGCGGTAGCCGAGCATCGGGTTGTGCTCGCGGGGCTCGTCGTCGCCGCCCTCGAGCTGGCGGAACTCGTCTGTCGGCGCGTCGAGGGTCCGCAGGCGGACGGGCCGGGGGTAGAACTCGCTCGCCACCCCGCGGACGCCCTCGACGAGCTCGTCGACGAAGCCGTCCTCGCCGTGGTCGCGGACGAACTGTTCGGGGGTCTTGCCGGTCGACAGCACCATGTGCTCGGTGCGGAGGAGGCCGACGCCGTCCGCACCCGTCGCCGCCGCGCGTTCGGCGGCCTCCGGAATAGAGACGTTCACCTTCACCTCCGTCGCGGTCATCGGCTTGACCGGCGTCTCCGGTCGCACCGCCTCGACGGGTTCGTACTCGTCGTCGCCGCCGGTCTGGTCGCCGTCGCGGACGACACCGCGGTCGCCGTTGGCGGTGACGAGCAGCCCGTCCTCGAGTTGCCGCGTCGCGCTTCCGGTGCCGACCACCGCGGGGACACCGAGTTCGCGCGAGACGATCGCCGCGTGGCTCGTCATCCCACCCTCGTCGGTGACGATGGCGACGGCCCGCTTCATCGCCGGCACCATGTCGGGCATCGTCATCTCGGTGACGATGACGTCGCCGTCCTCGACGGCGGCGAGGTCGTCGGCGGAGTTGACCACCCGGACCGGGCCGGCGACGACGCCGGGACTGGCGCCGAGCCCCTCGACCAGCGTCTCGTCGTCGTCGTCGGCGGCGGCACGGACCACGCCGGAGCCGTCACCCGTCGTCGTCCCGCCCGCGCCGCCCGTTCCGGTGCTCGTGCCGGCAGCGCCGGCTGTCCCCGTCGCGCCGGTCGACCCGGTGTCGATCGTCGTGATCGGCCGCGACTGGAGCATGTACAGGTCACCGCCGCGCATCGCCCACTCGACGTCCTGTGGCTCGCCGTAGTGGTCTTCGACCCGCTCGCCGACCGCGATCAGGTCGTCGAGCTCGGCCTCCGAGAGCACCTGCTTCTCGCGCCGGTCGTCGGGGACCGACTTCTCGACGGTCGCCCCGTCCGTGCCGCGGACGAACATCGTCTTCTTGTCCGCCACCTGCGCCTCGACGGCCTCGCCCGCCGACCGGTCGACGACGTAGTTGTCCGGCGAGACGGCACCGCTCACGACGCCCTCGCCGAGCCCCCACGCCGCCTCGACGATCGCGCGGGGCTCGCCCGTCGACGGGTGGCTGGTGAACAGCACACCGGACTTCTCGGCGTCGACCATCCGCTGGACGACGACGGCGATGTCCACCTCGTCGTGGGGGAACCCCTGCCGGTTGCGGTAGTAGATCGCCCGCTCGGAGAACAGCGACGCCCAGCACTCCCGAACCCGGTCGAGCAGGGCGTCCCGCCCGACGTTCAGAAACGTCTCCTGCTGGCCGGCGAAGGAGGCGTCCGGCAGGTCCTCCGCCGTCGCCGACGACCGCACCGCGACGAACGGGTCGGCGGGGTCGAACTCGTCGTAGGCGGCGAGCACCTCCTCGCGGACCGAGTCGGGAAGCGGCGTCTCGACGATCAGGTCGTGGGCACGTTCGTGTGCCGCGGCGAGCGCCGCCGAGTCCTCGTGGTCGACCTCGACCGCCTCGAACAGGTCCGCCGCGATCCCCGTCTCCTCGATGAACGTCCGGTACGTGTCGGCGGTGACGACGAAGCCCGGCGGAACCGGCAGGTCGGCCCCGGTGAGCTCGCCGAGCGACGCCGCCTTTCCGCCAACTCGTTCGAGGTCGGCAGAGCCGACCGCGTCGAGCCAAACTACGGGCATAAGTGTCTGAATGGGTGGCAGGACGATTCAAGAAGGTTCCGGGAGCGCCGTCAGCACGGGGGTACACCCGTCGACGAGCGGACGAGGGGCGCCGCGGCCCCGTCGGGAGGGCCGACGCCGGCTGTCCGTTCCGACACCACGGCGCCTGGGGCAGGCGCTACGCCTCGATGATCCCGTCGTCCTCGTCCGCCGGCAGCGTCAGCCGACCGTCGAGCGCCGTCGGAGCACGGCCGCCGGTCCAGACGCAGCCGGGGTCGTCGCCCGCGTCGGCCGTCTCGGCCCGTACTCGCACCACGCCGGGCCTGTCGACGAAGTGGCCCTGTTCACAGCGGATCTCCGCCGGCGGGTCGCCGTCGAACGCCCCGACCGTGCGGCAGTACGCCGCGACCGCGCCGCTCGCCGTTCCAGTCACCGGGTCCTCGGCGACGCCGAGGCCGGGCAGGAACGCCCGCCCGTGGAGCGTCGCCTCGCGGTCGACGGCGTCGAAGGTGAACGCGTACACCCCTGCCGCGCCGTACGCCTCCGCGAGCGCGGCGACCGCGTCGTCGTCCGGGTCGGCCTCGCCCAGCCGCGAGAGGAAGTTCACCGGCACGACGAGATACGGGAGGCCGGTCGAGGCGACGGCGACTGGCAGGTCGGCGCCGACGTCCCGGAGCGCAGCCGGGTCGACGCCCAGCGCCGCGCCGACCCGGTCGAGGTCCGGGTCGACGACGTCGACCGTCGGCGCCTCGCCCGCCACCCAGACGACGCCCTCCGGGGTCACCTCGACGTCGTGGACGCCGACGTTCGTCTCGACGGTGTGTTCGCCCGCCTCGATGGCCCCCTCACGGTGGAGGTGAGCGTGGGCCGCGACCGTCGCGTGGCCACACAGGTCGACCTCGTCGGTCGGCGAGAAGAAGCGCAGGCGCCGGTCCGCCGGTCCGGAGTCGCGGACGAACGCCGTCTCGCTCGCACCGAGTTCGCGCGCAGCCGCGCGCATCTGCTCGTCGGTCAGGGCCGCCGCCGCCGGGACGACGCCCGCGGCGTTGCCAGCGAGCGGTTCGGCCGCGAACGCGTCGACGAGGAGGGCACGCCGTTCGGTCACAGACCGGGGTCGGGAGGACGGGACATAAGCGCGGGGGACCGGGAGCGTTTTTTTATCCCCTGCCGTCGGGTTGCCCGATGACCGCCGAGGAGGAGTTCGACTGCACCGTCACCAACTGGGAGTATATCTACGGACTCACACGCGAGGTGGCAGCGGACGTGCGGGCCGACGGGTTCGACCCGGACGTGGTCGTCGCACTCGCCCGCGGCGGCTGGTTCGCCGGCCGCTGTCTGTGTGACTTCCTCGGGCTGGACGACCTGACGAGCCTGAAGGTCGAACACTACGTCGGCACCGCCGCCACCGGCGACGAGCCGGAGATCCGCTACCCGATGCCGGAGGGCAGCGTCGGCGGAAAGGACGTCCTCGTCGTCGACGACATCGCCGACACCGGCGAGTCGATCGCCCACGCCGAGGCGTACGTCCGGGACCGCGACCCCGCAGCCGTCCGGACCGCGACGCTCCAGTGCCTCGCCGGCTGCGACGCCGACCCGGACTTCGTCGGCGAACACCTCGACGGCTGGACGTGGGTGGTCTACCCGTGGAACTTCGTCGAGGACATGTGCGACCTCGTGTCGGGCGTCATGGAGACAGCCGACCGGGAGACGTTCACCGACGACGACCTGCGCGGCCTCCTCGACGCGAACCACGACATCGGGCGGATGGAACTCGAGGTCGCACAGCCGGGCCGGTTCGGCGAGATTCTGCACGAGATGGAACGGCGTGGGCTGATCGAATCCGCCGGGTCCGACACAGAGGCGTGGCGCCTGGCGTAGCCGCCGGGCGGGTGGAGAGCGCAGCACTGACAGCCCCCGAGCGCCCGCAGCGGGGCGCCCCGACGACAGCCGGCTGATGTCCCTGTTCGACACCTTCACGACGGCGATCCTCCCGATCGTGACCGTCTCCGGGGTCGGGGTCGTCCTCGGGCGCCTGCGCGACGTCGACGTCGAGCCGCTCAACACGGTGACGGTGTACGTGCTGCTCCCGGCGCTCGTGTTCCACAGCGTCGCCACCGCCGCGTTCGACGGCGCGACGCTCGCGCGGGTCGGTGCCGCGACGCTCGCGTACTTCGTCGTGATGCTCGTCGTCGCGGAGGCCGCGGGGCGACTCCTCGGCGAGTCGGAGCCGCTGTTGAGCGCACTGGTGCTCCTGAGTGCGTTTCCGAACTCCGGCAACTACGGCATCCCGCTCTCGACGTTCGCGTTCGGCGACACCGGCCGGAGCACCGCGGTGCTCTTTCTCGCCGTACAGGGCGTGTTGACCTACACCGTCGGCGTCTACGTCGCCGGCCGGAGCGGCGGCACTGCCGGCCTCGCGGGGATGAAACGCGCGCTCCGCGTACCGCTGGTCTACGCCGTCGTCGCCGCCGTCGCCGCGCGGTGGCTCGGCGTCGTCCCGCCGGCGGACGGGACGGCGATGCAGACGGTCGGGCTCGTCGGCGAGGCGTCGATCCCGCTGATGCTCCTGATCCTCGGCGTCTACCTCGCCGAGACGGACTACGGCGCGGTGCTGGGGCAGGTGGGGAGCGCGACGGCCCTGAAGACGCTCGTCGCGCCCGTCGTCGGCGTCGGCGTCGCCGTCGCCGTCGGCTTCGAAGACCCGACCGTCGCCCGGACGTTCGTCCTCGAGTGTGCGACGCCGGCGGCTATCACCCCGCTCCTCCTGCTCGTGGAGTTCGGCGGCGAGTCCGTCGGCGGCGTCTCCGTCGCGGAGTACGCGAGCACCGTGGTGCTGGTGACGACGGTGCTGAGCGTGCCGGCCCTGACCGTCCTCGTCGCGGCGCTGGAGGCGGGGCTGGTGGTCTGACCGGCCGGCGCCCCGCGCCTACGGCGTCTCGTCGTCCTCGTCGTCCTCGTTCGCCTCGTCGTCCGCCGGATTCCGAACCCACAGGTCGCCGAACAGGTCGTCCTGCCGGAGCGCCACGACCCCACGATGGTCGAGAAACAGCAGGGCGAGGTACGTGTGGACGGGGTCGCCCCCGGCGGTCCGCACCTCGCCGAACAGCACCTCTCGCCGGCCGGCCTCGTACTGCGCCTCGACGGCCCCGCGCACGTCGGCGATCGTCGACTCGATATCCTCGGCGTGGGTGCGTGCCGTCACCTCCGTGGCGGTCGGCTCGTCGTCGCGCCGCGGGTCGTCGCCGGCGCGGTAGTCGAGCGTCTGGCTCCGGGCCGTCGACTCGCCGCTCGTGTCGTAGCTCCGCGACTCCTTCCACCACGACCCGCGCTCGGCCTCGCGCAGGTCCCGCACGAGCTCGTCGAGCGTCTCCGGCGACCCACGGGCGTGTTTTCGCTCGAGCCGGCGGTCGAGTTCGCCCTCCAGCGCGCCGACGGGGTCGACTCCGTCTCCGTCGGCGGGGTCGCCGCCCGCGACGGCGGGCGCGTCGCCCTCCAGTCGGGCCTCCCACGGCTCCGGCTCCGACTCGTCCGGCCCGTCGGTTCCGAGCAGCGCGTCGCTTTTCATCCGCAACAGGACGCTCGCGTAGAACAGCGCCCGACCGGACGTGCGGAGGTCGGCGTCGTCGAGGCGGTCGAGGAACGCGTCGGTCACCTCGACGATGTCGATATCCCACGGGGCTATCTCGCCCTCCTCGGCGAGCCCGACGAGCAGCTCGACCGGCTCGACCGCCGCCTCGTCGCCGGTGCCGTCGGGGTCGTACGGCGGGCCGGTACTGGTCGCACCGACGGCGCCGGGCAGGTCAGTCATCAGCCGGCACCTCCGGGTCCTCGGGGTCCGTACGCAGGTCGAGACCGGTGACACGGCTCACGTTGTCGTCTCGCATCGTCACGCCGACGGCGCGCTCCGAGCGGTCGAGCAGCGCCGACCGGTGGGAGACGACGACGAACTGTGCCTCGTCCGCGAGCTCGCCGACGAGTTCGCCGACCCGCTCGGCGTTCGCGGCGTCGAGGAACGCGTCTACCTCGTCGAGCGCGTAGAACGGCGCCGGCTCCGTCCGCTGGATCGCGAAGATGAACGCGAGCGCGGTGAGGCTCTTCTCGCCGCCGCTCATCGCCGCGAGGCGCTGGACCGGCTTGTCGCCCGGCTCGGCCCGCATCGTCAGTCCGCCGTCGAACGGGTCCGTCTCGTTCTCGAGGATGAGCTCGCCCGTGCCGTCCGACAGCCGGTCGAACACCCGCTGGAACTGCTCGTCGACGGCCTCGAACGACTCGATGAACGTCTCCCGCTTCGTCGACTCGTAGCGGTCGATCCGCTCTTCGATCCCCTCGCGCTCCTCGACGAGGACGTCCCGGCGCTCCTCGAGGTCGGCCAGCTCGTCGACCACCTCGTCGTACTCCTCGACCGCGAGCATGTTGACCGGCTCGAGCGCCTCCATCTCGGCGTCGAGCTCGGCGACCCGCGTCTCGACCGTCTCGTGGTCGGGGACCTCGTCGGGGTCGTAGTCGCCGACCGAGTCCGACAGCTCCGCGATCTCCCACTCCAGCCGGTCGGCGCGTTCCTCCAGTTCGGCGACGTCGTCCTCGACCTCCCGGACGCGCTCGCGCGCCCGGTCGCGCTCCGACCGCGCCTCGCGCAGGTCCTCGGCGAGGTCCTCGCGCTCGGTCTTCAGCGCCGCGAGGTCCGCCTCCAGCTCCGCGACCTGCGCCCGCTTCGCCTCGAGGCGCTCCTCGCGCTCGGCGATCTCCTCGTCGAGTTCGGCGATGCGCTCCGCCGCGCTCGCCTTGCGCTCCTGTGCCCGGTCGACCGTCTCCCGGAGGTCCTCGGCGGCCTGGGTCGCGTACTCGCGCTCGAGCTCGAGTTCGTTCAGCCGACCGTCCAAGTCGTCGACCCGCCCCTCGAGTGCGTCCACCTCGTCGCGGGCCTCGTCCGCGGCCTCGCTCAGCTCGGGGACGGGCGAGCCAGAGAGCTCGTCTTTCACGCGGTCGATCTCGCCCTCGACCTCGGCGAGCTCCTCGTCCAGTCCGGCGATCGTCGTCTCCAGGGCGCTCATCTCCTCGTCGACGGACGCGCGCTCGGCCTCGAGTTCGTCTATCGCCGCCTCCAGGTCCTCGATACGCGCCTCGGTCTCCTCGAGCGCCTCGCGCTTGGCCGCGACACGGGACTCGACCTCGCGCACCCGCTCGCCGGCTGCGCTCTGACGCTCGCGGGCGTCGTCGAGGTCCGACTCGACGCCGTCGAGCTCCGACCGGACCGACCGGCGGCGGTCCTCCAGCGCCTCGATCCGCTCGGCGAGGCGGGCCAGCCGGCCGCCTCCGGACTGGGAGAACGAGAACCGCGTCCCGCCGCCGCTCCCGCCGGTCATCGCCCCCGACGTCTCGACGAGGTCGCCGTCGAGGGTGACCATCCGGTAGTCGCCCATCAGGTCCCGCGCCGTGGCCGTGTCCTCGACGACGAGTGTCGCGCCGAGGACGTACGAGAACGCCGGCTCGTAGCGGTCGTCGTAGTCGACGAGGCTGCGCGCGAAGTCGACCACGCCGCCGCGCGACGGGAGCGACGGGAGGCCACGGCGGTCCATCTCCGAGAGCGGCAGGAAGGTGGCGCGGCCGGCGTTGCGCGACTTCAGGTGCTCGATACACGACTGTCCGACGCCGTCGTCGTCCACGACGACGTGTGCGAGCCGTCCGCCCGCCGCCGTCTCGCAGGCGGTCGCGTACTCCGCCGTGACGCTCCCCAGTTC
>JAQCMY010000037.1 GCA_028274865.1 Haloferacaceae archaeon | reverse complement strand
ACGCTCATCGCGTCCGCCGTCGCCGCGCCGCTCGGCGTCTCCGCGGCGCTTTTTCTCTCGGAGATCGCTCCGCCGACCGTCCGCGAGGTCGTCAAGCCCGGCGTCGAGATCCTCGCCGGCATCCCCTCCATCGTCTACGGGTTCATCGGGTTCACCGTGCTGGGTCCGTGGGCCTCCGACCAGTTCCAGACGACCGGCCAGGGATCGTACCTCTTCGTCGGCATCGTCGTCGGCCTGATGGCGCTCCCGACGGTCGTCTCCGTCGCGGAAGACGCGCTGAGCAGCGTTCCGGAGTCGATGAAAAGCGGGTCGCTGGCGATGGGGACGACCGACTGGCAGACAATGACATCGATCACGCTGCCGGCGGCTTTCTCCGGCGTTTCCGCCGCGGTCCTGCTCGGCGTCGGCCGCGCGATCGGCGAGACGATGGCCGCGACGGTGATGCTCCGCGGCGTCCCCCGGCTCACGGAGCCGCTGGTCAACGTCTTCTACGGCCAGGAGACGCTGACCTCGATCATCGCGCGCAACTACGGCGAGGCCGACGGCCTCCAGATGGACGCGCTGTTCGTCGCCGGCGTTATCCTGTTCGTCACCGTCCTCGTCATCTCGATCGGCGCGCAGTACATCGAATGGCGGATGCACAAGCGGCTGGGGGGTGAGATCTGATGGCGGGAGCGGGCCAGACAGACACGCGGCTGGTCGAATCGGAGACGACCGAGACGGACGCCGTCGCCGCGGTGGCCGTCGGGCTCTCGGCGATCCTGTTCGTCCTCGCCGTCGCGGCGCTGTTCAATCGCGTCAGCCTCACCGGCTCGCTGTTCGAGGTCCAGACCGTGACGCTGCTCGGCGGCCTCCTGACCGCGCTCGGTGTCACGGTGATCGCCTTCGGCGTCGGGTCGCGGTTCGGCTACGTCGAGACGAATCCGGACCCGAGCGCCGGGCTCATCGCGGGCTTCGGCGCCGCTATCCCGTGGGTCGTCATCGGGGGTGTCGTCGCGAGCCAGACGCTTGGCCTCGGCTCAGGAGTCGGTGTCGCCGCCGGAGTCGCTACCGGCGCCGTCGCGTTCGCGGCCACAGTCCTCCCCCGCGAGGACCTCGGGTCGACGGTCCCGCTGGGGGCCCTCTTGGGGGTGACGGGACTCGTCTTCCTAACGGGCGCCATCGGCCCGACGTGGGTCTGGGAGCTCGGCTGGGCACAGAAGGCCGCGATCACCGCGGAGTTCCTCATCCCCGTTTCGACGCTGTTCAGCGCGCTGTACGGCGGGTGGGCGTCAGCGAAGGCGTACGGCGGCTTCGGCGCCCGCGGGCGACACATGGGCGCGTACGTGCTCGTATACGTGAACGCGCTCTCTATCGTCGCCTTCCTGTTCATCCTCGTCGCCTTCGTGGTCGTTCAGGGGATCCCCGGCCTGCTGAACGGCACCGAGTTCGGATTCGGGACCGGACCGACGACGTCGATCTTCGGCGTGTCGGTCGCGCTCCCGGTCTCGGTTCCGTTCCTCATGAACGGCGTCGCCCTGTTCAACGACTTCCAGGGCGTGCTGCCCGCGATCGTCGGCACGGTCTGGCTGGTGGCCGGCGCGGTCGTGCTGGCGGTCCCGCTCGGCGTCGGTGCGGCGCTGTTCCTCACCGAGTACGCCGAGCGCGGCCGGTTCACGCAGGTCGTCGAAGTCGCCACCAACGGGCTGTGGAGCACCCCGAGCATCGTCTTCGGCCTGTTCGGGTTCGCCTTCCTGATCCCGCGGTTCGGGAACGGGAAGTCGCTGCTCTCCGGGATGATCACGCTCGGCTTCATGCTGTTACCGCTCGTGGTCATCACCTCGCGCGAGGCGATGCTCTCTGTCCCCGACGAGTACCGCGACGCGAGCGCCGCGCTCGGCGTCTCGAAGTGGCAGACGATTCGGAGCGTCGTCCTCCCCGCGGCGCTGCCGGGCGTCGTCACCGGCGTCATCCTCGGCGTCGGCCGGATCGCCGGCGAGACGGCACCGATTCTGCTGACGATGGCCGGCGGGACGTTCGTTCCCGGCTCCCAGACGGCCGACGTCATCGGCGGCTTCCAGTTCACGTCGGCACCGCCGTTCGTCGCGAACCCGGAGCTCCTCCAGGCCACCTCGGCGCTCCCGTACCAGCTGTACGCGCTGATCACGGCCGGCGTCGGCGCGAGCAGCAACGTCGGGAACGCCGACGAGTTCCGCTGGGCGACGGCGCTCGTGCTGCTCGTCGTCGTCCTCTCCTTCTACGCGATCGGAATCGCGACGCGCTACTACTTCCGGCGGCGGCTCAGACACACCTGATCACCAATGAGCGAGAATACCAACCCACGGACCGAGACGGAACCGCAGACGGAGACCGCGACGACGGGCACCGACCAGCCACTCACGACGACCGCCGGCGAAAGCGTCGAGCAGACGCGAGACGAGTGGCGAGAGTACGAGTTCCAGGGAGAAGCCAAGATGGCCGTCGAGGACCTCGACGTCCACTACGGTGATGACCACGCGCTGAAGGGTGTCTCGATGGAGATCCCGGAGAAGAGCGTCACCGCCCTGATCGGCCCGTCCGGCTGCGGGAAGTCGACGTACCTCCGTTGTCTCAACCGGATGAACGACCGGGTCAGCTCCGCCCAGATCGACGGCTCGGTGAAGCTGGACGGCGAAGAGATCTATCAGGACGGGGTCAACCTCGTCGAGCTTCGGAAGCGGGTCGGGATGGTGTTTCAGTCGCCGAACCCGTTCCCGAAGTCGATCCGCGAGAACATCGCCTACGGCCCGAAGAAACACGGCGACCTCGATACCGGGCTGCTCGCCCGGCTGCTGAACCGGAGCGACGCCGAGGAGCGCGACGAGCTCGTCGAGCGCTGCCTCCGCGACGCAGCGCTGTGGGACGAGGTGAGCGACCGCCTCGACGACAACGCGCTGGGGCTCTCGGGCGGGCAACAGCAGCGCCTCTGTATCGCCCGCGCCCTCTCGGTCGACCCGGAGATCATCCTGATGGACGAACCTGCCTCGGCGCTCGACCCCATCGCCACCGCGAAGATCGAGGACCTGATCGACGACCTCTCCGAGGAATACACGGTCGTCATCGTCACCCACAACATGCAGCAGGCCGCGCGCATCTCGGACCAGACCGCCGTCTTCCTCACGGGCGGCGAGCTCGTCGAGTACGGCGAGACTGATCAGGTGTTCGAGAACCCGCGCAGCGAGCGCGTCGAAGACTACATCACGGGGAAGTTCGGGTAATCGCATGCCCCGGGAACGATATAAAGACTCTCTCGACGAACTCCGGTCCGACGTGCTCGCGATGGGCGATCAGGTCGTCGAGCGGCTGGACAGGAGCCTCGAAGCGGTCGAGCGCCGCAACGAGTCGCTGGCGCAGGACGTCGTCGACGGCGACGCCGACATAAACGAGACGTACCTGCGGTTAGAGGACCACTGCGTCGACCTGTTCGCGCTCCAGCAGCCGGTCGCCGGCGACCTCCGGTTCGTCACCGCCTCGTTCAAGATCATCACCGACCTCGAACGAGTCGGCGACCTCGCCGTCAACCTCGCGAACTACTCGCGGGCCGCGACGCGGACGGTCGCGCCGGACGCGGAGATCGAGGCGCTCGGGGAGGCGGCACGCGCGCTCCTTGAACGCAGCCTCGCGGCGTACGAGACGCGGGACGCCGACGAGTGTCGCGCGATCGCCGAGGCCGACGACGAGGTCGACGCGATGTGTCAACACGCCAGCGAGATCGTCACCCGAGACCTGATAGCGCAGAACGACGACACATGGGGCGCCGAGCGGCAATTGGACGATGTCTCGCGCGTGCTGCTGACGATCCGGGACCTGGAACGGGTCGCAGACCACGCCGTGAACATCGCGGCGCGCACCCTGTACATGGTCGAGAACGACCCGGAGCTGCTCTACTAACCATGGAGACGCGAAAGGTTCAGACCGTCGGAAACGGAACGTACACCGTCTCGCTCCCGAAGGCATGGGCCGAGTCGCACGGCCTCTC
>JAQCMY010000034.1 GCA_028274865.1 Haloferacaceae archaeon | reverse complement strand
GGCGGCGGCCTCGAGCGCCTCGACGGCCGCGTCCGGCGTGTCGCCGGCGTCGGCGTCGACTGCCACGTCGGCCTCCTCGACGGCGGCCAGGAAGGTCGCGACTGCCTCGGCGGCCTCGGACTCGCCGCGCTCGGTCCACTCGGCGTCGGCCAGGGTCCCCCGTGCCTCCTCGACGGCCGCGACGACGTCCTCGGCGTACGGGCCACGGGCCTCCTCTATGTCATCACGGAGGTCCTCGATACGCGCCTCCAGGTCGGCACGCGGGTCCTCGGCGTCCTCGTCGTCCTCGTCCGGTTCGGGCAGGTCCGCCGCCTCCACCGTCCCGGCTACGTCGTCCAGGTCGGCCTCGACCGCATCGAGGTCGGCCTCGGTCTCGGCGGTCTCCAGGGCTTCGGCGACCCCGTCCAGCCGCTCGTCCAGTTCGTCGGCGTCGACGTCGACCGCGAGCGCGTCCTCCGCTGCCTCGGAGTCGGCGTCGTCGGGCGCGTCCTCGTCGCTCATGGGCGTCCGTTGTCCATTCGGGGCAAAGGCGTTTCCGTTCCGCCCGCACGGCGGTCAGTCGTCGCGCCAGTAGAACCGTGGGGCCAGGACGAGATACGCGAGCGCCGCCAGCAGCAGGCTCCGGGGGAAGACACCGCTGAAGACGTCGGGGGCAAACACCGCGAGCGCCTGGAGTCCGCCCAGCACCAGCGCGTCGCGGGCGAACAGCTCCGGGTACGTGACGGGCGCGAGCATCAGGTAGACGAACAGCCCGGTCGCACAGAGCAGGACGGTCGCGACGGAGGTCCCGAGCGCGGTCGCCAGCGGGCCCAGTCCGGCGAGGTAGCCCGCCGCCAGGAGCGTCCCCGCGAGCGTCGTCTGGACGCCCTCGGTCGTCGCGCCGTTCAGGTCCTCGGCGGTGTACAGGCCCAGTCGGAGGACGGCGGCGGCGACGAACAGCCCCGGGAGTAGCAGCGTGGCGACGCCGGCCCCGTCGGCGGCGACCCCCCACTCGGCCCGCGCGACGGCGAAGACGAACACCGCGGGGGCGACGGCGAAGGAGGCCACGTCCGCCAGCGAATCGAGCACCTGCCCCACCTCCGTCCCGCCGTACCGGCGGGCCAGCACCCCGTCGAGCCCGTCGGCGATGGCGGCCAGAAGCAGCAGGCGGGCGGCCAGCGCGGGGTCGACCGCGGCGACCGCCGCGGCGGCGAACCCGAGCGCCGCGTTGGCCACGGTCACCGCGTCCGCAACGCCGAGACGGCCGACGAAGCGGGGCTGGACACGCATGTCCTCGGCGTCGACGGTCGCGCTCTTAGTCGGTTCGCTCTCCGGTCGGGGGGCCGCAGCCGCACGAACCGACCGGCCCGCGCCGCCCTGACGGTGGACTTTAGCGCCTGGCCACACAGCCTCCGAGCATGACCTGCCGGCTGGTGCTCGGTGGTGGTTCCGTCGGCCGGAAACTCGCCGCCGCCGTCGACGAGGACCGGGACGACCTGCTCGTCCTCACCGACGACGAGTCCCGGGTGGCGTCGTTCCGACAGGAGGGTGTCGCCGCCGAGACGGCCGACCCGACCGACCCCGGCGCCATCCGGGCCCGGGCGGGCCGCGTCGACAGCATCGTCGTCGGGGGACCGGACCCGGCCCGCAACAGGGCCATCACCGAGGCCGCCCGCGAGGCATACCCCGACGCGTTCCTGCTGTCCTACACCGGTCTCGACGCGACGCCCGCGGACCGGCGGGCGCTCGCGGCCGTCGCCGACCGGACCGTCGACCCCGGCGCGGCCGTCGCCGAGGCCCTGCTGAGTCGCGTCGGCGACGAGGGCTATCGGCTCCGGCGACTCAACCGCGTCCTCGCGGACCTCGACGGCCGGCTGGCGGTCGTCATGCACGACAACCCGGACCCGGACGCCATCGCGTCGGCGGTCGCGCTGTGCACCCTCGCCGAGCGGGCGGGGGTGGCGGCCGACGCCTGCTACTACGGGGCTATCAACCACCAGGAGAACCGTGCGCTGGTCAACCTGCTCGAATACGACCTGGTGAACCTGGACGCCGGGGCGGACCCGCGGGAGGCGTACGACGGGTTCGCGCTGGTCGACCACTCCCGACCCGGCGTCAACGACCAGCTCCCGCCCGAGACGCCGGTCGACGTGGTCATCGACCACCATCCGCCGCGCGGGGCCGTGGAGGCGTCGTTCGTCGACCTCCGGAGCGACGTGGGCGCGACGAGCACCCTTCTCACCGGCTATCTGGAGGGGTTCACCGTCGAGCCGACGGCGGCGGTCGCCACCGGCCTCCTGTTCGGCATCCGCGTCGACACCCGCGACTTCTCGCGCGAGGTCTCCATCGAGGACTTCCGGGCGGCCGCCACGCTGGTCCCGCACGTCGACGGGGACGTGCTGGAACGCATCGAGTCGCCGAGCGTGAGCATGGAGACCCTGGACTGCATCGGCCGGGCCATCGGCAGGCGGGAGGTCCACGGGCAGGTCGTCGTCTCCTGCATCGGGCGGACGGGCGACCGCGACGC
>JAQCMY010000032.1 GCA_028274865.1 Haloferacaceae archaeon | reverse complement strand
CGTGGCTGTTTCTCCTCACCGGCGGCGCCGCGGTCGGCGCCTCCTTCCTGCTCGCCTCGTTCGTCACCGACCGGTCGCTCGTCGGTGCGATCCACGACTGGTCGCGCCCCGTCCCGCACCCCGCCTGGCCGCTCCGGGCCGCCACACGGGCGCTCGGCCTCGTCGGACTGGCCGTCGTCCTCGCCGTCGGCGTCGCCGGTCCGACGACGGGCCTACGGAGCCTCGCCGTCCTCCTCGTCTGGGTCGCGTGGTGGGGCGGGGTGGTCGCCGCGACATACCTCGTCGGGAACGTGTGGCCGGCGCTCGACCCGTTCCGGACGCTCGCGGCGGGCGCCCGCGCCGTCGCTGCCCGCCTCGGGGCCGGGACGCTCGCCTACCCGGACCGCCTCGGCTCGTGGCCCGCCGTCGCCGGCCTCCTCGCGCTGGTGTGGGTGGAGGTGATGACGCCGCTGGCAGACGACCCGCGGCTGCTCGCGGCGGTCGTCGTCGGCTACGGCGCGGTCACGGTCGCCGCCGGGACGGTCTTCGGGCCGGCGTGGTTCGAGCGCGCCGACCCCGTCTCGCGCCTGCTGGCCGCGTACGGTCGGGTCGCTCCGGTCGCACGCGGCGGAGACGGCCCGAGGCTCCGGCTCCCGGGCACCCGTCTCTCCGACCGGACGGTCGAGGGCGCCGACGGCGTCTCCTTCGTCGTCTGTGTCCTCTACGTCACCACCTACGACGGGCTGGTCGCGACGGGGCCGTGGGCCGGTGCCGTCGAGACCCTCGTCGCCGCCGGCCTCCCGCCCGCGGCGGTGTACGGCGGGAGCTACCTCGTCGGGTTCGCGCTGGCGGTCGGGGCCTACCTGCTCGCGGCGGGCGCGGCCCGGCGGTTCGCGGCGACGTACCGCTCGCCGACGGCGCTCGCGGCCCGGTTCGCGCCGCCGCTGCTGGCGATCGCCGCGGGCTACCACCTCGCGCACAACCTCGGCACCGTCGTCGCCCTCGGTCCGGCGCTCGGCGCCGCCCTCGCCGCGCCGCTCGCGCCGCCACAGAGTCCACCGACGCTCGTGCTCCCCGGCTGGTTCCAGGGCGTCGAGATCGCGGCGGTGCTCGCGGGCCACGTCCTCGCGGTGTGGGTCGCACACGCCGCCGCCTACGACGCCTTTCCCGACCGTCTCCAGGCGGTTCGGAGCCAGTACGGCGTCACCGCCGCGATGGTCGGGTTCACGATGCTCAGCCTCTGGATCGTCTCACAGCCGTACGTCGCGCCGCCGTACGTCTCCTGAGATGCGCGATACGGACGACTACCGCGTCCCCGACGGCGCGCCGCGTCACGACTGCGGGCGCTGCGGGGCCACCTTCGCGACCGAGCGCGGCCTCGCGCTCCACCGTGGACTCCGCCACGACGGGCTGACCGACGCCGAACGGGCGGCCTACGAGTCGGCGCGCGAGACGGAGACGACAGAGCTCAGACGGTTCCGGATACTGGCGCTCGGAGCGCTGGTCGTCGTCTACTTCGGGCTGCTGTTCGCCTACGCGCTGGTGACTTAGTCTGCCGACCCCATCACGCGGTGGAACGGCTGGTCGGCCACCTGCCGGCGGAGGTCACCGAGGCTGTCCTGGCCGTCGGACCTGCTCATCGCGGAGACGACGGCGAACACCTCCTGCCGGGACACCTTCACCCCCTCGCCGGAGACGGCGTCCTCGGGGCGGCGCGAGAGCTCGCGGAGCGTCCCGACCGCGAGCAGGAACGGGATGGCCCACGCCGCGAGGGTGTTGCCGTCGTGGGTCGGGACGGCCTCGAGGTAGCGCTGGGCGCCGGGGAGGAACGACCGGGCGTGGCCGGCGACGCGGCCGACGACGGCGGCGGCGCCGGTCCGGTTCGCGGGGTCGAGCACCGCGTCCTGGGCGATCCCCTCGTCGGCCAGCCACTCCGCCGGCAGGTAGACGTTGTTCTCCTCCGTGTAGTCGTCGTAGACGTCTTTCGCGACGTTGACGAGCTGGAGCAAGAGTCCGAAGTCCTCCGCGGTGTCGTACAGCAGCGCCTGTCGCTCCGGCGAGAGGTCGGCGCGGGTGACGAGGTTCGTCACCAGCTGGCCGACGGTGCCGGCGGCGTAGTAGCAGTACTCCTCAAGTTCGTCACAGTTGCGGATGCGGAGCCCGCCCTCGTCGGCGTAGCGCTCGACGAAGTCGGCCATGCCGGCCACGAGCTCTCGCGCCGGCGGCTCGACCGCGTTCCGGACGTCTTCCGGGAGGGCGTGGAACGTGCCGACGATCCGGGGCGCCTCCGCCACGACCTCCCAGTCGGCGTCGCGCTCGCCGGCGGGCGGCAGGTGGGGGTCGACCCGGCTGGTGAACTCGTCGACGGTCGTCTCGTCGGCCGGGTCGAGCACCCGGTCGTACGTCCGGAGGAGGGTCGCCTGTTCTGCCGGGCCGATGTGGTCCGTGTCCTCGACGGTGTCGGCGACACGACAGAGCAGGTAGCCGACGCAGATATACGACGACATCGGCTCCTCGAGCACGTCGACAGTGAGGGCGAACGTACGCGAGACGTCCTGTACGGCGTCGTGACACCACTCGAGGTCTGCGTCGTCGCCGCCTGCCGGTCCGCTCTCTCGTGACATCCAGGTGGCTCAGGCGTGGGTGTCGTCCCGTATAAAGGCGCCGCTGACGGGCCTACAGCGCCCCGTCACGCCGGTCCTCCGGGGGCTCCTGGACCCGGAGGTACGGCGGCTCCGCGACGTACTCGACGAGCGACGTCGTGCCGACGAAGCCACAGGGGCTCTTCCGGAGCGTCAGGTACTGGAGGCCGTCGTCCTGGACACGGGTCTCGACGACCTGTTCGGCGACGTCCTGGCGGAAGGCGGCCACCTCGTCGGCCACCACGTCGGGGTTGCCGACGACGACGAGCGAGTCGTCGGGGCCGAGGAGACTCCCCTCCTGTTCGTACCGGACCCGACGCGCGCCGGACCGGCCGTAGCGGTGCGCGACGGCGTCGTCGTTGACGATCGTGTACGTCGTGCGGTCCGACCCGCCGTCGAGGTCGGTCAGCAGGTCGACGAGCGACGCCGTCGACTCGCCGGGGTCGTAGACACCCGGCGCGGCGCCGTCCCACCCGCCGATGATGTCGACGACGCGGAGCCGTCCGGACGCGAGCAGGTCGTCGACGTCGTACCCCCGCTCTGCGAGCGTCTGCTCGACGCGTTCCTGCCGCAGGGCGATAGTGGGGACGACTGTGACGGCCTGCTCTCGGTCCAGGGCGCTGGTGATGAGCGCGGCGAACAGCGCCGTCAGGTTCGCCCGGCCGTCGTGCCGGAGGAGGACGCCCGCACCTGTCACCAGTCCGCCGCCCGCGAGCGCGTCGAGGCCGTCGATACCGACCGGTTGGTGGCTGTGTGTCTTGACAGCCGGCGGCTGTGACCGGCGGGCCGGAGCCGCACGGAGCCCGTCGAGGGTGAACTCCACCTCGACGGTGCGCCGGTCGTGGTCGACCCCGCGCATCTTGTGTATCTCCAGGACGTGACGGAGGTCACTCGCGACCGTCTCGCGCCGGAGTTCGACGACGCCGTGGGTGGCGTACCGCAGGACGCCGTCGTCGTTCTCGGAGGTGAACAGCGTCGTCGCGCCGAACTCGTCGGTGAACTCCCGGATGAGGTCGAGGAGCGTCCGTCGGCGGTCCTCCTCGCCGTCCGACAGCGGCGCGAGCCCGGTGACGGAGTCGAACACGACGCGGTCCCGCGGCGCGTACTCCCGCAGGTAGTCGATGACGTACTCGGTGGTGAACGGCGGGGTGAAGGCGTTCGTCGTGGATCCGCCGCCGAGCGACTGGAGCGTCAGCGTCTGCTCGCCGCCGCTCTCGACCGTCTGCCCCGGCGCCGCGTGAATCGACGCGAACACCAGGTCGTCGTGGTCGACGTCGAACGAGAACGCCGCGAACGAGTCGCGGAGCTCCGCTATCGTCTGTTCCGTACTGATGTACAGCGCCCGATCGCCGGCGTCCAGCCCCGCCTGGAGAAACTGCATCCCGAACGTGCTCTTGCCCGCGCCCGGACCGCCGGAGACGAGCACAGACCGGTTCGTCGGGACACCCCCGCGGAGCATCTTGTCGAGCGTCTCGTCGCCCGTCGACGCCGAAGACGGTGACATACCCCGCGTTCTCGTGGACGCCACATAACTTCCCGGTCGACGCGCTCAGGACCAGTACAGCCGGGGCGCGAACACGAGGTATGCGAGCGCGAGAAACAGGAGGGCGTACGCACAGCCCCGTCCGACCCACCCCCGCGCGACGATTGCGGCAGTCTGGACCAGCCCCATCACCGACGCGTCCTGCGGGTGAAGGTCCGGGTAGGTCGTCCGGCCGAGCATCGTGACCGCGAGGACGGCGGCGAGGCCGACGAGGGCCGGCGCGGTCACGAACCCGGCCAGCACCGCCGCGGCCAGCACCGTCGCAGCGAGCGTCGTCTGGACACCCTCCGTCTCGGCGGCGTCGCTGTCGTAGGCGGTGTACAGGCCGAGCCGCGTCACGCCGCTCGCGGCGAAGAGCGCACCGACGCCGACGGCGACGAGGAAGCCGGGGTCGCCGAGCGACGGTCGTGCGACGGCGACCACGAGGGCGGCGGGCGCGACGCAGAACGAGGCCACGTCGGCCAGCGAGTCGAGGTACGGACCGGCGTCGGTGCCGCCGTACCGGCGCGCGAGGATACCGTCGACGGCGTCAAGAACGGCGGCGAGGAGGATGACCCGCGCGGCCAGCGCCGGCTGTCCGGCGAGTGCAACGGCGACGAACCCCAGCGCCGCGTTGCCGACGGTGACGGCGTCGGCGACACCGAGGCGACCGACGAACCGGAGGCCGGGCACGTTCGTCTCCACCCAGCGCCCCGGCTTACCTCTTTACCTTCTGTGACCGCGCCGCCTATGACCGTCGAGTCCCGCCGTGCGCGTATGAGACGAC
Source organism: Haloferacaceae archaeon (assembly GCA_028274865.1). GTDB lineage: Archaea > Halobacteriota > Halobacteria > Halobacteriales > Haloferacaceae > A07HB70. The sequence continues at coordinate 2,995 of JAQCMY010000032.1, read as the reverse complement.
GCCAGGCGCTCGCGGCAGTCGGGACGGCGCTCGCCGGCTTCGGCGGCTGTGCGGCGGCGGGGTCACGGGCGGGCGGCGACGACTACGACGTCGGCATGACCGCCGCGGCGTTCCGACCGGTCGAGGTGACCGTCGGCGCCGGCGACGAGGTGGTGTGGCGCAACACGTCCTCGCGCGCACACAGCGTCACGGCCTACGAGGACCGCATCCCGGACGCGGCGACCTACTTCGCGTCCGGCGGGTTCGAGTCCGAGACCGCCGCCCGCGACGGCTGGGCAGACGGCCTGTCCGGAAACGTCAACAGCGGCGACGAGTACAGCCGCCGCTTCGAGGCCCCGGGCACCTACGAGTACTTCTGTATCCCCCACGAGCGCGCGGGGATGGTCGGTCGGGTCGTCGTCGAGGGCTGAGGGCTAGGAGTCGACCGCGACGTCGTCTTCCTCGACGTCGACGGCAGCCGCCTCCTCGGCCTCGACCTCCGCCGGTCGGGCGTCGAGCGAGAGCTTCTGTACCTCGACTCGACGGAGCGGGTAGACCGTCTTCGCCTCGCCGTAGATAGCCGACGAGAGCCGGCCCTCGACGACGCTCTCGACGAGTCCCTCGAAGTCACGCTCCTCGCCGGCTGCCTCGACGAGGTCGATCATGACCCGCCGGATCGCGCGCTCCTGGCTCCGGTCGGCCTTCTTCGTCGTGAGCGCGACCGGCTGGATCCGCACGCGGTAGTCGTCCGTCGTCCGGACGGTGATCGTCGCGTCCACCTTCGACGCGCCCCGACGGACGAGGCTGCGGAGGTAGTCGCGGGTGAGCTCGTGCTCGATGAACTCGGTGTACGCCGAGTCCGAGCCCACGTCCGTTATCTTGAACGTGAGCTTCGTGTTGTTCTGGCTCTGGTCGTCGCGCAGCTCGCCGAGCGTGGTCTGGATGGTCCGGCCCACGACCTTCTCCGGGTCGTCAGCCATCGTCTCGCCGAGCTCCGCCCGGTCGAACTGCTCCGGGGCGAAGACGGTGTACCATCGCTTGCCACGCCGCTGTCTGGATACGGATCGTTCGCTCATGGTGTTGTGTCGTCGTCTCGGTCTGCTGTCTGTGCCGCTCGCGCGGCGAGTCGGTCGGCGACCCGGAGGGCGACCGCGTAGTCGTCGACGGTCCGGGCCAGCCCGCCGGTCGTCTCGCGCTCGACGCGCGTCACGACCGCGCCGTCCTGTGCCGTCGTCCGCACCGACGCCGTGTTGTCGGGGCGGAGCGCCGCCGCGACGAGCTCGGGGTGGTCGTGCTCGGTCCGCAGGGTGGCCGTCCTCACCGTCTCACCTCTCGGAACGCCCGGACGACCTCGCCCGGGTCGCCGTCGAACCGCGCGCCGGCGCGCGCCGGCCCGCCGAACGCCCGTCCCGACCCCACTTCGGCGACGGCGCCGCCGAGACGGTCGCGCAGGGCCGCGGGCTCGACGGCGCTCGCCGCCGCGGCCCCGTCGGCGACGACGAGCGTCGCCGGCTCCGGCGAGCGGTAGTCACGCAGGAGGCGGGCCGCAGTCGGGAGCCGTGCCGGCGCCGCGTCGTCGGCACGAGCGACGAAGACGTCGTCGTACCGCGCCGTCGTCGCGTCGTCGAGCAGGGCGTGGACGCCCTTCGCGTGGCTGCGCCACGCGCCGAGGGCTGCCTCGCGTGCGTCGCCGAGCGCGAGCGCGACGCCCGCACCGGGCGCCTCCCGCGCGGCGGCGCCGAGGACGTCTGCGTGCCCGCCGAGCGTCTCGAACGGGCCGTCCGGCGTCGTGTAGGGGCGCAACAGCCGCGCCACCGCCTCGGCGCTCCGGCTGCTCGCGTCCGGCGCCGTCGCCGCCGTCACGGCGACGAGCGACGCGACACGGCGGCGGGCCGCGCCGTCGAGGTCGGTCGGGAGCCCCAGTTCGTCGAGCGTCGCGCGCGCGGCTTCGACGTCGCCCGACTCGGGGACGCGGAGCCGCGTCGAGTGCGCGAGCCCGCCGGCGAGGTCGGCTGTCGGCGTCGCGAGCCCGGGCCGGCGTGCGACCAGCCCGCGGCGCTCGGCTGTCTCGAGGAGCGCGCCGGTCGAACCGGCGCCGGGTGCGACCCCGGCTGCCCTCGCGCCCGCGAGCGCCAGTACCGGTGACGGGCTGCCGAGCCGCTCGGCGACCGCGTGTGCGTCGACGCTCGCCGGCTGTCGCCGGCCGTCGACGGTCACGTCGGCGGGGCCGCCGCCGCCGACACGGATCGTCAGGGCGTCGTCTGCAGGGTCGGTCTCCGGGTCGGGGCGGACCCGCGCCTGGAAGGGTCGACCGGCGTCGCGGCAGGCACGGACCAGGAGGCCCGTCGCCGCCAGCGCGTCGCCGGTCGCGGCGGCACTCACGGCGACGAACTCGGCGTCACCGAGCTGTCGCGCGACCGCAGCCGCGTCGAACCCGTCTGGCGCGTCGTCCGCCGCCGCCGCCACCCTACGCGTCCTCCAGCAGGTCGACGGCGGCGTCGTAGCCGTAGCTGAACGCCTCGTCGAGCTCGTCGCCGCGGTAGTAGTCGGCGAGGCGCCGGATCTTCGACTCCGTGTTCTGGAGCGCCCGCCGGTTGCTCGCGTCCTGCGGGTTCGCCTCGACGTGGTCGCGGAGCCGAACCGCGCGCTCGAGGAGGTGTCTCAGGTCCTCGGGAACCGCGGGGTCGGCGTCGTGCTCGTCGAGAATCTCGCCGACTTTCTTGCCGGTCGCGAGCTTGACGTCCGGAATCGGCGTGCCCGTCACGCCCTCGTCGCGCAGCTTCATGCCGATCTGGCTCGGGTCGTGGCCCGCCTCGGCGAGCTCGACGACCCGCTCCTCGACGGCGTCGGCGTCTACGTCACTCCACTCCGGCGGCTCGTCTGCCACGGGCTTGTCCGAGTCGGACGACCCGCGGCGTCGGGTGTGCATTCGTGCCATGGTGGTTGGAACGCACGACCGCAGAAGCGCCGCTGTCGGCGCACTGCCGCGATCCCAAGCCCCGAACGGGGACAGGTC
>JAQCMY010000018.1 GCA_028274865.1 Haloferacaceae archaeon | reverse complement strand
GACGACGCGAATCCGCTCGACGGTGCCGCGCTCGTCGAGGCGGCGGGCCGCCGCCGCGCGGCGGACGGCGGCGAGGTCGGCCCGGAGGCTCGGGAGGAGGCGAAAGACGAGCGCGACGCCGGCGCCAAGGAGCGCGCCGGTCCGCCCCGGGACGAGCCACGCGACTGCGGCGCGGGACTCGCGGGCCGTCGTCGAGGCGGCGTACGCGACGCCGAGGAGGTAGAGCGGGGGGAGGCGCGCGGCTGCGAGCGCGGGCGCGGCGGCGTCGGCCGGGACGACCCACGGCGGCCCGAGCGTCAGCGCCTCGACGACGGGCGCGGCGAGGAGGAGTGGAACGAGCGGGCGCACCTCCCACAGCGCGGCGGCGGGGTCGACCCGTGCGGCGGCACACGCGGCGACCGCGAGGCCGGCGACGACGGCCAGTCCGGTCCGCGGGCCGGCGAGGACGAGCGTCGCGGCCCCCGTCTGGACCGCGAGCTTCGTCCGCGGATCGAGCCGTGCGGCGTACGGCGGGGCGCCGGCGCCTGTCGCCCGGTTTCCGGCGCCAGTCTCTCGCCGCCGGCTGCTCACCACGGTCTGACCCCGAACTCCCGCAGGCGGTCCGGGTCCGGCTCGGCCGTCTCGTGGGCGACCCGGCCCCGGTCGAGGACGACGACGCGGTCGGCACGCGGCGCCAGGTCGCGCAGGTCGTGGGTGGCGACGACGAGCGAGACGCCCCGCTCCCGGAGGGCGTCGAGGCGCGCGAGGAGCGTCCGCGTCGCGGGCCAGTCCAGCCCGCCGAACGGCTCGTCGAGCGCGAGGTGCCCCGGCTCCATCGCCAGCGCGCCGGCGACGGCGACGCGGGCGCGTTCGCCGCCGGAGAGCGTCTCGACCCGGTCGGCTGCTCGCTCGCCGAGGTCGACCGCCGCGAGCGCCTCCCCGACACGGCGGTCGACCTCGGCGCGGTCGAGCCCGAGGTTCTCCGGCCCGAACGCGACGTCCGCGCCGACCCGTGCGGCGACGATGCCGTCCCGCGGGTTCTGGAAGACGGTACCGACCGCCGTCCGGGCGTGGACCGGGTTGGCCTCGACGTCCAGTCCGTCGACGGTCACCGTCCCCTCGTCCGGAGTCAGCAGGCCGCTCAGGTGCTGGAGGAGCGTCGTCTTGCCGGACCCGTTCGGGCCACAGAGCAGGACCGTCTCGCCGTCGGCGACGGTCAGCGAGCAGCCGTCGAGCGCGCGGGTCCCGTCGTCGTGGCGGTAGGTGACGCCGCGCGCCGCGATCATCGCGGGACGAGCGCCTCGCTCCGCACGACCGCCACCGCGGCGGCGGCCTTCAGCGCCGCGACGGGGAGGAAGGGGACGACGACCGTCGCGACGGCGGCGGGCAGCGAGGTGGCCTGGAGCACCGACCACCCGACCGCGCCGAAGGCGTAGACGACGACGGAGCCGGCGACGATTGCCGCGACGGCCCGTGGAACCGGGACGTCGCCCGGCGGCGTCGGGACACCGGTGCCGTGTGCGACGGCACCGACGACGGCGGCGGCGACGGGAAAGGAGAGGAGGAACCCGCCGGTCGGGCCGACCAGGTGGCCGACGCCGCCCGCCGCGCCGGCGAAGACGGGGAGGCCGAGCGCCCCGGCGAGCAGGTAGAGGACGAACGCGACGCCGGCCCAGGCCGGCCCGAGGACGAGGCCGGCGAGAAACACCCAGAGCGTCTGGAGCGTCACGGGCACGCCCGGCGCCAGCGGGTGGGTGAGCGCGACCGGTGCCGTCGCGCTCGTCACCGCCGCGACGACGGCGGCGCGCGCGAGGTTCAGGGTCCGTTCCTCGCCGACGAGGTCGACCTGCGAGGCTGCCACAGCCGCTCCGTCTCGTCAACCGAACATAACAGTTCGGTCGACGGCCCGGAGCAGGCTTTTGTCGCTCGCGCGCCACCGTCCACCCGGATGGACGAGAAGACTGCCGACCTCCGCGACCTGTTCGTCGAGACGACGGGGCGTGAGTCGGTGACCGAACGACAGGCCGAGCGTCGCGGGACGCTCCCCGACGGAGACGACGAGGGTGCCGTGCGTGCCGTCGTCGCGACGATGCGCGAGCGCTACGCGTTCACGACCGTCCTCGACGACGAGGCCCTCGTCGCCGTCGTCCGGGGCGTCCACGACGGGCGCGACGACGCGGCCCTCGCCGCCGACCTCGGCGTCGACGCCGCAGCCGTCGCCGACGCGCGGTTCGACCTCCACCTCGTCCGCGACGCGGACCGCGAGCCGCCGGCAGGCGTCGACAGGGCGGCGCTCCGGCGGCTGGCGGCAGCCGGCGCGTCGCTGTCCGAGGCAGCCGCAGCCGCCGACGCAGCCCCCGCCGCGGCTGCCCGTCCGTACCGGGCCGCGCTGGCCGACGCAGAGTCACGGCGGGCGAACAGCCGCTTTCGCGACGAGTTCGCCGCCCTCGTCGCCGACGCCGACCTCTCCGGGCGCCTGACCGACATGGACGACGGGCTCCGCGAGGCGACCGAAGACATCGAGACCGACGTGTCGTTCTGAGCGTGGCGCGCGAACGGAGTGAGCGGGCCACGGGGGAGCGGGGAGGCCGGAGGCCGACCCGCGAAACGGCGCGCGCCTCGGACGGGCCGTTCCTCCCCGTCCTCGGTCTCGCGGGCCGACTCCTGGGTCGCCCCGCGCACACCAAGACTCTTAGCCGGTCACGCGCTACCTCGCTTCGATGGCGAAGGCGAGCGCGAACGCCGACCTCGTCGACCGGTTCGACAGCTTCTATCGCAACTACTACGAGGGCGATATCGGCGAACTCGCGCAGCGCTACCCAAACGAGCAGCGCTCGCTGTACGTCGACTACGACGACCTCTACCGCTTCGACGTCGACCTCGCCGAGGACTACCGGACCCAGCCCGAGCAGATGCGCGAGTACGCGGAGGAGGCCCTGCGACAGTTCGACCTCCCGGCGGACGTGAAACTCGGCCGGGCACACGTCCGGCTCACCAACCTCCCGGACCCGGTCGACATCCGCGACATTCGGGTCCACGACGACCACATCGGCCGGCTGGTCAAGGTGCGCGGCATCGTTCGCAAGGCGACCGACGTCCGGCCGAAGGTGGTCGAGGCGGCGTTCGAGTGCCAGCGCTGTGGGACGATGACGTACATCCCCCAGCGCGACGGGAGCTTCCAGGAGCCCCACGAGTGCCAGGGCTGCGAGCGGCAGGGGCCGTTCCGCGTCAACCACGACCAGTCCGAGTTCGTCGACTCCCAGCAGATCCGCGTCCAGGAGTCGCCGGAGGGGCTGCGTGGCGGCGAGACACCGCAGCATATCGACGTGAACCTCGAGGACGACGTGACCGGGATGGTCACCGCCGGCGACCACGTCTCGATCACCGGCGTCCTCCACATCGAGCAGATGGAGCAGGGGTCGGAGAAGTCGGCCGTCTTCGACCTGTACATGGACGGCGTGGCAGTCGAGATCGAGGACGAGGAGTTCGAGGACATGGCGATCACGCCGGAGGACGTCGAGGAGATCCTCGCGCTCTCGCAGGAGCCGGAGGTCCACGAGCTGATGATCGACTCCATCGCGCCGACCATCTACGGCTACCGCGAGGAGAAGCTCGCGATGGTGCTCCAGCTGTTCTCCGGCGTGACAAAGCACCTGCCAGACAGGTCGCGCATCCGCGGCGACATGCACCTGCTCCTGATCGGGGATCCGGGTACGGGTAAGTGTACAAAATCTGACACATTAGTCACTCTTGCTGACGGCACTGAGCGAGAGATCGGGGAACTTGTCGAGTCACATTTGGACGACCCGATACCGGTCGACGACGGTGTGTACCAGCCAGCCGACTTTCAGGTACAGTCGGTCGATGTCAACGGACAGATCGTCACTCGACAGGCGACGAGAGTGTGGAAACGCGAAGCACCGGACCGGATGCTCCGGATTCGAACCGAATCCGGTCGAGAACTCGAAGTAACTCCATCTCACCCCCTGTTCGTTCAGGATGGGCTCGGAGTTGAGCCACGAACAGCCGACGAACTGGACACCGGGACGTTCCTCGCGCTACCCCGACGCCTCCGCGGCGAGGAAGACGACTCACTGGGTGTGGACCACCGTAACGCGAGGAACGGGCCAGCGAACCGACTTGACGCCCCGGACGAACTGACTCCGGGACTGGGGCGCTTGCTCGGCTACCTGATCGGCGAGGGACACGTCTCGGGGCCGGGGCCGGGCACGTCGGTGGTGGTCACGAACGCAGACGACGCAATACTGGCAGACGTCTCCGACTGCTTCGACTCGCTCGGACTCCACTGGTGGCGGTGTCCCCACAGTGGTCGAGACGGTGTTGAACTCGTCGGCTGTTCGTCGGTCGAACTCGTCGACTTTCTTGAACAGATCGAACCGGCGATCCTCGAACGCTCTGCCGAGCAGCGCGTCCCGGACTGTCTGTTCCGTGCGAGTCCCGCGATCAAGCACGCCTTCCTCAGATCGTACGTCGAAGGGGAGGCCCACGTCTCCGCGAACGAGCGTGAACTCACCGTCGCGTCGATGAGCAGAGACCTGCTTGAGGGAGTTCGGTCACTCCTGCTCTCTTTCGGTATCCACGGGTCGATTAGACCCCGACAGAACGGAAGCTTCAGGCTCCGAATCAGCGGTACTGACTTCATCACGTACGTCGATAAGATTGGGTTCGTCACCGATCGCAAGCAGCAGGCCGCCGCGGCATCTGAGGACACTCCGCAGAACACGAGCACGGATGTCGTACCGAACCTCGCGACCGATCTCCGCCGCGTTCGGGAGGCGCTCGCGCTATCCCAGTTCGAGTGTGGCGTCCCCCGGCCGGCGTACCAGCACTACGAACGAGGAGACCGAACTCCGAGTCGCAGCACGCTTCGACGAGTCGTCGAGACGTTCGAAACCCGTCTCGAGTGGTTCAGGGACGCGAAGTCGCGCGTGGAGACAGGTGACTGGGAGGACGTGGTTGCACTACGAGAGGAGTTGTGCCTCTCACAGGCCCGGCTAGCGGAGGGGATGGATGTCACTCAGACAGCCGTCAGCTACGACGAGCGCAACGACGCCGCGCCGGACGGCGGTGCCGCCGGAGCAACGGAGGTCGTTACCGGTCGAATCGACCGAGCGCTCGCTGTGGAATCCGATGTCGCCGCACTTCGTGAGCTGGTCGAGAGTGACCTCCGGTGGGACCGTATCGAGTCGATAGAGACGGTCGACCCGGACGACGACTGGGTGTACGACCTCGAGGTCGCGGACACACACACCTACGTCTCGAACGGAGTCGTCTCGCACAACTCGCAGCTCCTCTCGTACATCCGCAAGGTCGCGCCCCGGTCGGTCTACACCTCGGGCAAGGGGTCCTCTGCGGCGGGGCTGTGCGTCACCGGCGACACGCTGGTCCACACCACGGACGGCTTCCGACCGATCCGTGACCTCGCGGAGCCACACCACCCGAATCCGGTCGACGACGACGAGGCTGCGCCGGCTCACCACGACGTGTACACGTTCGACCGCACGGACGGGACTGTCGAGACGCGGTCCAGTTCGCGCGTCTGGCGGATGCCCGAGAAGCCCTGTCGACGGATCGAGACGGCACACGGCAAGCGTGTCGAGGCGTCTGTGAACACGCCCGTCCTCGTCTGTGGCGAGGGGGGGATGGCGTGGCGCGACGTCTCGGAGGTCGACCCGGGCGACCACGTCGCGGTCCCGAGCTACGACGACGTCGAGCGGTCGTCGCCGTCGCCGCGCGAGTTTTTCGTGTTCGGGGCCGAGAAGCTGAAGCCGACCGACGAGTCGGTCGAACTGCTCCGCGACCGGCTGTGCGCGGAGTTCGGGACGCTCCGCGACGCCGCGGCTGCGCTCGATCTTCCGGAGGATTTCGTCTACGACACGCTCTCGAACCGCTATCTCCCTCGTGAGCGGCTCGACCGTGTGCTCGACGCGACGGGGCTCGACGTCGACGACATCGACGTCGACCGGGCGATGCTCCGCCACGGCGACCCTGTCTCGATCCCGGACGAGTTCGACGAGGACCTGCTGTACCTCGTCGGACTCGTCTTCGGCGACGGCGACATCTCCGTCTCCCGCCGGGGCGAGAACCGCGGCTACGTCCGGATCTCGAACTCCGACGAGCGTCTGCTCCGGGAGGCGGTCGACATCGTCGACGAGACGTTCGACAAGTCGGTCGAGATCGAGCGACAGGACGACCGCGTGCCGTGTGTCCGGCTCAACAGCGCGACCGTCGCCCGCTTCTTCGAGAACCTCGGGACGGAAACGCCGAAAGACGACCTCGCACTCGATCCGCGGCTGACGACCGCCGACGGCGCCGACGCGTTCCTCCGCGGGCTCTTCGACGCCGACGGCTCCGTCTGCGCGCGCGACGGCGGCGGCTCGAGCGTCCAGCTCTCGACGATCAGCGACGAGCTGGGTCGGCAGGTCCAGCTGATGCTCGAGACGTACGGCGTCAGGGCGCGGCGGCGCGAGCGCGACCGGCGTGGCACGTACGAGCGCGCCGACGGCCACGAGATCGAGTCGCGATCTGTCCAGACGCACCTCGCGATCTACGGTGAGGACCTCGACCGCTTTGCCGCCCGGGTCGGATTCCGGTCGGCGGCGAAGACGGACGCGCTCTCGCGCATCGCCGGCGACACGCCACGCCGGGGCGAGCGGCTCCCGCTCGGTGATGCGCTCGTCAGAGCCGACGGCGCCGGCCAACCGGGCGACTTCCACACGAACCTCGTCCGGGGCGACGACCCGTGCCGCGAGCGCGCCCGTGCGATGCTCGACGACCGCGACCTCGGCGGCGCCACGACACTGGACGAGGAGGTGGCCGAGGCGGACCTCGTGTGGGACGAGGTCGTCGCGACCGACGACCTCGGCGAGCGGGAGGTGTTCGACCTCACGGTCCCGGAGACACACAACTTCGTCGCCGACGGGATGGTGACGCACAACACCGCCGCCGCGGTCCGCGACGACTTCGGCGACGGCCAGCAGTGGACGCTGGAGGCTGGTGCGCTCGTCCTCGCGGACAAGGGGATCGCCGCAGTCGACGAGTTAGACAAGATGAATCCGGACGACCGCTCCGCGATGCACCAGGCGCTCGAACAGCAGGAGATCAGCGTCTCGAAGGCGGGGATCAACGCGACGCTGAAGTCGCGGTGTTCGCTCCTCGGCGCCGCGAACCCACGGTACGGGCGGTTCGACCCGTACGAGCCGATCGCAGAGCAGATCGACCTAGAGCCGGCGCTGGTCTCGCGGTTCGACCTGATCTTCACCGTCCAGGACAAGCCCGACCCGGAGAAAGACGCCGACCTCGCCGACCACATCTTGAACGCCAACTACGCGGGCGAACTGGCGACACAGCGCGAGCGGATGACGAACCCCGAGTTCGACGACGCCGAGATCGAGGCGGTCACGGAGGACGTCGAACCGGCGGTCGACCCGGCGCTGATGCGGAAGTACATCGCCTACGCCCGGCGGGAGTGTTTCCCGTCGATGACGGAGGCGGCCCGCGAGCGGATCAAGGAGTTCTACGTCGAGATGCGCGAGAAGGGCACCGACGAGGACGCGCCGGTTCCGATCACGGCCCGGAAGCTGGAGGCGCTGGTCCGTCTCGCCGAGGCGACGGCCCGGGTGCGGCTCTCCGACGAGGTGACCGAAGCGGACGCGACCCGTGTCGTCGAACTCGTGCGCTCGTGTCTGGAGAACATCGGTGTCGACCCCGAGACCGGTGAGTTCGACGCCGACGTGGTCGAGACGGGCACCTCGAAGAGCCAGCGCGACCGGATCAAGAGCGTGAAGGCGCTGATCGAGGACGTCGAGGGCGACTACGACGGCGGCGCGCCGTTCGAGGAGGTGCTGGACCGCGCCGACGAGGTCGGGATGGACCGCGCGAAGGTCGAACGGGAGATCGAGAACCTGAAACAGAAGGGCGAGGTGTACGAGCCGAGCCTCGACAGCCTCCGGACGACCTGACCGATGGACCGCATCTCCGCGCTCCGGAACGTCGAGGAGGCCCTGCGGGCGTTCGAGGACGGCGAGGCCGACCTCGTGACGACCGAGGAGCGCGTCCTCGCGGCGCTGCGAACGTACGCGACGGAGTTCGAGAGCGAGGGACAGGCCGCCCTCGCCGCGTTCCGCGCCGTGAGCGGCCCCGCAGACGGGACGGTAGTGGTCGCCGCGGACGCCCGTGAGGCGCGGGCGCGGGTGGCCGCCCTGTCGGCCGCCGACGAGGGGTCGGTCGAGGTCGAGCGGGTCTGAGCGCGCGTGTTTTTACCCCAGGCCGCTCCGACTCCGCCCGTGCTGCTGGTCGTCACCTACTCCCGGGCTGCCCGGGCGACGCTCAGGAACGTCTGCTCGGCCCACGAGACGACGGTCGTGCGGCGGTTCGGTCGGGCGGCGCTCCTGCGCGAGACGGAGTTCGGCGCCTTCCTCGCCTGTCGCCTCCGCGAGAAACACGGGACCGACGTCCAGGTGGAGCAGACGACCCCGCTGAACGAGTACGAGACGGTCCCGGACCGGGTCCGGCACGCGGCGGCGGCCTACGAGGACCGCGAGTCGGCGAGTACACCGTACACCGCCTTCGCGAACGGGCGTGACCACCCCGACCCGGCGGCGATGCGGGACGAGGAGCTGTGAGGCTCGTCGTCGGCGAGACGGCACGCAGCGGCGAGGCAGTCGACGCGACGGACCTAACGGTCGCGCCGGCAGCCCTCGCCCGTGCGGCGGCGGGCGAGGCCGTCGACGGGGTGTGCCTCGACTGCCCGGAGCCGGGACCGCTCCACGACCGCGTCGGTGTCGTCCGCGAGGGCGCGGACCCGCCGCTCCGCGGTGCGCTCGCGGCGGCGGCGCGGTCGCTCGGCGAGCGCGCGCCGGAGCGGGCGCGACTCGAACGCGTCCGTGCCCGCCTCGCGGACGAGGAGCAGCCGGACCTCGGGCTGGCCGCGGCCCGCCGGCGGGCCGCGGCGGCGGGCGAGGAGGAGGTGCGGCTGCGCGAGCGGGTCGCGACGCTCCGTGGTCGGGTCGACGCCCTCGAGGACGCCGGCGCGACCGAGGCCCGTCGGGAGGCCGAGACGGCGCTCGCGGAGACGACGCGGCGCCTGACGGAGGCAGAGACCGAGCGAATCGCCGCCGAGCAGCGCCTCGACGGGCTGGAGCGGCGCGCACGCGAGCTTCGCGACCGGCGCGAGGAGCGCCTCGCCCTGGAGGACCGCGCCGCGAACCTGGCGCGGGCGGCCCGCGCGCACCTCGCCGAGACGGTCTACGACCGGTTCCGCGCCGCGGTCGCGGCGCTCCCGGGCGACGGCGACGCGGGGGCGGCGCCCGGCGACTACGAGGGCGACCCGACGCTGGCCGCGCTGGCGGTCGTCCGCGTCGCGGCGCCGGAGGCGCCGGTCGTCGTCGCGACGGACCGCCTCGGCGGCGCGGCGCGGACCGCCGACCGCCTCGACGCGCCGGTTGTTCGCGTCGCGCCCGACGCTGAAGGGCGATGACGCGGCCAGCCCCTCCGTGCTCGACCACGAGTGCCGGCTCGACCGGGCCGGCGAACGGACGCTCGTCGAAGTCGTGGTGGAAAACGAGACGACCGTCGACCGGCGGGTCCGGGTGGCCAACCGCCTCGACGCGCCCGTCGAACCGCCGCGCGAGGGTGGCGCGCCCGCGCCGGGCTGGGACGAGGACGGCTGGACGGGCGTCGTCCCCGCGGACGGGCGCCTGACGCTCGGCTACGCCTGTGCGTCGCCGCCCGCGGAGCCGGCAGTCGCCGTGACCGACGAGGGGCGCCCGGACGACGAGACGGCGGCGGCAACCCCTCGAGACGCCGTCCGACTGCTCGGCGACGCCGCGCCCCCCGCCGAGGCGGTGCCGGACGCGGAGGACCCGGATCCGGACCCGCCGGCGCCCGTCGCGGCGATGACGGAGCGGCTGGACGAGGACGCGTCGACCGCGGGCGACGCGCCTGCTGCCGACGCCGAGGCGTCTGACGGGGCCTCTGCAGACCCGGGCGTCCCGGACGACTCCCCGACGGTGCCGGCGCAGTCGGACGGCACCGAGACGCCGGCGCGCCCGGACGGCAACGACGGCGACGACCCGCTTCCCGCCGCCGTCGCGTCGTGGCTCGACGGGGTGACCGGCCGCGTCGACGACGCAGAGCGGGTCGCGTCCGGCGACCTCGCGACGGTGGCGCGGGTCGCCGAGACACGCGGCGGCGCGGCGGCGACGGCTGCTCTCGCCGGGAGGCTGGCAGCCGACGAGCGCGCGCTCCGGGCGCTCGCGGCCCGGGCCGAGCGGCTGGCAGACCGTGCGGCGGGCGTCGAGGTGCCGGCCGAGGCGCTCCGGCGGCTGTCGTGATCGTCGCCGTCGCGGGCGGCAAGGGCGGGGTCGGGAAGACGACACTCGCGTACAACCTCGCGGCGGCGCTCGACGCGGTGGCCGTCGACGCCGATCTGGGGATGGCCGACCTGCCGCGTGGACGCGGGCCGACGCTCCACGACGTCCTCGCCGACCGGGCGACGGCGACGGAGGCGCGCCGTGGTGGGCCGGTCGACCTCCTGCCGTGTGGCCGGTCGCTCGCCGGTGCGCGCGCCGCCGACCCGGGACGGCTGGACGACGCGCTCGCGGCGCTCCTCGGGCCGGGCGAGCACGCGGTCGTCGACTGCCCGCCGGGGATGCGTGCCGACGCGGGCGCGCCCCTCGCCGTCGCGGACCGGGCCGTCGTCGTCGCCTCGCCCCGTCGGTTCGCGCTCGCCGACGCCGTGCGGACCCGGGCGCTGGCCCGGGCGCTCGACGCTCCGCTCGCGGCAGTGGCGTGCAACCGCGTCGACGACGACGCGCCGACCGACGCCGTCGAGCGTGCACTCGGTGCGCCGACGGTCGCCGTGCCGGCGGACCCGCGGCTCGGGCGGTCCGTCGAGCGCGAGGCGCCGGTGACCGAGACGGCGCCGGAGAGCGCGGCGACACGGGCGGTCCGGGCGCTGGCGCGACTCGTTCAGCCCCGCAGGTCGACGTAGCTGTTCCGGACGGTCACCGGCGTCACGCCGGCGGCGTCGGCGGCGTCGGCCTGCGTCAGGTCGGCGCCGCGCTCCCGCGACGCGGTGTAGAGACAGCCCGCGGCGACGCCGGAGGGGTCCCGTCCGACCGCGACGCCCTCCTCGACGGCCCGCTCCGCGAGCTCGAGTGCGCGCCGCTCGACGCCGGCCGGGACGTCCAGCCGGCTGGCGAACCGCGGGACGAACTCGCCGGGGTCGGTCGCCCCCGTCGGCAGACCGAGTTCGCGGTTGAGCGCGTCGTACGCCGCCGCGAGCTCGGCCTCGCTCGCCCGCGCAGCCCCCACCACCTCCGCACGGCTCCGTGCGACCGACTGGATGCGCGCGGCGGCGTAGACGCCCGCGGCGGCGAA
>JAQCMY010000073.1 GCA_028274865.1 Haloferacaceae archaeon | reverse complement strand
GTCGGCCACGGTCACAGACCGTTTGACGACGAGATGGACGTACCAGTCACCGTCACGGCGCACCAGTTCACTGTCCCGAACATCGCCCTCACGGACGAGTTGTTCGTCCTTCCGTGGGACGTGGGCAGGGCACCAGATGGAGTTGCCACGTCCCCGCAAGGGGTCGTAGACGGGGACTTTGACCCACCACGACGAAAGAACGGTCTCCTCGTCGTAGGCCACGTCGAACACGTCGTTGCGGAGGACGACAGGCTGTTCGGTGTCGGGGTTCGGTTCTTTCTGTCGTTGCACCTTCGACGCCTGCTGGTCGGTCGCAGAGTATAGGTCGGCGTCTCCACCGTGAACAGCCGTCTGGAACGCCTCGTACTCACGGGCGAGCAGGTCGGCTTTCCTGTTGGTCAGTGAGTGGAGTTTGACCCGCACCGTGGTTGAGACGCTCCGTTGCATACTACTCACCTGCTTGGGCGTCGATGTACTCCTCGATGACTTCGCTGGATACGTCGCCCGCACTTGAGACGAAGTACGAGCGCGTCCACAGCGAGGGGAGGCCGAAGTCGAACTCGTCTCGGAGATGGCGGGAGGAGTAGCCCTTGACCTGTTGCATTATCTTGTTCGGGGTGAGTGTCGGGTCGCCCGTGATGAACAGGTGTACGTGGTCGGGGCGAATCGCCAACTCCAAGATTTCGAGGTCGAGTTCGTCGGCTTTCTCCTCGATGAGTTCTTCGAGACGGTCACGTACCTCGCCCTCAAGCACCGATTTGCGGTACTTCGGGCACCAGATGAAGTGGTACTGGAGTTTGTGGACGTTGGTACGCTCCCTGTCGAACCCACGAGGCATCGTCAGTATGTAGAAGTCCCTCACCTAGAGATGTTACGCAGACATCCAACCCCAGCCGTGTCTACGAGCGTGGAGAGATTTCCAGTTGTCGGCTTCATCCCACCCCTGAAGGGTGGGCTTTCGCCTCGCTACCGCTGTAATCCACGGGCGCGCTGCCGTCGGCGCCGGGACCCAGACCCCCCTCTCGGCTGTCACCGGCTGGAGGGCTCTCGACGACGCGCCCACGCGCTGTCGGGACCGCTCGGCGGGGCCGACCGCCGCGGTCGTGTCACCGTTCGAACCCGTCTGGCCCGCGCGGACGGAGCCGTCGCGGCCTACAGGTCCATCTCCTCGAACCGTATCAGCCCGGCCAGCGGCGGGATCACGACCCACGCGACGAGCATCACCAGCCCGGAGATCTGGAGCCGGACGTCAGGGCCGGTGAACAGGCCGGTGCCGAGCGCGCGGTTGGTGACGATCTTGAACGCGCCGGTGGGGTTGACCAGCCGGAGCACCCGCGTCGTCTGCTGGACCGTCAGCGGCATCCACTCCGGCCAGCCGACGAAGGTGGCAAAGAGGCCGAGTGACCCCTGGACGGCGCCGAGGAGCGCGACGAAGACGAGGTAGACACCGACGGCGGCGGCGATCGCGAGGCGGTCAGAGGAGACCGCGGCAGAGACGCCGACGCCGACGGCGACGAAGGCAGCCGCGAGGAGGGCGACCAGGAAGACGTACTGGACGTACGCCACCGCCTCGAACGCGAACGTCGAGGAGAAGACGAACACCAGCGCCGGCAGGAGGAAGCCGGCGACGACGGCGACGGCGAGCGCGGCGCCACGGCCCGCGACCTTTCCGGCGACGACGTCCGCGCGGGAGTGCGGGAGCGCGAGGAGCAGCTTCAGCGACCCGGACTCGCGCTCGCCGACGACGGCGTTGTACGCGGCCACGAGCGCGACCAGCGGGATGAGCGTCGTGACGATGCCGTCCTTTATCGGGAACGCCCGCAGGACCTCGGTCGAGGAGAGGGTGCTCCCGCCGCTCCCGAAGATGAGCGACGTGACGTAGACGGCGGCGCCGACCAGGAGGGCAAAGAGGACCGAGAGGCCGATCAGCCACCGCGACCGGATCGTGTCCTCGAACTCCTTTCGCGCGACGACGGTCCAGGTCACTGCCGGACCTCCCGTGGCTCGTCGCCCTCCGTGTACGCGAGGAACAGGTCCTCCAGCGAGGCCTCCTCCGTGCGGAAGTTCTCGACGGTCGCGCCGCCGTCCTCGACGGCGCCGACGACGGCGGTCTTCGCGTCGGCGTCGCAGGAGACCACCACCTCGCCGTCGACGGCCTCCGCCGAGGTGACGCCCGAGAGCGCCCGGACCGCCGAGAGGTCGACCGTGGCGGCGTCGTCGGTCACGTCGACGACGAGGCGTTCGCCGCCGCCGACGGCGTCGCGCAGGCCGTCCATGCTGTCCTCCGCGACGATCGACCCGCCCCGAAGGATGCCGACGCGGTCACAGACCGCCTCGACCTGCCCGAGGACGTGCGAGGAGAAGAAGACGGTCGTGCCGCGCTCGGCCTCCGCACGGACGATCTCGCGCATCTCCTTCGCGCCGGAGGGGTCGAGTCCGGAGGACGGCTCGTCGAGGATCAGGAGCTGTGGCCGGCCCACGAGCGCCATCGCGAGCGCCAGCCGCTGGCGCATCCCCTTCGAGTAGCCGCCGGCCTTGCGGTCGGCGGCGTCGGCGATACCGGTCCGCTCGAGCAGTTCGACCGGGTCGCCGTCGACCCCTTTCGACTCCATCGCGAACTCGACGTGTGTCCGGCCCGTCAGCCGCGAGTAGCAGTCGAACCCCTCCGGGAGGACGCCCGTGCGCTGGCGGACCGCGACCGACTCGCGCTGGGCGTCGCGGCCCAGCACCTGAATCTCGCCGCTCGTCGGACGCACGAAGTCGAGCAGCATGTTGATCGTGGTCGACTTGCCGGCGCCGTTCGGGCCGAGGAAGCCGAAGACCTCGCCCTCGGGGACCGCGAGGTCGAGACCGTCGACGGCGGTGACGTCGCCGAACTGCTTCGTCACGCCACGGAGGGCGATCGCGTCCATGGCCCGAATTGTGGCCGGACCCACTAAATGCGTTCGTGACGCGAGCCGGACGCGGACGCGCGGTCAGGACCCGTACAGCGGCGGGTCGAACGCGCCGTCCGGCGAGACTCCGTCGGCGGTGACGGTGACCTGCTCGCCGTCGAACGTCGTGAACGAGAACGCGCCGCGGGAGCCGTACGCGTCCGCCGGGCGCTGCTGGAGCTGGTCGCGGAGGTACGCGGTCGCGATCCGCTCGCCGATCCGGAGCCCGGCGGTCGTGTCGCTCCGGTAGTGGATACCGGCCCAGCTCCGGGCGTACGACATGTTTGTCGCGAGCTTGTTCAGTTCGCCCCCGACGGTCAGGTCGGCGTCGATAGATTCCAGTAGCGTGTAGTCGTACTCTTCGCGAGGACGTTTCGGGTCTTTGATCTGCGCGTCCTCGTCGAAGTACGCCTTGAGGACCGTCGTACACGACCCTGCAGACACCGCGTGGCCGCCCGGGTACGACGGGTGAGTCGGGCTTCCCTCCGGGTACGCCTGCGGGAGGAGCGTCGTCCCGAACTGCTTCGCGGTCTCCGCGAGCGCCGCCGACTCGAGTAGCGACTCGTCGATCGGGTACCGCTTGGCTGCCGGCTGGTCACCGATCATTGCCCCCTCCTGAACCTGGTAGACGCGCCCGCCGAACTCCTCCGGGCGGAGCCGGCGGTGGAGCCGCCACTTGTGGTACCACGCGGCGTGCGCGTGGGCCTGGACGATCCCACAGACGAGCGACTGGTAGGCGCTCCGACCGTAGTCGACGAACGCGTCGGGGACGTTCGGGCCGACCGGGACGCCGTCGTCGAGCGGGAGTCGACCGAAGCTCTCGCTGTTCTGGAGGATCATGGCCGCGTCGAAGTACGGCTGGTGGGAGACGTTCTCGAGGACGTACGTCGCGAGGTCCCGGCCCGTCGCGATGTACCGCTTCTCGCCGATCCGAAGTCCGGAGTCGGACGCCGACGGCGCACCCGGCGTCGTCCGGTTGATGCCGTCGATACTGTCGTACGGAATCTTCCCGTTCTGGACGCCGAGCCAGACGTCGTAGTCGGTCATATAGTCGCCCAGCAGCGGGTCCAGTACCCGCAGCCGCTGGTCGCGCTCCTGGACGCCGCGCTCGAAGTCCTTGTAGAGGAACTGGCTGACGTACGGGCCCTCGTCGACGCCTGGGACGCTCCCGCGGAAGAGCGTCGACGTCTCGCTCGGACCGTCGAACGCCGAGAGCCCGTCGAGTTCGTCGGCCGCTCGCTGGACGAGCGTCGGCCTCTCGTCGCCGTACGTGCGGAACGGCACGTCCCGCAGGAGCGCCATCCAGTACAGTTCGACCATCTCGGCGGCGGTCTCGGCGCTGTCGAACGCCGGCGGTGCGGGCCCGTAGACGTCGTTCGGGTCCAGCCCGACCGGGTTGTAGCTGACTGCCGCCTCGGGGTTGGTGAGCGGCCGGACGCCGGCCTGCGGGACGTCGCTGAAGTCACCGCCGTTCTCCGCCGTCAGCGCGTCGTGGAGCGTCTCGTACGCCTCCGGGTCGGTCTCGCCGTACTCGTCGTGCGGGAGCCCCTTCGAGTACGAGGCGAAGTAGTTCACCGCCTCGCCGAACCGCGACTCGTCGTCGTTCGTCGGGTGCGGAACGAGCGGTCGGTCCTCGAGGTTCGCGCGGATCGACTCCTCCCGGCGTTCCTTCGCGCGCTCGCGGCGCTCCGCTCGAGACGGCGTGTCGTCCGGCCTCTCGTCCTCGTCGCCGTCCTCGTCGTGGCCCCCGTTCCCGTCGTGGTTCGTGACGCCGCCAGTCGACGTCGGCCCGAGGTCGGCTCCGGCGACCCCGGATACGCCGGTGGCGAGTAGCCCCGTCACGCCGCCGAGGACGAGCCGTCCGAGTCCACGGCGGCCGAAGACGTCGATCAGGCTGTCGGTCGTGCCGTCTGTACCCCGGGTCGAGTCGGTAGTCAGCCGCTCGTCGCCCCCCATCGGTCACGCTTCGATAGGCTCTGATTAGCTTCAATCTATCCCTCGGTTACAGGCGTGAGAGTGGCGTTATATACGGCTCTCCGGGTCGTTCCGCTCGGCCACCCGTGTCGCCTCGCTCGCGTACCGCGCCCGGTCGTCCGGGTCCTCGACGGTCGTCAGTCGCTCCGGGTCGACCGTCCGCGCCGCCGCCACCCCGTCACCGGG
>JAQCMY010000288.1 GCA_028274865.1 Haloferacaceae archaeon | reverse complement strand
TCAGCCCCTTCGGGTTCTCCCGCTCGAACAGGGAGCGAACCTTCCCGAGCTTCGTGCCGGCGTCTACCTCGGCGAACTCCGGAGTCGCGATGCCAGAGATATCCATACCGCTAGGCTCCGGTGCGCGGAGTTGAAACGTGTTTCCCCCGCGCGTCGACCCCCGGAGAACGACAGCGCCCGTCGCCGTGCCGAGGCCGGGACGGTCGGGGGGTCCGGTTGTCGCGCGGCGTTCGGAGAGAGTTTAGACGGAGTTCGGCTCGACGGGGGAGACAGGCCACACGGATCTTGAAAAATCGCTTTCCCTCGGACGAACGCGGCAGCGAGTGGGTTCCAGCCCATGACCGACGACGACGACACTGGACGACTCGCACTGACTCGACGAACGACACTCGGCGCAGCCGGCGCGGCGCTCGGCAGCCTCGTGCTCGGCGGTACGGCGGTCGCACAGCAGGGCGGCGGTCCGGGCGGCGCCCGGCGCTTCCGTGTCACTGTCACGAACCTCACCGGCGGTCAGCCGTTCACGCCGCCGGCGGTGGCGGTCCACCAGCCGAGCGTCGAGCTGTTCTCCGTCGGCGAGCCGGCGAACGAGGCCGTGACACAGGTCGCCGAGAACGGCAACCTCGACCCGCTTCTGAGCCTCGTCGAGGAGACGGACGAGATCCGCGGTGCGGGCGTGTTCACCAGCGACGGGAGTCCGACGCCGCTGGTGCCCGAGGCCGACCCGGGCGAGACGGGGCTGCCGTACGTCGGCTCCGTCGAGGTGTCGGCGGACGCGAGCGCCACGCACTGCTCGTTCGTCTCGATGCTGATCGCGACGAACGACGGGTTCGTCGGCCTCGACACCGTCTCCCTCCCCGAGGCGGTGAACGCGTCTCACACCCACTACGCGGCGAGCTACGACGCAGGGACGGAGGAGAACACGGAGTCGTTCGACCACATCGTCCCGCCCGCGCAGTTCCTCGTCGACCCGGACCGCGAACTGGGTGAGGCGCCCGCAGGCGGGTCGACGACGAACAACGACGCCCTCGACGAGGACGGCGTGGTCACGCCGCACCCGGGTATCGAGGGCGACAACGATCTCGACGCCGACGTGTACGACTGGACCGACCCCGCGGCGGTCGTCCACGTCGAGCGAATCGCCTGACCGGTCGGCCCCGCGGCACTCACAGTCCGTCGCGGGCCGCGACGGCTCGCGCTACTCGTCGGCCTCTGTCGCCCCGACCTCGACGAACCCGTGGTACGGGCAGACGTACTCGTCGCGAATGAGCTGTTCGTCCACGATGTCGAGGCCGAGTTCGTCGAGCTCGCCCGCGATGCGGTTGAGGTCGTCGTGTGACCGCCCGATCGCGTTGACGTAGACGTTCCGGGTGCCGGTCATGATCTCGCGGACGGCGGTCACGCCGTGGACGTCGCGGGCGCGGTTCGCGAGGGCGTCCCGGTCGGGGACGGGCGCCGTACAGATGATCTTCGTGTACAGCGGGTAGCCGGCCAGTTCGTAGTCGATGTCGATGTGGTATCCGCGGACGATACCGCTCTCCTCGAGCGTGTTGAGCCGGGTCCGGATCGTGCTCGGGGAGAGCCCGAGCTCCTCCCCGATCTCGCTCGACGAGACACCCCGGGCGTCTCGCTGGAGGTGGTACAGGATCTGCTTGTCGACGGCATCCAGTTCGCCGTTTTTCATCGGAACGCACGCTGTTCGGAGAGGATTTCACTCTTCTTCTGCCGCCCGCGCCGGCGTGACGCCGCCGGCCCGACATCTTTGATGACAGTTCGACACGAGAGAAGACTATCGTTGACGGAACCGGATTTCAGCCGGCTATTTTATATTGTTCCGTCACAGAGTGGCAGTCAGGACCGGGAGACGGGTCCCGGCGGCGATCAACAGAACCACCATGACATCCATTCGACACACCGAGAACGTCTCGCCGGACGACACGGCACAGAGCACCCACTTCGTGCTGGGTGGTGAACACGTGGCACTGGCGATCGCCGAACGGCTCCAGACGAGCGGCCACGCGGTCACCGTCGTCGACGAGACGTACGACTCCGAGGCGGTCCCCGGTATCGAGGGGAACCCGACGGACGTCGAACTCCTCACGGACTCGGGGGTAGACGGGCCGTCGGCGGTGATCGTCGGGACGCGGTCCGACAGCCGGAACCTCCTCATCGCACAGCTGGTCCGCGCACACTTCGATATCCCGCGGACCGTCGTGCTGGTGAACGACCCCGAGCGGCTGTCGCTCCTCGCCGAGGCCGGCCACGAGCCGCTCTGCGTGACGACGCTGTTGTCCGAGACGGTCACAGAGCGCGTATGAAGGAGCTCGAGCGCGACCTCGGGCTGCCGTCGGTCCTCGCGATAAGCATCGGCGCGATGGTCGGGAGCGGCATCTTCATTCTGCCCGCGCTCGCGCTCGGCATCGCCGGGCCGGCGGTCGTGCTCGCCTACGCGCTCGCGGGGCTCCTCGTCGTCCCCGCCGCGCTCTCGAAGTCGGAGATGGCGACGGCGATGCCCGAGGCCGGCGGGACGTACATCTACATCGAGCGCGGGATGGGCCCGCTGCTCGGCACCGTCGCGGGCGTCGGGACGTGGTTCTCGCTCTCGTTCAAGGGGGCGCTCGCGCTCGTCGGCGGCGTGCCGTACCTCCTGCTCCTGTTCGACCTCCCGCTGAAGCCCGTCGCGCTCGGGCTGGCGGCGGTGCTGATCCTGATAAACGTCTTCGGCGCGAAACAGACCGGTCGGCTCCAGGTCGGTATCGTCGTCGTGATGCTGGCGGCGCTCGGCTGGTTCGCCGCCGGGAGCGTCTCGAGCGTCGAGTCGGCCAACTACGCCGGCTTCTTCGGCGACGGCGTCGGCGGCCTCCTCGCCGCCACCGGGCTGGTGTTCGTCTCCTACGCCGGCGTGACGAAGGTCGCGAGCGTCGCCGAGGAGGTCGAGGACCCGGGCCGGAACATCCCGCTCGGCATCCTCTGCTCGCTCGCGTTCACGGCGCTCCTGTACGTCGCGGTCGTGGCCGTCATCGTCGGCGCGACGGACCCCGGGAGCGTCGCCGGGTCGCTGACGCCGGTCGCGGTCGCCGCGGAGGCGACACTCGGCGGACTCGGCGTCGTCGCCGTCATCCTCGCGGCCCTGCTCGCGCTCGTCTCGACGGCAAACGCCGGGATCCTCTCCTCGTCGCGCTACCCGTTCGCGATGAGTCGGGACAGGCTCGCCCCGCCGCTGCTCTCCTCGGTCAGCAGCCGGTTCGGCACGCCCGTCGCCTCGATCACCCTGACCGGCGCGGTGTTGCTGGTGCTGATCGCGTTCGTCCCGATCCTCGAGATCGCGAAGCTCGCCAGCGCGTTCCAGATCCTGGTGTTCGGGCTGATCAACGCCGCTGTCGTCGCCTTCCGCGAGGGGAGCGCCGAGTACGACCCCGAGTTCACCTCGCCGCTGTACCCCTGGGTCCAGATCTTCGGCGCCGTCACCGGCGCGCTACTGCTGACCCAGATGGGGGCCGTCGCGCTCGTCGGCGCCGTCGTGATCACGGTCGCGAGTGTCGTCTGGTACCTCGTCTACGTCCGGCCGCGGGTCAGCCGCGAGGGCGCGGCGACCGACGCGGTCCGGCGGCGGGTCGGCGACGAGGCGCTGACCCAGACCGAATCCGCGGTGGACGACAGCCGCGGCGAGACCCTCGTCGCGCTCACGAAGGACGTCGACGCGGACCGCGAGCGGTCGCTCGTCGCCGTGGCGGCAGATCAGGTTCGGTCGGACGACGGGCGGCTGGCCGTCGTCCGGTTCCAGGAGGTGCCCGACCAGGTCCCGCTCACGGACGACGTGACGACACAGTCGCGGTCGGACGTCTCGTTCGAGCGGCGGATCGACGCGCTGTCGGCGGCGCTCGACGTCGAGATCGAGGCCGACGAGGTCGTGAGCCACGACACGAAACACGCGATCGTCAACGTCGCCGAGGCCCGCGGCGTGGACACGGTGGTCGCCGAGCACGAGCCGCTCCGGCTCCGGTCCCGGCTGGTCGGCGACCCGGTCGACTGGGTCGTGCGACACGCCCCGTGCGACGTGCTCCTCGTCGACAACCTCGGCTACGACCGGCCGGAGCGCGTCGTCCTCTCCGGGACAGGCGGCCCGTTCCCCCCGCTGGCGGTGACCGTCGCCGACGACATCGGCGTCGCGAACGGGGGCGATATCTCCCTCTGGTTCGCGTCCGAACGGTCGGCCAGTGACGGACACCGGCGCACGCTCGACGAGTACCGGTCCGAACTCTCGGCGATGCTGTCTGCCCCGGTCCGGTCGGCGCAGACCAGGGCCGACGGCGGGCAGCCGGACCCCGACGTAGTGGTGCGTCGCGGGACCGACCAGCGGCTCCGGACGGCGCTCTTCGACGACCGGCCGCCAGTTCCGGGTCCGGGGTGTACGACGATCACCGTCTACCCCCACGAGTCGCGCCGACCGTCGTTCGTCCGTCGGCTGCTCGAGCAGCTGACGTTCTAGCCGGAGGGCGCTCGCCGCGGGCGCCGGTCGTCGGCCGGCCCCGTCGCGTCCGCGTCGAACGTCTCCCGCCGGCAGCCGGGACACCGGGGCCCGTTCACGAACCTGTTGACTAGCCGTTCGCAGGCGGGACAGGCGTCGAGGCGCGTCATCTGCTCCTCCCGAGGGACCGCGAGACAGCAGCCGGCGAGTCGTCGCGGCTGTCGAACGCCGCCACACCGGCGCAGTCGGAGTCGAGCACGTTCGGTGGTCGGGATTCGGAGGCGATACCGTTCATAGTTCGTATACGTGGCTACTACAATTAACTACCCTACGATTACTCAGATAGTAAGTACGAGTCGGTGAGCCAGCGTCGATCTCGGGTGCAGCCCGCTCAGGGCCGGTCGAACGCGTCGTCCAGCCGGTCGGCTGCGAGCGCGGCTATCGTCCGGACGCGCGTCTTCTGGAGGTTGAGGTCGGAGAAGTACGCGTCGAGAGACCGGAGTGTCGCGTGGCTGCCGGTGAAGCCGTAGGTCTGTCGCCCGAGCCGTCCCTCCGGGCACCGTGTCGTCGCGACGAGGGGGACGCCGGCCTCGCGGAGGTCGCGCAGCGCCGGCACGAGCCGCTCCGGGTGGCCGCCGCTGCCGGTCGTCGCGACACACACCGCGGCGGCGTCTGCCGCCGCCCGAACCTGTCGCTCGGGGGCGTCGACGGTGACCCACAGCGCGGCCACGTCGTTCGTGAGCGCGTCCGGGTCGGGGTCGAACGTCGGGTCCGGGTCGACGGGCCGACGGCGCCACGTGACGCGGTCCTCCTCGACGACGGCGAGCGGGCCGAACTCCGGAGCCCGGAAGGTGTCGAGCGCCGACGCGTGTGTCTTCGTGACTTCGCGTGCGGCGTGGACCCTGTCGTTGAGCGTCACGAGGACACCGGTCGCCCCCGCCCGGTCTGTCGTCGCGGTTCGGACGCTCGCCAGGAGGTTGCCCGGTCCGTCGGGGCTCACCAGCGACGGGTTCCGCATGGCGCCGGTGAACACCACCGGCGTCTCGCCGTCGTAACAGAGGTCGACGAAGTACGCCGACTCCTCGAGCGTGCTCGTCCCGTGGGTCACCACGACCCCGTCGACGCCGGGGTCGGCGTCGAGCGCCCGGACCCGTTCGGTCAGGCGCCACAGCTGGTCGACGGTCAGGTGCGGGCTCGGGACGCTGGCGAACTCCTCCGTCTCGACGTCGGCGACGGCCGCGAGC
This sequence comes from Haloferacaceae archaeon, assembly GCA_028274865.1. Lineage (GTDB taxonomy): Archaea > Halobacteriota > Halobacteria > Halobacteriales > Haloferacaceae > A07HB70. The sequence continues at coordinate 3,840 of JAQCMY010000288.1, read as the reverse complement.
GCCGGGACGCCGGCGACGAGGTCGTCGCCGGAGAGCGTCGGCGTCGCGTCGCCGCCCTCGTCCGCCGTCGATGCGATCGTTCCGCCGGTCGACACGATTCGGACAGTCACGTGTAGACGTCCGGGGCGGTCGACTTCAGTACTCGCCGCCGGGGCGTCGGCGTCCCACGCCGTCACCGCACCGGTAATCCGCCTTCGGCCCGACGGCCCGGGTATGGACGCCACCGAGGTCGAGACAGCCGCCGTGGCCGGCGCGGGCGGCGGAACCGGGCGAGAGCTCCTCCGGCTGCTGGCGCCCCGCGTGCCGACGGTCCGGGCGCTGACGCGGTCGCCGGAGCGGGGGTCGTCGCTCCGGGAGGCGGGCGCTGACGAGGTCGTCGTCGACGACCTGCTCGCGCCGGAGGACCTCTCGCGGCTCGTCGAGGGCGCCGACGTCGTCTACAGCGCCGTCGGGTCGGGAATCGGAGACGTGCGCGGGGACGGGCCGCTCGTCGACGGCGCCGGCGCGCGTGCCTTGCTCGACGCCGCGGCTACGGCCGGTGTCGACGCGTTCGTGATGGAGTCGGCGCTCGGGGTCGGCGACGAGCCGGCGAGCCGGCTCGCGGCGCTCTTCGACCGGGTGATCGGTCCGGTCCAGCGGGCGAAGGCCGAGACGGAGGCCGCGCTCCGGGCGGCTCCGCTCCGCCACACCGTCCTCCGCCCCGGCCTCCTGACCGACGGCCCGCGGACTGACGCCGTCACCGTCGCGCGACCCGGCGCGAAGCTGTGGGGGGCCGTCTCGCGGGCGGACGTCGCCCGGGTGATGGCCGCCGCGCCGGTCACGCCCGCCGCCGCCGACGAGACGTTCGAACTGGTCGCGACGCCACGGCTCCGGAGCCGCGGGCTCGCGGTCGACTGGCAGATGCCCGCAGGCAGCCCCACCCCGGGCTGACGGGAGTTCGGGTCGGCGGTGTCGCCGGCTCGGTCGGCTACTCCTCGTGCTCGGTGACCGACGTGACCAGCTGCTTGCCGACCGAACGCGTCGTGCCGTCTTGGAGCTCGAGAATGTACATGCTGCCCACGTCCTCGTAGTCGGCGACCGTCATCGTCGTCTCGTCGTCGTCGGTGAGTTCGTGCGGGGCGTCGAACGCGACGTGGTACGAAGGCATACTTGGACCTGCGGGCGCGGGGTCAAGGCCCTGTCGGCATCCGGCCCGCCACGCGCTCCGTCGCCGCCGGGCGGCGCGCTACTCCTCGCGACCGCCGAGTTCGATCGTCCCGTCGATGTTCCAGTGAGCCTGCTCGGCGTCTGGGCCGGTCCGGCTCGGCACCTGGATGTCCATGTCCTGGACCCGGATCGACAGCGATCCGGCTCCGCCACTGGCCGCGCTGTACACGCTCGTCACCAGCTCCGGCCAGTTACGGGTCTCGGCTACTTCGTCCGTCTCGTCTGCGTCCTCGGCGCCGTCTGTCGACATGCGTCTGCCCGCACGGGACAGAGCGTAATGAGTCCGTCCCCGACGAACGGGAGGCCGGGTCGTGCGCCGGGCACGGCCACCCGCGACACCGGCAGCCGACGGCTGCGGGCGTGTCAGCCCTCGACGACCACGACGCCCTTCATCCCGAGTCCCTTGTGCGGGGTACAGTAGTACTTGAACGTCTCCGCCGTCTCGAAGGTGTGTGTGAACGTGTGGCCCGCGTCGGTGACCAGCGCCGACTCGAACGCGTCGCCCTCGTGGACGACGTTGTGCTGGCCGCCCTCGCCGGTCCACTCCCACGTCACCGCCGTGCCGGCGGCGACCCGGACCGCGGCGGGGGCGTACGCGAGGTTCCCGCCGTTTCCCTGCGCTCCGACCGTGATCGATACCGACGCCGCGTCCGTCCGGTCGCGCACCGTCTCGGTGTCGTCGACGTTCGCGAGGTAGCCGTCGAACCGCTCCGTCGAGTCGTCCGTCTGTGCGTCGCTGGTACACCCGGCCAGCGCCGACAGCCCGCCGGCTGCTGCCAGGCCTGCGGTTCGGAGGAGGCCGCGTCGTGTCGCGCTATCGAGAGACATACTGACAGACGGTCACGGAGCGTAAAGACCCCACCGACAGCGGGACGACCGGAGCCGGACACGCCGGCTCCACGGGCGGGCACGACGGCGGCTCAGCAGGGCGCGGCGGCGACCAGTTCGTGGTCGCGGTCGGTCTCGGCGACGACGTCCGGCACCTGGACGGGGGTCCCCTCGGCGTCGACCGCGACCATCGTGAAACACGCGGAGGTGGTCGTCTCGGTGCCGTTCGTCCGCGGGTCGCGCGACTCGACGCTGACCCGGACGCCGAGACTGGTGTCGCCCGTGTCGTAGACGTACGCCGAGAGCGTGGCGACGTTGCCGACGGGGAGCGGCGCCTGGAAGTCCACGCTCCCGATGTGTGCCGTCACACAGGTCTCGCCGGCGACCTGCATCGCGGCGACCGCCGCGAGTTCGTCCATCAGCTTCACGATCTCGCCGCCGTGGGCGTTCTCGTAGCTGTTCGCCTGGTGGGGCTGGACGCGCTCGGTCGACTCGGTGTACGACTCGGTCACGGAGACGGGATCGGCCATACGACAGACACGGGACCCGGACTGATAACATCTCGGCGGTGACGGGCGGGCGGCTCACTCGCGTCGCGGCGGACGTCGACGAGGCTCTGTCGGCGAGGCGGTCCGCACGCCGCAGCCGCCGGGTCGTCTCACCCGCGCCGGAGGGGACCGAACCCGTCCGGGGGACGCCGGTGGTCGCCGACTCGCTTGAGCGCGGCGCCGAGTTCGAACAGCCGTGCCTCCGCGAACGCCCGGCCGAGAAACTCCACGCCGACCGGGAGCCCCTCGTCTGTGAAGCCGGCGGGGACGACGAGGGCCGGCAGGCCGGTGTGGGCGGCGAGCGCGCAGTTCAGCTCCGCGAACGGCTGGTGAGCAGGGCGCTCGACCGGCGGTATCGTCGAAGGGGGGTAGACGAGCGCGTCGAGGCGTTCGTCCGCGAGGCAGGCGAGTACCCGGGTTCTGAGCGACTCGCGCCGGCGGAGTGCCCGGAGGTAGTCGGGATCCGTCGCCAGCGCGTCGGCGTCCACGTCGAGGGCGCCCGACGCCTCGACGCGTTCGGCGACCGACGGCGCGATCTCGCCGGTCGCGTGGACGGCGGCGAGCGAGTCGTGTGGCGGGTCGTCGAGCCCCGCGAGGTAGCGGTCGAAGTCCCGCGCGAACTCGTCGGTGACCACGCGGGCGCCCTCGAGACGGTCGCGGTCGACGGCCTCGACCGGGTCGACGAGCGTCGCACCCGCCGCCACGAGGTCCGCGAGCGCGTCCTCGACGACGGCGGTGACGGCTGCCGCGTCCGCCGGCGCGGCGCTCGCGGCGTCGTTCAGTCCGAAGGCCGCGCGGACGACCCCGAGGCGGGCGCCGTCGAGCGCGTCCGCGCCGCCGTCGTCGAGCCCCGCGGCGTAGCCGTCCGCCGGCGCCCGACCGACGCCACGCGCGGTGACCGGGTCTGCCGGGTCGTAGCCGGCGATCGCGTCCAGCAACCGGGCGGCGTCGGCGACGGTCCGGGTGATCGGCCCGGCGGTGTCCTGGGTCTCCGACAGCGGGACGAGCCCCGTCCGGCTGACCAGCCCGCGGGTCGGACGGAGCCCGACACAGCCGTTGAACGCCGGCGGAGACCGGACCGAAGAGCAGGTGTCGGTGCCGGTGCCGGCGAGCGCGAGGTTGGCGGCGACGGCGACTGCGGTGCCGCCGCTGGAGCCGGAGGGGCGACGGTCGCGGTCGTATGCGTTTCGCGTCGCGCCGCCGAGCGAGCTGACGGTGTCGACGCCGAACGAGAGCTCCTGGAGGTTCGTCTTCCCGA
>JAQCMY010000072.1 GCA_028274865.1 Haloferacaceae archaeon | reverse complement strand
CAGCAGGCCGAGCGCTCCGCCCAGCGCGTGCGGCAGGTGTTCGAGCGCATCACCGACGCGTTCGTCGCCTTCGACCGCGACCTCCGGTTCACCTACGTCAACGACCAGGCGGCCGACCTGCTGGACGCCGACCCCGACGTGCTGCGGGGGACACACCTGCTGGACGCGTTCCCGACCATCGAGGACTCGAAGGCGGTGACGGCCTGCCGTCGGGCGCTTGAGGTCCAGGAGCCGGAGACGGTCGAGGTGTTCGCCGACCCGCTGGATTCGTGGCTGGAGATCCGGGCGTTCCCGGCACGTGATGGCCTCTCGGTCTACTTCCGTGACGTGACCGAGCGCAAGCGCCGGGAGGCGGAGCTCCGCGAGGAGCGGGCGTTCACGGAGAGCGTCCTCGCCGGCCTGCCGGACGCGCTGTACGCCTTCGACCGGACGGGCGACCTGCTCCGCTGGAACGACCGGTTCGCGGCGACGACCGGTTACACGGACGCCGAGATCGCGGACATGCACCCGCTGGAGTTCGTCCCGGACGACGAGACTGGGCGTATCGCCGACAGCATCGCCGCCGTCGTCGAGGACGGCGAGCACGTCACCGTCGAGAGCGCGTTCGAGACGACGTCGGGTGAGCGGGTCCCCCACGAGTTCACGGGTGCGCCGCTGGTGGCCGAGGACGGCACCGAACTCGGGCTGGTCGGTATCGGGCGCGACATCAGGGGCCGCCGCGAGCGCGAGCGCGAGTTCGAGGCCGTCTTCAACAACACGTTCCAGCTCACCGGCCTGATGGAGCCCGACGGCACGCTCGTCCGGGCCAACGACCCCGCCCTGGAGTTCGTCGGTGTCCCCCCGTCCGAGGTCGTCGGCGTGCATCTCGCCGAGGCGCCGTGGATCACCGAGCGGAACCGCGACCGGGTCTACGACGCCGTCGAGCGCGCCCGCGACGGCGAGTTCGTCCGGTTCGAGATGGAGATCGATGGCACCGACGGCCCCGCCGTCATCGACTTCTCGCTGAAGCCCGTCATCGACGACGACGGCGAGGTGACCCTGCTCATCCCCGAGGGACGGGATATCACCGAGCGGAAGGCCCGCGAGCGCGAACTCGAACGCAAGAACGAGCGGCTGGAGGCGTTCACGAGCGCCGTCAGTCACGACCTGAAGAACCCACTGTCGGTCGCTGACGGGAGCCTCGACCTGTACCGGGAGACCGGCCGCGAGGAGCCGGAACTGGTCGACCAGGCGGCCGACGCCCTGGACCGGATGGATCGGCTCATCGACGACCTGCTGGACCTCGCCGAACAGGGCCGCGTCGTGGCCGACCCCGAACCTGTCGACCTGTCGGCCGTCGTCCAGCGCGCCCTGACGGGCGTCGGCTCCGAGGACGTCGAGGTGACCGTCGAGGCCACCGACCGGACGGTCCGCGCCGACGAGGCCCGGCTGGTCCAGTTGGTGGAGAACCTGCTCGACAACGCGGTGGCGCACGCCGAGCAGGCGGCCCGCGTCGCGCTCGTCGACGGGGACCGTCTCGTCGTCGCGGACGATGGCCCGGGCGTCCCGCTCGATGAGCGCGACCGGGTGTTCGAGCCCGGTTACAGCACCAGCAGCGACGGCCGCGGGTTCGGCCTCGCCATCGCCCGCGACATCGCGGAGGCTCACGGTTGGTCGCTGACCGCGACCGAGAGCCGGTGGGGCGGCGCTCGGTTCGAGGTCGAGGGGCTCGACGGCGACCCGCCCGGGGCCGACTGAGCCCCCCCGGCTACCGCTCGGCGGCCCCCCGCACCAGCGCCGCGAGGCGGTCGTAGAACCCCGACTCGTACTTCGTCGCCGCGTCCACCGTCGGCCGGGCGTTCGTCTCGTTGACGACGGCCCGCTCGACCGCGAGGTCCTCCGCCCCGTCACCTCCGGGCACCAGCAGGTCGACGCCGAGCCAGGGCACGTCGAGCGCCCGGGCGGCGCGCTCGGCCAGGTCCCGGAGCGGCGCAGGCAGGTCGACGCCGGTCGCCTCGGCGCCCCGGTGGACGTTGTGCTTCCAGCGCCCGGCCGCCCGGGCCGCCTCGGGGAGTCGCCGCTCGACCGCGCCGACGTACCCGCCCTCGACGCACATCACCCGGAAGTCGTGGGCGTCGGGGACCAGGGCCTGCACGAGGAACGAGCGGTCGCCGGTCGCGGGGAACTCGTGGAGCAGGTCGAGGTAGTCGGTGACGCCGAGCAGGGAGTCGGCGTCGCCGACCCGTGCGACCCCGATACCGCGGGTCGCCGAGTTCGGCTTGACGACGGCCGGCAGCCCCACCCGGTCGAGGGCGTCCTCCAGCGCCGCCTCGTCGGCCGGGTTCGAGACGACCACCGAGTCCGGCGTCGGGACGCCCACCCGGCCGAGTCGCGCCAGCGTCTCCCCCTTGTGCCGGGAGCGAAGGACGGCCTCCCGGCCGTTCACCCAGGGCACGTCCAGCAGCGCGTCGGCGACGCCGCCCTCCGCCAGCCGCGGCGGGTAGACGAACCCCACGTCCACGTCGGGGAACGCCGCGTCGGGCGCCGTGAGGTCGACCGTCCGCTCGGCCGTCGGCAGGTGGACCGCTTCGATGCCGCGCTCGGCCAGTGGCTCGCGGACCCGTGCGAGCGTCTCGGCGTCCGTCGCGACCCCGAGTCTGAGCATACCTATCCGTGGGCGCGCCGGACACATGAAGCGGTCGGGTGCGCCGGGCCCCCCGGCGCTGTATACGCGCTCAGGAGACTTATGTCAACCACGAACGTGCCCGAACGCATGTCCCCGCCACGGACGCCCCTCCTCCGCCCGGACAGCTACTTCGACGACCGGACCGCCACCCTCGGTCGCGGGCTCGCCGTCGCCGCGCTCGTCACGCTGGCGACGGTGACGGTCGTCATCGGCTTCGGACTGGTGTTCGCGGCCAACATCGACGGCACCGTCGAGACGAGCAACCCCGAGTATCCCGGCGACGTTTTCTGTGACGGCGACACCTCCGGCGACACGCCGAGCGGCTGTACCGAACCCGCGACGGTCGAGCAGGACGTGGACCGGGTCCTCTGGGACGCCATCGGCTCGGTCGCGGGCCAGACCGCCATCGGAATCCCCATCATCGTGCTGGTGACCGCCGGGGG
>JAQCMY010000066.1 GCA_028274865.1 Haloferacaceae archaeon | reverse complement strand
GCGCGACGACCCCTCGATCGACGCCTCCCGGGTCGAGGTCGTCGGAACCGACATCGACGGCGAGGCGCTCGCGGCGGCACGGCAGGCGGAGTACCGGACCACCCGGACCACCGACATCGCCGACGAGCTCGCGCCGCTGTCGGACCTCGACGCACATCTGGACCGGGACGGTGACTCGTTCACCGTCCGGCAGCCGGTCAGGGAGATGGTCGAGTTCGAGCGTCACGACCTGCTGCGCGAGGCGGCGCTGGGGCCGTTCGAACTCGTCCTCTGTCGGAACCTGTTCATCTACATCGACGGTGGCCATACGCGGGAGATCGTCGAGAGCCTCCAGAACGCGCTCGTACCGGGCGGCTACCTGACGATCGGGAAGTCCGAGACGCTTCCCCGCGAGTTTCGCGACTCGTTCGAACCGGTCGAGCGGGGCGCGCACGTCTATCACCACCGCTGACCATGTCGCTGTACCAGCTCGAACGGGAGGCGGACGCCGACACCCTGGTCGAGTACCTCCGCCGGGGCTCGCAGGCGGAGGTCCGCCGCCGAGCGGCGCTCATCCTCGGGGACATCGACGGGTCCCCGGGCGGCCCCGCGCCCGACGGGATGCCGGGCGAGGCGGAGCCGGCCGCCGCGGCCGATGACGACGTCGTCGACGCCCTGGTGACCGCCGCGACCCGTGACGACGCCCCGACGGTACGCGGGGCCGCGGTCGACGCGCTCGACAGACAGGGGCAGGCCGCCATCGAGCAGCTGGTCGCCGAGCTGAGCGATCGTGAACTCCGCGGCGGGGCGGACTGGGTCGCAGCCGAGGCGTTCGCGGAGTTCCTGGACGCCGACCGACCGGAGCTACGCATGGCCGCCGCCGTCGGGCTGGGTCACGTCGGCGACGAGGCGGCGACGCCGGCGCTGGTGGACCGTCTCGACGACCCCGACCAGCGGGTCCGGGCCCGCGCGGCCCGCGCCTGCGGCCGCGTCGGCGACCCCCGCGCCGTGGCGGCACTGACCGACCGGACGGACGACGAGTCGGCGCGGGTCCGGCGCGTGGTCGCCTCGGCGCTCGGGGCGCTCGGGACGGCCGGGGCCCTGCGGGCGCTCGAACCGCTCGTAGCCGACGAGTCCGAGACGGTCCGCCGGACGGCCGTCGACGCGCTCGGCGACTTCCGGAGCGTCGAGCCGGTCGAGCCCCTCGTCGAGGCGCTGCACGACCCCAGCGAGACGGTCCGCCGGACGGCCGTCTTCGCGCTCGTCGAGGTGCTGTCCAACGCGCCGGCGGCGGCGAGCCACGAGGCCCGGGAGACGGCCGTCGACCGTCTGGCGGCCGTCGACCACCGCTCGGTCGTCGGGCCGCTGGCCGCCATCCTGGAGGAGGCGAGCGGGTCCCCACAGCGACGGAACGCGGCGTGGCTGCTCGGGCGGGTCGCCGGCGGCACGGGCGGCGGCGAGGCCCAGGCGGCGCTCGTCGACGCGCTGGACGACGGGGACGACCGGACCGCGCAGTTCGCCGCCTCCAGCCTCGCCAGCCTGGACGGTCAGGGCGTAGAGCGGCGGCTGCTCGCGCTCCTCGACGACCCCGAGGCCTCGACCGACGCCCGGGCGCAGGCGCTGTACGTGCTCGGCAAGGTCGGCGGCGAGCGCGCCCGGGAGCGGCTCGGCCGCTTCGTCGACGAGACCGACGAGGAACGGCTGCGCAAGCGGTCGTTCTCGGCGCTCTCGAAGCTGGGGGGGACACCCGGGGGTGAGCTGCCGTGAGCCGGTCGCCCGAGCGGAAGCTCGCCGACACGACCGGCCGCTTCGCCCAGGTCATCAAGGACGGCCACAAGCTGGGCGACGTGGGGTGGCAGCAGGGGCGCATCGTCCTCTCGACGCGCCGACTCGTCCTCGCCGGGAACGAGGGGAAGCGGACCGTCCCCCTCTCCGGCATCAAGGCCGCACAGGGGCGGTTCGACGTCAACCAGACCATCGCGACGGTGTCGGACTACGTCAGCATCCGGCACGACGACGACGTCTTCCTCGTCTCACCGACGGACGCCGCCGCGTTCGAGGGCGAGCTCTACGGCGCGATGCTCAACGGCGAGATCGTTCTCATCCGGCACCCGGCCGTCGAGGGCGGGGTCGTCCGCGACGTGGACTGGCAGAAGGCCCGCGTGAAGCTGGCGGCGGACCGGATCAACCTGGCCACCGAGTCCGGCGAACTGGTCGAAATCGAGGTCGACGACACCAGCGCCGTCGAGCGCGACGAGCGGACCGTCCGGGGGGACGAGCGCCCCGTCGTCGAGGCCACACACACCGACGACGGGACCAGCGTCGAGACGTACCTCTCGGGCACCGCGCGACACTGTGCCATCATCGCGTCCGTCCTCGGTAAGGGCGCGGCCCGGAACGAGACGGACCTCGACCTCGACC
>JAQCMY010000280.1 GCA_028274865.1 Haloferacaceae archaeon | reverse complement strand
CCCACGACCACGCTGATGACTGGATGCGCGAACTCGCCGACGGAGACACGACAGAAGAGAACGGGGCGAGCCACCGCCGTCAGAGACGAACGAGCCGCTATCGGCGCCGGACTCGCCGCCCCAGGTTCCCGGCGACCCTCGGGCCGCTGCGGCGTACGGTCGGCTGTCGTGTGCTATCGCTCTACAGAAATACCGACGGGAGAGGTCGCCGTCCAGTCGTACCCACGAGCGACCAGCGCCCTCGGTCCCGTAGAGAGACTCGCCGTCAGGGCTGATGACCACAGAGTAGACCTCCTGATGCGGGACGCTCAGTTCGGACCACGTGTCTCCCTCGTCGCTGGAGTAGAACAGTCCCGTCTTCGAGCACGCGACCACGCCGGCCGGACGAGCTGTCGGGCTCGCGTCACTCGACCGGTGTCCGGAACTCGGGTGGCGCCGTCGAACCGAAGCGTCGGGCCACGGTACACGCCGTCGTCGGTCCCGAGCAAGGGACACATCTGGACGTACTGCCCCCAGGTCGGTTACGCTGTGGAATCGGTCGGATTCGGCTCCACGCACGGGGCAGTGCACGTGACAGGTTCAGGAGTACCAGCCCGTCCTCGGAGCCCCGGCTCCGTTCGAGAAGTGGCCGGAGTCGAGAGAGGCCGGCGTCCCGCCGTGGAACGTCGATACCGGTCCGGACTCGACAGTCGAAAGAGAATCGTCTCACGGGGGCGAGCAGGGGTCCCGACAGTCCACCGCGGACGACCGAACCGCGACGACGGGGGTGACTCGCCGGAGCGGGTGTCGGGTCGCGTCGCGGCCACACGTCTACGTCGGAGCGGTGAGAGTTACAGAGGCCGAGACATCCCGGAAGCTTTGATACTCCGGGTGAACGATCGGGTTTCGATGGAGGCGCTCCGCTTCGTGTACCTCGCGGGGTTCGGGCTCACCGCGGCTGCCTGTTTCGCGAGTCTGCGGCGTCTGTCGAGAACGACAGATCCGGCGACACGGCGGGGACTGGGAGGGCTGCTGGTGACGACCGGGCTCTGGGCGGTGACACACGTCGGTCGGCTCCTGCCGGTTGCGCCGGCGGTACAGGAGGCGTTCTACCTCGTCGGACTGGTCGTCGGGCTGGCGACGGTCGGGGCGTGGCTCTACTTCTGCTCGGCGTACACCGGCCACGACTACCACCGTCGACCGTGGATCCGCCGGGGAGCGCTGGGACTGTACCTCGGCGCTGTCGCGGTGAAGCTCACGAACCCGATTCACGGGCTGTACTTCAGCACCTCGACGGCCACACAGCCGTTCGACTACGTCGTGATCGAACTCATGACGATGCACTGGGTCGTGACTGGCCTCTCCTACGCGCTGGCCTCGGTCGGGTTCTACCTGCTGTACGAGATGCTCAGCGAGTCCAGTTCGGACGTGAGGGCTCTCGGCGGTCTCGTCGCGACGACCGCGCTCCCGGTCGTCTTCTACGTACTCAGCCTCGAGGCGAGCGGACTCATCACGCTTCACTACGAGCCGCTCGGGGTCGCGGTGTTCGCGATCGGTACGCTGTACGTCGTCGACGAACAGTTCGTCGCGGTGCCACAGTTCTGGCGGAATCAGCTCGTCGACAGCCTCGACGAGAAGATCGTCCTGATCGACGACGAGGGACGCGTCCGGGACTACAATCGGCGCGCTGTCGAGGCGTTTCCCGGGCTCGCAGACGGCGAGGACCAGCCGCTCGACGCCGTCGTCCCGCGGGTGGCCGAGGCGATGGGTGAAGACGACGTGCTCGCGACGCGCGATCGAGAACACGACGCCGGGCCACGGTATCTACAGGTCGTCTCGACGCCGCTGACACGCACCGGCGCGGTCGTCGGACGGGCAGTTGTCTGTACGGACGTCACCCGCGTCGAGCGCCAGCGACGACAGCTCGAGCGGCAGAGCGAGCAGCTCGACGACTTCGCCGACGCGATCACACACGAGCTGCGGAACGCGCTGGCGGTGGCGAGAGGACACTTCGATATGGTCGTCGCCGACCAGCCGCCGGCCGACGCCGGCTCGGCGAAGACGAGCGTCGACGCGGTCAGGGACGCACACCGTCGGATAGACCGGATCGTGACCGACCTGGCGAGACTCGCGGCACGCGAACAGACGGTCGAGTCGGTCGAGGCGTGTTCGCTCGGCGCGGCTGTCGAAGCGGCGTCTGCGGACGTCGGCGCAGACGACGTGGCGGTCGAGGTCGAGCGAGACGCGACGGTGGTGGCGAGCCGACCGGTGCTGACCGAGCTGTTCACCAACGTCGTACAGTTCGCCGAGTTCGAGGGCGCAGAACGGGTGACAGTCGAGACTGGCCAGTCGGAGATCGTGATCACCGTCGACTGTCAGCGGGTGCCAGAGAACCGGATAGCGGAGCTGTTCGCGTACGGCGAGGCAGTACCGAGTACGGAGACCGGAACGGTGTTTCCGACGATACGGGCGATCGGGAGCAGCCACGGCTGG
>JAQCMY010000270.1 GCA_028274865.1 Haloferacaceae archaeon | reverse complement strand
TCTTCGAAGGGGACACCGTCAACGGTCGAGAGCCAGTAAGAGACCGCGCGCTTTGTCGCGCCGAGTTCGTGCTCGTAGGCATCCGGGAACTCGTCGAAGACAACGATTCGCCCATTAACGACCTGCTCCGCGTAGCCGTGCGAGTAGTGGCCGATGAGGACATCGTAGTCGTCGGCGTCAAAGTCCCACGCGTGACGGTATTCGCAGTCGATTCGGTTGCCGTCTTCGGCGACTTGACACGGGAGCGGGCGGTCGAGATGAGACTCGGCCTTGTTGTGAATCTCTTGCGGGGTCGCGTTCCGATCGTACCAGTCCATGACTGTATCCTTCGCCGCCTCGCCGTGCTCTCCTTTGGCGGTCGGGCAGTGATCAGTAAAACTCGGGAGGCGCTTGTAGCTGAGTCCGTGCTCCTCACACCACCCCTGAATCTGACTGTACTGCTCTTTTTTTCCGCGACCTGTGAGCATCGTTATCTGTTTGCCGGCCTCGACGACGGCCTTCACCGCGCTGTAGGACTTACCCATCGTCGGCAGCGCCTCAATGAGCACTTGATCGCTGGAGGTGTAGGCGTTGGCAATTGCCCCGACGGTGCGCTCTCGGGCGTCGTCGACGGTGAGGGTGTCGTCGTCGCGGGCGGCGTGTTTCCAGTCTCATCCGCTCGTCGCGGTCGAGAGGTCACGAACAGCAGGCGGGAGTACAGCGGTGTGGTCGGGGTCGCAGCGGCCGCTCACCGACCCATCGACCGGGTCACGCCCCGGGTCAAGCCCGGACTCGTCTAACCGTCGCTGGCCACCGGCGGGGTCGGACGTGGTTATGCTGATGTCAGTCGTCCGGGTCGGGCGGTGGGTCGGTCCCGCCGTCGTCGATCTGCTCGACCACGTCGACGAGAGAGACCCGTCGGCGACACGTCGACCGGATACACTCGACTGTGAGACTGTGGTCCGTCTTGCGGAGTTGCCCGCCACACGCCGGACAGTGCGGGTTACGACCGAGTGACCGACACTCCAGCATGTCCGCTGTTCTCCCCACGTCAACACTTGCTGTCCCGCTGTCGGGCCGGAGTATTCGCGTGTCGTCATCTCCACCGTCGTCATCGCCGTCACTCCCGCCGTCGGTGGTTACTGTCGCGTTCGCCGGCGTCCCCGCTGCAAGCGCGTTGAGTTCGTCGCGAGCGTCGGTCCCCAGGTCCGTCGTGTCCTCCGTGGCGTCGTCGGAGCTGTCAGAGACCGCTGCGCCTTCGGCGTAGGTTCGGACAGCCGTCACGTTGTCGTCGGCCACGCGGTCGCGGTGTCTCGCCTCTCTCGTGTCGGTCGTCCCGTGGCGGTGCTTGGCAATGGCCGTGCGAATCACCGCGTCAGGGAGGTCGGCGACCGTCTCCAGGTCCGCGCCGAGTCGGTCAACCACGTCACGAATCCAGCCGTCCCCGCCGTCGTCGTCGGTGTCACTCTCGCCCGTGTCCCCGCCGGTCGCGCTCGGCGTGCTCGCGTCGTCAGCGGTGGCGGTGCTCGCGGGCGCGGCAGAGTCCGAGTCTT
>JAQCMY010000283.1 GCA_028274865.1 Haloferacaceae archaeon | reverse complement strand
CTCGTCCACGGCCCGGGCCACGACGAGGAGATCGAGGCCCGTATCGAGTCGGTCGCGGGCGTCCCGGCGGTGGCGACGGCGGCGGCGATCAAGCGGGCGTTCGCCCGGCTCGGCCTCGAGCGCCTCGCGATCACCACGCCGTACGTCACCGAGCTCAACAGCCGCGAGGTCGAGTTCCTGACCGACGCCGGCTACGAGGTGGCCGCGGTCGACGGGCTGGGTATCGACCGCAACACCGAGATCGGGGCACAACAGCCGGAGACCGCCTACCGCCGGGCGCGACAGCTCCCCGTCGACGACGCCGACGGCGTCTTCCTCAGCTGTACGAACTACCGGACGTTCGAGGTCATCCCGGCGCTGGAGGCCGACCTCGGGGTGCCGGTCGTCACGAGCAACCAGGCGACGCTCTGGAACGCGCTGGCGCAACTCGGCGTCACGGCCGACATCGACGACCTCGGACGGCTGTTCGCGACCGACCGCGCGTGAGCCAGAGCCTACAGTCTGGCCTCGGACCCGCCCTCGCCGTCGGCCTCGTCCGTGCCGCCGCCGAGGTAGGCGTCGCGCACCTCCGGTCGGTCGAGGATGTTGTCGGCCGGCCCGCTGAACCGGGTCTGGCCGTCCTCGAGCACGTAGGCGCGGTCGGCGTACTGTAGCCCGGTCTTGACGTTCTGCTCGATCATCAGCACCGTGACACCCGTCTCGTTTATCTCCTCGATCTTCCCGAACACCTGGTCGATGATCTTCGGCGCGAGGCCGGCGGTCGGCTCGTCGAGCAGGATCAGGTCGGGGTCGAGGATCAGCCCTCGCGCGAACTCCAGCATCTGTCGCTGGCCCCCAGAGAGTGTCCCGGCGTTCTGGTCGGCGCGCTCCTCCAGCATCGGGAACAGGTCGTACATCTGGCCGATCTGTGCCTCGAGGTCGTAGCCGTCGGGCGCGGTGTACGCGCCCATCTCGAGGTTGTCCCGGATCGTCATGTCGGGGAAGACGGCGTCGCGCTGGAGGATGTAGGCGATGCCGTGGTCGAGGAGCGCCCGCTGGCTCAGGCCGAGCACGCTCTCGTTCCGGTAGCGGACCTCGCCGCTCGTCGGCGAGAGCAGGCCGTAGATCACCCGGAACAGCGTCGACTTTCCGGCGCCGTTCGGGCCGATCATACAGACCATCTCGCCCGCCTCGACCGACACGTCGACCCCCTTCAGCACCGGGAGGTCGTCGTAGCCCGCGTGGACGTCGTCGACCTCGAACTGTGCCATCTCTATCACCTCCCGAAGTACGACTCGAGGACACGGGGGTCGTTCAGCGCCGCTTCCGGCGGGCCGTCGACCAGGTTCGTCCCGTCGGCGAGCACGTAGACGTGGTCGCTGATCCGGCGAACGAACTCCATGTCGTGTTCGACGACGAAGAACGTCCGGCCGGCCTCGTTCAACTCCGCGAGCATCCCGGCGATGTCGTCGACGAGTCCCGGGTTCACTCCGGCGGTCGGCTCGTCGAGGAGGAGGACGTCCGGGTCGCGGAGCAGCGCGGCGGCGATGTTCAGCAGCTTCTGCTGGCCGGTCGAGAGCTCGCTCGCCTCCGCCTCGGCCATCGACGCGAGGCCGACGAACTCCAGCCAGCGGTCGATGTCGCCCTCGGTCTCCGCGTCGGTGCGCCGGAACACCGTCGCGAGGACGGACTCGTCGCCGTGGCGCTGGTTGACCTCCATGTTCGCCCGGACGGTCAGCTCCGGGAACACCCGCGGGATCTGGTAGGTTCGGGAGAGCCCGCTCTGGACGGTCTCGTGGGTCTGCTGGCCGGTGATCTCCTCGCCGCGGAGCCGGACCGACCCTGCCGTCGGCGGGAACGCCCCCATCACGCAGTTGAACAGCGTCGTCTTGCCCGCGCCGTTTGGCCCCACGAGCGTGCAGATCTCTCCCTCGCGGACCTCGACGCTCGCGCCGTCGAGGGCGGTGACGCCGCCGAACTCCTTGCGGAGCCCGTCGACCTCGAGGACGCTCGCGGCGTCCGTCCGGACCGCGCTGGTCGTCGCCGAGTCGGCCTCCGTCTCGCCCTCGGTGTCGGTACTCATCAGTCGTCCCACCGCCCGCCGTAGCGGTTGAGGATCCCTCCGGGCCGGTACATCGAGATGAACAGCAGCACGACCCCGAAGATGACGTAGCCGAGCCCCGTCTGCGTACCGCTGAGTGACGTCCGGGTGTACTCGCGGACGGTGATGAACACGCCGGCGCCGATGAGCGGGCCGAGCACCGTTCCGATTCCGCCGACGATAGCGACCATGATGATGTCGATGTTCCGCAGGAGCCGGAGCGTCGAGGCCGGGTCGATGTAGAGGACGTACTGTGCGTACAGTCCGCCACAGACGCCGGTGATGAGCGAACTGAGCCCCATCGCGTAGCTCTTGTACCGGAACGCGTCGATCCCGGCGCTCTCGGCGGCCGCCTGGTCCATGTTGATTGCCTTGAGGTACGTCCCGAGCTTCGAGCGGTCCATCACGTAGACGAACAGCGTCGTCAGCAGTGCGAACCCGCCGATCAGGTAGTAGTACGGCAGGTTCCCCCGGAACGTCAGGGAGGCGAGCGTGCCGAGCTCGGCGAACGGATACTCGATCCCCGTCGCGCCGCCGACCCACTCCCACCGGAAGAAGATGACCCGAACGATCAGCGCAGCCGCGAGCGTCGCCATCGCGAAGTAGTGGTAGCGAAGGCGGAACGTCGCCGCCCCGAGCGCGAGACCGACGACGGCGGCGACGACGCCGCCGACCGGGATGCCGACGATCGGCGTGATCCCGTAGTAGACGAAGAGAATAGCCGTGGTGTAGGCGCCGGCGGCGAACATCACGGCGTGGCCGAGCGACACCTGCCCGGCGTAGCCGCCGAGGATGTTCCAGCCGTGGCCCATCGTCCCGAACAGGAAGATGAGCACGAGCGTGTTCATCAGGAACTCGTTGTTCGTCACGAGCGGCACGACCGCCAGTACCCCGACCACGAGCGCCGCGAGCGCGAGGTGGTGGCGCCGGTCGAGCCCGGTCCACACCGTCGTCAGGCGGTCGCCGACAGCCGTCGCCATCGGCTCAGGCGTCCCCCCTGTTGAGCACGCCCTCGGGCTTGAGCAGCAACACGCCGATGAACACCACGAACACGTACAGCTCTTTGTACGACGGGTTCAGCAGGACGGCGCCGAGGTTCTCGACGAACGCGATGAGGATCCCGCCGGCGACGGCCCCGAGGACGCTCCCGAAGCCGCCGAGTGCGACCGCCGCGAAGGCGATGAGCGTCCACGACGTCGGGGTGAGCTCCGGGTGGATCGGCGAGAACGTCGCCACCAGCGTGCCGGCGACCCCGACAGCGGCGAGACCGAGCCCCCAGGTCAGCCCGAAGATGTGGTCGGTGTCGATACCCATGACCTGGGCCACCTCGCGGTCCTGTGCGGTGGCGCGGATCGCCTTGCCGGTCCGGGTCGACCGAAGGAACGCGAACAGCAGGCCCAGCGCGGCGACGCTCACGACGCCCGTGATCGCCTCCGGGTGTGCGACCGCGATCCCGGCCAGCTGGGTCTGGCCCTCGAAGACGTAGTTGTCGATCGAGACGGTCGTCGGGCCGGCGACGAACAGCGCCGAGTAGCGGATGATGAGCACGAGCGCGAACGTCGCGAAGATCTGCGCCAGCATCGGCGCGTCCATCACCTTCGAGATGATCAGCCGGTAGGTGGCGTAGCCGAGGACGAACAGCAGGGCCGCGTTCAGCGGCACCAGCACGACCGGGCTCGCGCCGCCGCCGAACCCGCTGGCGACGAACGCGGTGACGTACATCGCGATCAGCATGTACTCGCCGTGCGCGAAGTTGACGATGTCGGCGACACCCCAGATGAGCGCCAGCCCCGCCGCGACGAGCGCGTAGACGAACCCGAAGACGACCGCCGTCACTGTTGCCTGCGGGACCAGGCTGAGTCGACCGCCGAGCGAGATGAGTCCGAGTTCGAGTTCGAGCACCGTCTTGTGAACTGTGGATCGATCCGGGGTGGTTTAGATGTGTGGACGGCGCTTCGTGTCCGGGCGGGTCTCAGCGCTCGCCCCAGCCCGGCGCCGGGTAGGTGACCTCGGAGGCGGCCAGCTCGAACGGCCAGATGGAGTTGCCGACTCCGTCCTGGTACTGGAGGAGGACACCCGACGCGAGCTCGTTCTGGTTGTTGTCGTCGAAGCTGATGCCGTAGGGCATCCCCGTCTCGAGCCGGTCGAGCTCGAGGCCGTCGACGGCGCTCTGGATCGCCGACGGGTCGGCGCTCCCGGCCTCGTTGATCGCGTGCATCGTCGAGACGAACCCGCCCCACGAGCGGATGTAGACGCCGTTGAACGCGGCTCCGACGGCGTCCTGGACGAACTGGTTGTACGTGCCGAGCTCCGGCACGTTCTCCGGCAGGTCGTCGGCGAACGTCGAGCGCGTACAGACGAAGTCCGAGACGCCCGTGCTGTCGACGAAGTTGGGCTGGTTGAACCCCGCGTTCTGGGCCATGATCATCGGCGGCGCGTAGCCCAGCGTCTCGAGGTCGTTCATCATGATCTGCGCGTCGCGGAGGTACGACGACGGCAGGAGCACGTCCGGGTCGGCCTCCTGGACGCGCTGGAGCTGGCTCTGGAGCGACGACACCGACTCCGCCGTGTAGGCGATCGGCCCGGCGACGACCTCGAGACCGTTCTCCTGGGCTAACGCCTCCTGGGTGCGGGCGCTGACCGTCCCGAACTCGGTGTCCTCGTGGACGATCGCGACCGTCTCGATCCCCGCGTCCATCTGCTCGTTCAGGCCCTGGAAGAACGTGAACATGTTCTGGGTGTACGTCTGGTCCGTGGGCCCGGTCCGCCAGAACCAGTTCAGCCCCCGCTCGGTGAGGTCGGGACTGCTGGACTCGAAGTTGACGTGGGGGATCTGCTCGCGCTCGGCCACCTGACTGACGGTCTTCGTCACCGAGCTGTTGTAGGCCCCGACCAGCAGGTCGACGTCCTCCTCCTGGACCATACGCTCGGCCTCCGCGCGGCCCTGATTGGGGTCCGAGCGGTGGTCGGCGAACGTGATCTCGACCGAGGCGCCGAGGTTCGGCAGCCCCTCCTCGCCCGCCATCACGAGCGGGCCGAGGTCGGCAGTAGAGTTGATCACGTCGTCGACGGCGCTCTGGAGGAACGACCGGATGTTCTGGCCCGTCTCGGCGACCGCGCCCGAGAACGGGTAGACCGCGCCGACGGTGAAGGTGTCCATACTCCCGCCGCCGCTCCCGGCGGTCGTCCCGTCGCCCTCGGTCATCTCGCTCTCGGTCGTGGCCTCCGTGGCCTCGCCGCTGCCGCCGCCCCCGCCGCTGCCGGAACAGCCGGCGAGCCCCGCGACGGCACCGGTGCCGACGACCTTCAGCCAGCCCCGTCTGTCTATGTCTCTGTCTGACATAGGAGAGAGGATACCACGACGGTATTTGGACTTTTCCCAAACAGACGATCCTGAGACAATGTCGACGCCGGGAGCCCCGTCGGCCTCGGTGTCCGGCGAGCCCAAGCGTTTTCGCGCCCCCGGGTAACCGTGGTGTCGTGACCGTCGACTCCGTCACCCTGGAGGTGGTCCGGAACGCCTGCGTCGCGGTCGCGGAGGAGATGAACGCGACGCTCGTCCGGACCAGCTACTCGCCGAACATCAAGGACCGCCGGGACTGCTCGTGTGCGCTGTTCGACGCCGACGCCGAGATGATCAGTCAGGCCGAGAACATCCCCGTCCACCTCGGCGCGATGCCGTACTCGGTCGCGGCGGCGGTCGACGCGTTCCCGCCCGAGGACCTCGCCGCCGGCGACGCGATTCTCGTGAACGACCCGTTCCACGGCGGCGCCCACCTGCCCGACCTGACGCTCGTCAGCCCGGTCGTCGTCGACGGCGAGGTGGCGGCGTTCGCGGCAAACCGCGCCCACCACGCCGACATCGGCGGGTCGCGGGCCGGCAGCGTCGCCGCCGACTCCACCGAGGTGTACCAGGAGGGGCTCCGCATCCCGCCGGTGCGGCTGTTCCGCGGCGGCGAGGTCCACGAGGACGTGATGTCGATGGTGCTCGCGAACGTCCGGACGCCGGACGAGCGCCGGGGCGACCTGCGGGCACAGCACGCTGCGAACCGGACCGCAGACGAGCGGTTCCGCGCCCTCGTCGACCGCCACGGTCGTGCGACGCTCCGGAACGCCATGGACGAGATACAGAACTACTCCGAGCGCCGGATGCGGGCGGAGCTCGACGCACTGCCCGACGGTCGGTGGGCGTTCGAGGACGTCCTCGACGGCGACGCCCAGGGCGAGACGTCGATCCGGATCGCCGTCGCGGTCGAGATCGACGGCGACGAACTGACCGTCGACTTCGCTGGGACCGCCGACCAGGTCGACGGCGCCGTCAACGCCCCGCTGGCGGTCACGGCGTCGGCGACCTACTACGCGGTGCGGTGCGTGACAGACCCCGACATCCCGCCGAACAGCGGCGCCTATCGCCCCGTCACGGTCGACGCCCCGGCGGGCTCGGTGGTGAACGCCCAGCCCCCCGCAGCCGTCGTCGGCGGCAACGTCGAGCTCTCACAGCGGGTCACCGACACGCTACTGGGGGCGTTCGCCGAGGCCGTCCCGGAGCGGGCGGTCGCCGCGGGCCAGGGGACGATGAACAGCGTCACCCTCGGCGGCCGGGACCCGCGGACCGACGAGCCGTTCGCGTTCTACGAGACGATCGGCGGCGGGTTCGGCGGCCGCGACGGCGCGGACGGGCTGGACGGCGTCCACGTCCACATGTCGAACACGCGCAACACGCCGGTCGAGGTGCTGGAGACGGCCTACCCGCTCCGGGTGCGCCGGTACGAGTACCGACCGGACTCGGGCGGCGCGGGCGCGTCCCGCGGCGGCCTCGGCCTCCGCCGGGAGATCGAGGCCCGGGCCGACGGCACGACGTTCAGCGTGCTGGCAGACCGGCGCTCGACCCCGCCGTACGGGATCGCCGGCGGCGACCCCGGCGCGACGGGCGCGGACTACGTGATCCGGGACGGCGCCGGCGACGGGGACGGGGACGGGGACGGCCCCGACCTCGAACGGGTGCCCGCCAAGTCGACGCACGTCCTCGCCGCCGGCGACGCGGTGCGGGTCGACTCGCCCGGCGGCGGCGGCTTCGGCGACCCCGCGGACCGCGACCCCGACGCCGTTGCACGGGACTACCGGCACGGGAAACTCACCGCCGACCGGGTTCGCGAGGCGTACGGGCTGGACCCGGACGAACTGTAGGGCGGTCGGTCGCCGGGAACGGGCGGGTTCGACTGTCTGCTCCGGTCGACACGACCGGTGCCCGCTACTCGAACACGAACGAGACCGCGAACTGGTCGAGATGCCACGGCCCGGGGGAGACGCCCCAGGTCCGGTCGTCGTCGTGGTACGCGCCGACGAAGGAGATCTGATCCGCCACACGGAGGTTGTGCTGAATCCCGTTCAGCCGAGCTCCGCTCTGCTCGTAGTCGTCTGTCTCGCCGGCGAACGGCACCGGGCCGTCCTCGACGGGTTCGTCGCCGAGCGGGCGGACGCCGGACAGTTCGCCGCCCTCGCTGAACACCTCGATGCTGCCGTCGTCGAGCGCCGCTCGGACTCGGGGCTGCTGTTCGTGATCGTCGCCCCGACTCCGGCCACGCCGGTCGTCGACCGAGCCCGTACCCCGTCCCGTGAGCGGGGCGGCCCGCCCGCACCGAACAGTTATGTGCTCTCTCGGTATACGCGGACGTGAACCACGGTAGACAGCGACACGGCACGTCCCGACGAGGTGATACGGATGCACCGACCGACCGACTGCGACCTCGTTCCACTCCGACCCACACAGCGATGAGCGACTCCGACAGTCCGACCAGCGAAGCGGCACGCGACACGCGCCTCGACACGGTCCGAGAGATTCGTCTCGGAAACGTCATCACGCAGTTGAGCCGACCAGACGCCTCACAGGAGGACCTCGAACGCGATGTCTCGGACCTTCTTGAAGACGTGGCCGACGGCACCGCAGACGTCCCCACCGTCGCCCACAGTCTGAACGAGCACCGTGACAACCGCGACGAGGCGTGGTACAGTGCGGACGAACACTACTACGGCGCGTACTCGAAGGGGTTACAACACGTCGACCGCGACGGCGAGGCAAACGGCGAGGCGATCGGCGACGGTCTGCCCGGAGAGGTCGTGCCGGAGCGCTACGAGCGGCTCCGGGAGACGCTCGACCAGCGGGGCGGCGGCGAGTTCGAGACCATCGACGATATCGAGGCCGGCCGACCGCTGGTCAACCCCGAGGCGAGTGTCTCGTACAACGCCTACGCCCTGGACTCGAACGACGTCTGGGCGCCGCCGCCGCCACCGTTCAGCAGCGACACGACCGGCGCAGAGCTGATCGAACTGTACTGGATGGCCGTCCTGCGTGACGTTCCCCTCACCGACTACGAGGACCACCCCCTCGCACAGCGGGCCGCCGAGGAGATCGCGGCGGCGTACACAGCGGCAGTCGAGACGGCGCGGGACGAGGGGACGCTCGACGACGCACAGCTCCGGCTGTTTGGAGACCCCTACGAGGAGGCGATCACGCCGGACCGGCTGTTCCGCGGTACTGCCCACCGGGTCGCGGACGGGCCGTACGTGAGTCAGTTCCTCCTGAAGGACTTCCCCCGCGGGGTCCGGACGCTGCCGAACACTCAGCGTCCGCTCGAGCCGGAGACCGACTACCTCACCGACTTCGAGGAGTGGCTCGACGTCCAGAACGGCGGACTCCCGAACGGGCGACGAGCCCCGCAGGTTGCGCCGAAGCGACACGTCGCCACCGGGCGCGACCTCGCGACGTTCGTTCGGTCGAACAACTCGCCCCAGCAGTTTCTCAACGCCGCGTTCTATCTTCAGGGGCTCGACAGGGACGACCGGAAGCTCGACCCGGGCGTGCCGGTCAGCGACGACGTCGCTGACGGGTTCGTCGACTTCGGCCGGAGCGCGTACCAGGCCGCGATCGCCGGTATCCACAACACCCACCTGCGGGTCGCGTGGTACCACAAGTGGCGCGTCCACCGCCGTCCGCGCCCGGAGGCGTACGGCGGCCGGATCCGGAACGTCTTCGAGCACGAGTCGAACGGCGACCGGGCGGCAGCCGAGGCGTACGAGATGCCGGACAACCTCCACCTCACGGACGACGAGCCGCTCCCCGACGGGCTCCAAGAGGTTCGAGCGGAGTTCGACACCACGCTGCTCCCGCAGGCGTACGCCGTCGGCTCCCCGACCCACCCGTCGTACCCGGCCGGCCACGGAGCGTCGGCCGGCACGCTGGCGACGCTGCTGAAGGCGTTTTTCAACGAGGAGTTCGAGATTCCCAACCCGGTGCAGCCGGTGATGGGTCCCGGCGGCGAGACGGTGCTGGTCGACGCGTCGGGGACGTTCGACGAGCATCCGACGGTCGAGTCGGAGGCGAACAAGCTGGCCGCGAACACCCACCTCGGGCGGAACTTCGCTGGTATCCACTACCGCTCGGACGGGCTCGCTGGCCTGGAACTCGGCGAGCGCGTCGCCACGAGCTACCTGCTGGAGCTCCTGACCTGCAAGGCCGACGCGTACGACTGTGACCAGTTCGAGTTCACGCGGTTCGACGGCGAGACGACCGTCTGTGTCACGGAGGACGGCGTCACCGACGGCACGGGCAGCCGGCCGTTCACGCCGCCGCTGTACGAGTCCCGGGACCGGGCCTGAGACGTCCGCCCGCAGTCCTCGGGGCCGGTTGCGGCGACACCTGCGTCTCGGCCGCCAGCACGACCCCGTCGGCGGCGGTCGACCCGCTCGTCAGCCGTCGGTGATGGTCGACCGTTCGAACGGGTACGGCGGCAGCCGGAGGTCGTCGAGGTCGGGGAGGTGTTTGACGTTGTAGACGACCCGCAGCGTGTCCGTCGTCGGCACGGCCATACAGGAGAGCCGAACGTCCCGGTCCAGCATCTCGTCGGGGAGCACGTGGTCGACGGTCATCGTCACGTCGCCCTCGAGGGCCGCGACCGCACAGTTGGCACAGGCCCCGCCCCGACAGGCGAACGGCCAGACGTGGCCTTCGTCCTCGGCGCTCTCCAGGAGGAACCCCTCCGGATCGGCGGCGAACCGTCCGTAGTCGGCCGGGTCCAGGTCCGCCGCCGCCGCCCGCTCGAACAGGTCGTCGTCGTCCAGCGTCCAGCCGTGGTCGTCGAGCACCTCGTAGTTCAGGTCCTCGACGTCGACCGTCCGGTCGGGCGCCGGCTCCCAGCTCGCCGTCTCGTCCTCGTCGTCCGGAACGTCGCCGTCGAGAATCGCCCGGTATGCAGCCCGGACGCGCTGGAACTCGCCGGGCGACCCGCCGTGGTCGGGGTGGGCCGTCTTCACCCGGCGGCGGTACGCGCGCTCGACTGTCTCCGGGGCCGCGTCCGCGTCGACGCCGAGCACATCGAACGGGGTGTCCACACCGTCGACTGTGTGTCGGCACGCAAAACCCTCCCGCTCGCCGGCCCCGAGGACGCGGCTCCGGTCGACGGCTAGCCCAGGACGACCCACGCGCCGAGGAGCCCGAGCACC
>JAQCMY010000281.1 GCA_028274865.1 Haloferacaceae archaeon | reverse complement strand
CTCGTCACCCACGTCTTCGTCTTCGACCCGCGGCTGTTCGGCGACCTGTTCGGCACCGACCCGCCCGTCGTCGTCGTCTACCTCACCCTGCTGGTGCTGTGGGACCTCTGCTACCGCATCGGCACCTCGTGGTGGGCGGCGGTGGTGTCGCTGTGGCGGTCGCTCCGCTACCGGTTCGACGCCGAGGCCGCGGGCCGACTCCGGCGCGCAGACGGTATCAACGTCGCGTTCGCGGCGACACAGGTCGTACTCCTGCCGTTTCTCGACGGTCAGCCGGTGTTACAGGTGGCCGTCGCCGGCCACGTCGTCGCCGTCGGGGTCGTCTCGGGAGCGGCGATCCTGCTTCTCGACGGCTAGCTCTCCCGGAGCTGCTGGAACTGCTCGATGAGCGCGTCTGCGTCGTCGCCCTCGTCGAACTCGACGTCTCCGCGGAAGTCGACGCGCTCTCCGGAGGCGTCGGCCTCGACGCGGGTCTTCTCGGCACGCCGTTCGTGCTCGTCCTCGTCGTAGGCGCCCATTCCCATGGTATGTCCTGACGTGGGTCACTCTCGATATTATATGTAACGGTCGTCTCCCGACAGCCGGACGGAAGGCCCAAGCCCGCTCGCCGGCTACGAAGGGCGTGGCGCGTCCGCTCCGGTTCCGGTACGCCCCCGGCACGTGGACAGCGGACCGGGTCCGGCGCGAGGTGTTCGGACCGCTCGACGGCAACCTCGGCGCCCGGATGACGTCGCCGTGGTACGCGTCGCCGGACGGCTTCGAGGCGTGTCGCTTCGAGGTCGACAACGGCGACACCGCGCTCATCTGCTGGAACGACGAGGCGGCCTACTGGCTCGGCAACACAGAGACCCCTCCGTCGCTGTGGCACACCGACAAGCACGGCCTCGCGGCGGCGCCGACGGCCGTGACCGAGTGGGCCGAGCGGGAGTTCCTCGCCGAACTGCTGGAGGCCGAGCCGTGGCTCGCCCCGTACCCGACGCTCGCACACTTCTTCCTGCCCGTGCTCTGCTCGAAGGACGGCGCCGACTCCACGCGCTCGTTTCTCCGCGACCACGCCTGCGGGTTTCCAGACGCCGACGCCGACGACGCGCTGACGTTCTACGACGCCACCCTCGCGCGGGGTATCTTCGACGCCAGCCGCGAGACGATGGCGGCGAAACTCGGCACCTCCGAGCGGGTCGACCACGGTCGGATGGCCGCGACGATGGGCGAGTTCGACGCCGCGCGCCTCCTCGACGACGCCGGCCACGGGTTCGCGCCGGAGGCGGCTGTCGACGGCGGCTACTCGCTGGACTACCGCACCGGGACCGGGCGCCTCGTCGAGGTGACCCGCCCCCTGCCCGCGGCGCGGCGCGTCGCCGGCCCGATCGCCGGCCTGCGCGAGACGGCGGACGCGAAGGTCGACGGCCAGCTGGCGGGCCGTGCCGGCGAGGTGGTGCTGTTCGTCGACTGCACCTCCTTTCCGGACGACGACTGGGCGCGGGTGGTCGGCGAGCAGCCGGAGCCCACCCACCGGCCGACTGTCGTCTACCGCTACCGGCCCACCGGGCGGCTGGCGGGCTACGTGGTCGGCGAGACGGGCCTGGACGTCGACGCGCTGTTCGGCTGACCACAAGCGGTATAGACCGGGCGTACCCACTGTCGAGCGTGTTCGCAGACCTTCACGTCCACACAACCGCCTCCGACGGCCGGCTGACGGTGCCCGAGATTCCTGCCCGGGCGCGTGAGGCCGGCGTGTCCGTCGTCGCGGTCACGGACCACGACCGGGTCCACCCGGCGCTGGACGCGCCGGTCGAGGTTCGCGACGGGGTGCGGGTGGTGCGTGGGGTCGAACTTCGGGTCGACACCGGCGAACGCCGGGTGGACCTGCTCGGCTACGGCGTCGACCCGACGGCGGCGCTCGCGGCGGAACTCGAGCGCGTCCAGCGCGACCGGGTGGAGCGCGCCCGCGAGATGGTCGACCTGGTGGAGACAGAGACGGGCGTCACGCTCGACCTCTCCCTCGAACCGGGCGTGGGCCGGCCCCACGTCGCCCGCGCCGTCGCCGAGAGCGCCGCCCCGCACGACTACGGCGAGGCGTTCCGGCAGCTCATCGGGAGCGACTGTCCCTGCTACGTGCCCCGAGACGTCACCGACGTCGAGACGGGGGTGGCGCTGCTCCGGGAGTCCTGCGGGCTGGTGTCGCTCGCACACCCGCTCCGGTACGACGACCCGGAGGCCGCGCTCGCGCTGTGTGCCGACCTCGACGGCGTCGAGCGGTTCTACGAGTACGGGCAGCCGGTCGACACGGCGCCCGTCAGCCGCGCCGTCGAGCGACACGACCTCGTGCCGACCGGCGGGAGTGACGCCCACGACCACACCCTCGGCGTCGCGGGCCTCGACCGCGCGGGGTGGAACCGGGTCGCGTCTCGTCTGCCGGGAGCGGAGCGTTAAACCGGACGAGGCGCCGAAGGGACGTATGGACTGTCACTACTGTGACCGGGAGGCGGCGTACGCCGCGGGCCACGACGGGGTCCGGGTCGGCCTCTGCGAGCGGCACTTCCGCGAACGTATCGAGGAGTTGGCCGAGTCCGAGGAGCTACAGGCGGTCCGCGAGCGAATCGACGTCGACCGGACGTAGGCGGCGCCGAGACCTGGCCGTCGGCACCGGCGAGGACGCGTCTCCGGTGACGAGAACTGAGAACAGCCGGGAGAAACCCGTCGGTGCGGCGGTTTTTTGTCGCTTCCGCTATCATATTCTGATATGGCGGCCGGACAGGAGTCGAACGACGCGGGGGACGCGGAACTCGTCCGTACGCTCGGGAGCAAGTACAGCGCCGAGATACTCGGTGCCACCGACGAGGCGCGGTCGGCCCAGGAGCTGAGCGACCGCCTCGGTATCCCCATCGCGACCTGCTATCGACGGATCGAGGAGCTGACGGACGCGGGCCTGCTCCGTCTCGAGGACAGCGTGCTGTCGAGTGACCACCGGCGGGTCGACGTCTACCGCCGGGACGTCGAGGAGGTGCGGGTGGTGTTCGACGACAGCGGCTACGGGGTGGAGCTGGAACGCCGGACGCAGGTGAAAAACAAGATCGACGACGCGTGGCAGACGCTGACGAGCTCGTAGTCAGAACGGGCCGCTCGAGCCGCCGCCACCCGTCAGGTCCGACGACCCCGGCCCCATCAGCGAGAAGCCAGCGGCGTCGTCGTGGACGGTGATCCCGCCGTCGCCGATGTCGAGCGGGAACACCTCGTTTTCGAAGTCCTGTTTGCGCATCTTCGCCACCCAGACGTACCGGTTGACGTCGGCGTTGTTCGGAATCTGCGCGAGGTAGATGTTGCCGTCGGTGAGGAAGTTCTCCAGTGCGATCTCCGTCTCCGGGAAGATGGCGCCCTGCTCTGCGACGAGCAGCGTGGTCAGCCCGTTCTCTTTCAGGATGTCGACGAACCGCAGGAGGTAGGTCCGGCGCTCGCGCTCCGTGTCGAAGAACATCGAGAACATCGTAAAGGAGTCCATCACCAGCCGCGAGTAGCCGGGGACGGCCACGTACTCCAGCACCTTGTCGAACGTCGCGGAGAAGTCGTTCGCGTCGAGGAGGTCGCGCTTGTCGTAGACGACGATCTCGCCCCGGTCGACGAGCGCCCGCCAGTCGTCGAAGCCGATCGACTCGGCAGCCGTGGCGATGTCGTCCGCCGTCTCCTCGAACGAGAGGTAGATCCCGTGTTCGTCGTGCGAGCGCACGCCCTCGTAGAGATACTGCATACTGAGGATGCTCTTGCCAGTCCCGGGGTTGCCGCCGACGAGGATGGTGGAGTGTCGCGCGATGCCGCCGTTGAGCACCTCGTCGAGGCCGTCGACACCAGTTCCGACGAGTTCGACCATACTGCCGGCTATGAAGCGCGGACGTATAATCCCCCCCTCGCGAATTCGCGCGAACTAGCCACTACAGCGTCGCGTCGGCGAGGAGGTAGAGGCCGGCGAGCGCGGACTCGAACGTCGCGGTGCCGAGCGCAGACAGAGCGACGAACCGCCGGTCGCCGAGGTCGGCCAGCCCGGCTGGCACCGTGAGCATCCCGCGCGTGAACAGGAGCGCGTTCGACGTCGGGACGACGACCGGGCCCCAGCGGTCGAACCAGTCCTCGAAGCGGGCGAGACGGTCCTCGCTCACCCGGAACCACCGGCTGTCGAGCAGGTAGTCCCGGCCCGCGCGTCGCGCCAGCCGGAACAGCAGGTACTGGCCGACTGTCGCCCCGACGACGGCGACGAGGAGCACCGCCGCCACCCGCGCCGGGGACGAGCCGAGGAGCGCGAGCGCGCCCGGCACCACGAGTTCGCTCGGCATGAAGTACATGAGCATCGCGCCCTCGAGGACGAAGACGACGAACAGGGCGGCGAGCGCCAGGTCCGAGGCAAGCAGCTCCCGGAGGTACGGCGGCATCGTCGCGACACCCGTCATGTGTCGGGCGAGGGCGCTGGCCTCGAAAGCTCTTGTGGGTCGTCGACGGCGCCAGCCGGTCCGCAGACGCTTCGAGATCGCCCGACGTCCGTGCGGGCCGGCTGTCGGGACGCCTGTGGCCTACGGGTCTGTCCCCGCGTCACGACAGGGCGCGCCCGAGGGCCGCACACGCTTCGAGGCCGCACGACGGACGTCCGGTTTCGCTACGGTCTGCCGTCCAGAACCGATCGAAATACATCCTTATACAGACCTTATTCCATCATGTATTCGACGTACGTCTACCGAACAACTCGTATATGCTCGAACGTCAAGCTAAAGATTATGTAGGGTGAAGACGTAATATGTTTCTGTGTTCCGAAACCACAATCCCGCACGGATCGGTAAAGAGATGAACGATCGGGCACTTTCAGCCCCGGAGGCGATCGGGGCGTGACGACCGGGCTGCTCCAGGTCGACCCGACGACGGTCGTCTCTGGTGTCAACACCGTCTGGGTGTTGACCGTCACCTTCCTGATCTTCTTCATGCACGCCGGCTTCGCCATGCTGGAGGCGGGGCAGGTACGCTCGAAGAACGTCGCGAACCAGCTGACGAAGAACATGCTGACGTGGAGCGTCGGCGTGATCGTGTTCTTCCTCGTCGGTCAGGGGATCGCGAACATCGTCGGCGGCGCCTCGTCGACGTTCAGCTACATCAACGGCGGCTCGGCGTCGTGGGTCAGCTGGCTGTTCGGTGCCGTCTTCGCGATGACTGCCGCCACGATCGTGAGCGGGGCCGTCGCCGGACGGGCGAAGCTCCGGGCGTACGTCAGCTACACCGTCCTGCTCGCGGCGGTCATCTACCCCGTCGTCATCGGGATGACGTGGGTCGGCGGCTTCCTCTCGTCCGTCCTGGGCGTCGGCTTCGCCGACTTCGCGGGCGGCATGATCGTCCACGGCATGGGCGGCGCCGCCGGCCTCGCCGCGGCGTGGGTCCTCGG
>JAQCMY010000278.1 GCA_028274865.1 Haloferacaceae archaeon | reverse complement strand
ATCTGCGGACCGTGACAGATCGACGCGACAGGCTTGTCCGCCTCGAAGAAGTGCCGCACCGCGTCCAGCACCGCCTCGTAGCCGCGCAGGTACTCGGGGGCGCGTCCGCCGGGGACGACCAAGGCGTCGTAGTCGCTCGGCTCCACGTCGTCGAACCCGTGGGTGAGCTCGAAGTCGTGGCCGCGCTCTTCGAGGTACGTCTGGTCCCCGCGGAAGTCGTGGATAGCGGTCTTGACCGTCTCGCCGCCCTCCTTTTCGGGGCAGACGGCGTGCACCTCGTGGCCGACCGCCTGAAGCGCCTGGAACGGCACCATAATCTCGTAGTCCTCGCCGAAGTCGCCGACGATCATCAGTATCCGTTGTCCTGTCATGTGTACGACACCGCCTGAACGTACGCGCTACTACCCAATAACGATACTGGCAACTGGTGACATACCGTTCCCTTGCGGACGCCGGGCTCGCCGGACGGCGGGAGGCGCGACGGTGCGGACCGATGACTCGCACTCAGCCGAGGAGGTCGATGCCGGTCACTTCGAAGCGCGCCCCGCCCGACGCCGCGTCGACCGCGACGATATCCCAGCCGTGGGCGTTGACGATGGTCCGGACGACGGAGAGCCCGTAGCCGTGACCGTCCTCGCGCGTGGTGAACCCGTGGTCGAAGACCTCCGCCTTGTCGTCGTCGGGGATCCCCGGCCCGTCGTCCTCAACGAAAAAGCCGGTGTCGAGGGGACCGACGCGGACCGTCACGTCGTCGCCGCCGTGGTCCACGCTGTTCCGGAAGAGGTTCTCGAACAGTTCGCGGAGCCGTTCGGGGTCGCTGCTGACCGATCGGACGGTGTCGTAGCCGAGGGTCGCGTCGGCGTCAAGGTCTATCCCCTGCCACGCCGCGTCGACGACGTCGCCGATGTCGGTCGGC
The DNA here is from genome assembly GCA_028274865.1 of Haloferacaceae archaeon. Lineage (GTDB taxonomy): Archaea > Halobacteriota > Halobacteria > Halobacteriales > Haloferacaceae > A07HB70. The sequence goes on along the minus strand of JAQCMY010000278.1, from coordinate 2,630 downwards.
TCCGGGTCGGTGACGATGTCTCCCTGTCGCGCGACGCGGAGCAGGTCGTCAACGAGCCGCGCCATCCGGTCGGTCGTCTCGCCGACCGCGTCGAGGTGCTCTTCCTTGCCGGTCTCCTTGTACAGCGCCAGGTTCCCCTCGATCACGTTCAGCGGGTTCCGGAGGTCGTGCGCGAGGATGTCGGTGAACTCCTTGAGGCGGTCGTTCTGCCGCTCTAACATCCGCTCGTACTCCTTGGTCGTCGTCGTGTCCTGGCTGATCGCCGCGTACCCGCGAAACTCACTCTCCCACAGCGGCGACAGGGTCAGCGTGCCCCAGAAGACGGAGCCGTCCGCGCACCGGTGCCAGTGTTCGAACTCGACCGACTCCTCCCTCGGCTCCGCGAATAAGTCATCGGGGAGCGAGTCGGAGTCCGCCTCGCCCTCGTCGTCGGCGAACAGCATCCGCACGTGTCGACCGAGGACGGCCTCCGCGTCGTGTCCGTAGAGCGCCACCGCCGGCGCGGGCCACGTGGCGACGGTCCCGTCGGCGTCGAGCATGAAGATGGCGTGCGAGGAGACGCCTTCGAGGAGGCGGCGAGCGACGTCGTCTCCCGATTCGGGCCGATCGGTCGGCGGGTCGGGGGAATCGAGAGCGTCCGTCATACGATGATGTCAACCTCCGATCACGAGGACCTTCGGGCTGGCTTACCAAGGTACTTAAACGGGGACCGAGCGGCGCGGCCTCGCGGGCGTCAGTCCGCCAGTTCGACGATCATCACTTCAACGTCCGCGTCCGCTCTATCGCTTCGGTACTCCCACGTTCCGCGGGGGTTGATGTCGTTTTCGAGGGCGGCACGGATCACCCGACCGAGGGCGACCTCGAACTCCTCTGTACTCGATACCTCGTCGTCGGGTGTGGAATCAGTTGTCATGGTGGAACACACACTCGACTGCGATACGTCGCCGTCGGGGCATCGAACGCACCACCGCACGAACGACAACCGCAGCCGCGTTTTTCTACGATTGCTGATAAGTCCCCCGAACGGATAACACCAGCGAAACACATGGTACACCAAGGCCGAATTTTCTCCGGCAGACCCTCCCTACCGAGTCTTTAACGGAGTTCCGACAGAACGGGGCTGTATCTAATGAGCGTTATCGTCGAGTTGACGATTCCATCTGCGGCGTTCGAACTGGGGCGGATCCTCCGGATCGAAGAGCCGACGCAGCTCGCCCTCGAAACGATGGTGCCGCTGGGCGGGAAACCCACCCCGTTCGTCCGGATCCGGAACGACGCCCGGGACACCTTCGAGCGCTCCGTCGGCGAACACCCGTCAGTCAACGAGATCAAACTCGTCAACACCCACGACGGCGAGACGCTCTACTCGCTCGACTGGGAGCCGTCCGACGCCTCGCTGTTGCGGAAGATCCTCGACCTCGACGCGGTGCTGCTGGGCGCGACCGGCGGCGCCGACACGTGGAGGCTCGAACTCCGGTTCCCGAGGCACGAGGCGCTCTCGGCGTTTCAGGACTACTACACCGAGGAGAACGTCGACGTGTCTATCGAACGGATCTACAACCCCACGAAGCCCGACGCCGGCCCCTGGTACGGGCTGACGCCGCCGCAGCGCGAGACCCTCTCGGACGCCGTCGAGGGCGGGTACTACTCGCTGCCGCGGCAGATATCGACCCAAGAGCTCGCGGACTCATTCGACATCTCTGACCAAGCCGCCACCGAACGCCTCCGGCGCGGTATCTCCACGCTGGTGTCGAACACGCTGCTGGTCGAGGAGCCGGAGGAGTAGCCGCGCCTCGCTCTTTCCGCGCGACGGGCGCTCAGTTCGGCGGCCGGAGGTCCCGCCCAAACTCGTCGAACTGCTCGAGGTCGTCCGGGAGCTCGTACTCGATCTCGCGGTCGTTCTGGTTGTCGGGCAGCCGGCCGTCCTCCAGCTCGGCGGCGACCTCCTCCCAGCCCGGCTTCACGCGCACGCTTCGCGCGGGCGAGCCGACCACGACGTGGTGGTCGGGCACGTCTCCCTGGACCACGGAGCGCGCGCCGACGACGCTGTTCTCGCCGACCCGGCAGCCCGCCCTGACCATCGCGTCGTATGTGACGCGCGCGTCGTCCTCGACGATTGTGTGGAAGTTCCGCACCTCGGTCTGGTCGACGATGTCGTGGTCGTGGCTGTAGAGGTGGACCCCGTCGGAGATGGAGGCGCGGTCGCCGATCGTCAGCTTCCCGCGGTCGTCGAGGTGGACGTCGTCGTGGATCACGACGTTGTCGCCGACCTCGATGTTGTGGCCGTAGGTGACGGAGATCCCCTTGAAGAAGCGGCAGTTCTCCCCGCACTCGGCGCAGAGGTGCTTGCCGAGCATCTGCCGGAACCGGAGCGCGAACTCGACGTTGTCGGCCATCGGCGTAGCGTCGAACTGCCGCCAGAGCCACTGGAGGTGTTTCGAGCGCTGGAAGCGGTCCTCGTCCTTCTCGGCGTAGTACTCCGACTCCAGCGTCGCGTTACACGGGTCGTACCCCTGGAGGCGGACGCGCTCGGCGCGCGACACCGACTCGCCGTCCTGCCACGCCTCCCACGCCTCGCGGTCGCCGTGGAGGTCGATCAGCACGTCGCGGACGACCTCGCAGGTGTCCTC
>JAQCMY010000275.1 GCA_028274865.1 Haloferacaceae archaeon | reverse complement strand
TCATGAGCGGGCTGATCGGTCACGGCGGGGACCGGTCGGCGGCGCGGGCCGCGGCGGCGCTCGCGCGCCGGTACGTCCTCGCGAGTTCGGCACTGCTCGCCGTCGCCCTCGCGGCGCTGTGGTGGCACACCGGGGCGACGACCGTCTCCGGCGTCGCCACAGCCGTCGTGACCGCCTCGCCGCCGGTGCTGTTCGCCGCCGGTGCGTTGCTGCTGGCGGCGATGGTCCAGTCCGCGCTCGTGCCGTTTCACGCGTGGCTGCTCTCGTCGATGACGGCGCCGACGCCCGCCTCGGCGCTGATGCACGCCGGGTTCGTCAACGCCGGCGGGGTCCTCCTCGTTCGGTTCGCGCCGGTCGTGACCGTCGACTCCCGGTTCATGCTCGCAGTCGTCCTCGTCGGCGCGACGAGCGCGATACTCGGCAAGCTCCTGAAGACCGTCCGGGCGGACGTCAAGGGCGGACTCGGCTGCTCGACGGTCGGACAGATGGGGTTCATGATCGCACAGGCAGGGCTGGGATTTTTCGCCGCCGCGGTCACCCACCTCGTCCTCCACGGCTTCTACAAGGCGTATCAGTTCCTCGGCTCGGGCGGTCGGGTCACGCGCGAGTGCCCGACCGCGTCGGCACCGGCCCGGTCGACGACCGCCGCCGGCGTCGCCGTGACCGTCGGCACGGCACTCGCCGGAGGGGCCCTGTTCACCGCGCTCACCGGCAAGGGGACGGGGCCGAACAGCGGCCTCCTGCTGACGCTGCTCGTCGTCCTGACGACGCTCCACGCCGCCCGCGACGTCGTCACGCGGGCCGCACTCCCGGACGCGGCCCGGTACGGAGCCGTCCCGGCGGTGACGCTGCCGGCGCTCGCCGTCTACGGCGGCGTCTACGGCGTCGTCGAGCGTCTCCTCGCCGGCCTCCCGGCGGTCGGGGAGCCGGAGGCCCTGACTGCGGTCCACGGCGTCGTCGCCGTCGCGTTCGTCCTCGCGTACCTCGTCGCCGAGAGCGGCGTCTACAGGCGCAGCCCGCGGCTGTACGTGTGGCTGTTGAACACGACGTCCCCGCCGGCGGAGACGCGGCTGACGACGGAGGGACACGGTGACTCGTGACGCCGCCGTCGAGGAGCGGATCGCTGCGGCAGCCGAGTCCGTCGGCGCCGCGTGGCCGCTCCACTCGTTCGTGACGGCGAACCCGCTCGCCGGGTTCGAGGACCAGCCGTTCCACGAGGCCGCCGCGGACGCCGGACGCCTCCTCGGCGGCGACGGCTACCCGAGCCCGGCGGTCTTTCGCCGCGCGTGGGAGTCCGGCCGGATCGACCCCGAGACGCTACGCACCGAACTGGCTGCCAGCGGGTACGAGGCCGACCCCGAGGCGACGCTCGCCCGGATGACGGCAGCCTCCGACGTGACGACGGCGGCGGGCACGGCGCGTGTCGACGCGGTCCTGTCGAAGTGGCTGGCGGCCTTCCTCGACGAGGGGCGAGCGAAGTGGCCCATGCCGAACCGCGACCGGGGGTTCTACGGGGCGTTCCGGACCGTGGCACGGTACGACGGCGAGATTCCGGACCGCGGTGCGGTCGCCGACCTCCCCGACGACCCCGTCGACGCGGTCCGGGGGCGTCTCGCCGACTGCCCCGTCGACCGGTGGACGGCGGTCCTCGAGGCACACCTGGCGGCGCTCCCCGGCTGGACGGGACTGCTCAAGCGCCGGGCCGCGGACGGCGGCGCCTGGCAGTCGGCGTACCCGATCACCCTATCTGGCTACCTCGCGGTGCGCCTGACGCTCGTCGACCTGTTCGACGCGCCGCTCGTTCCGGACGAGGCGGGCGGCGGCGGGTCGGCGGAGCCGCCTCGGCGGGGCGACCGCGGGACGGTCCCGCTCCGCGAGGCGTGGCTGCGCGCGTGGGAGGAGACCTACCGCGGGGAGCTGGTCGACGCGCTGACGGAGGCGAGCGAGTCACTCGCCGGCGCGGCGGACGGCGACCGACCGGCCGCACAGCTGGTCTTCTGTATCGACACGCGGTCCGAGATCGTCCGCCGGCACGTCGAGGCCGCCGGCGACTACGAGACCGACGGCTACGCCGGGTTCTTCGGGATTCCGATGCGCTACGCCGGCTACGGCTCGGAGACGACGGTCGACGCCTGCCCGCCGATCCTCGACGCACGGCACCGTGTCGTCGAGGAGCCGACCGGGTCGGACGGGCGCGACGAGTACGACCGGTGGCACGCGGCGCTCGACGCCGGGAAGACCGCGGTCACACGGCTGCGGTCGAACGCCGCGACCGCGTTCAGCTTCGTCGAGGGCGCCGGCGCCGGGTACGGGGCCGCCCTCGCCGCGCGGACGCTCTTCCCGGAGCGGGTCGACGACGTCCTCGGCGCCGTCGACCGGCTGGTGCCGGACAGCCACGAGTTCTGTGCGCCGGCGCTCGACGGCGACCCGGCGGCTTCCGGCGACCTCCCGGCGGGGCTGACCCACGAGGAGCGCGTCGAGTACGCCGCGACGGCGTTCGAACTCACGGGGTGGGAGCGGTTCGCCCGCGTCGTCGCCTTCGTCGGTCACGCCAGCCAGACGGCGAACAACCCGTTCGACGCGAGCCTCGACTGTGGCGCCTGCGCCGGGAACCCCGGCGGGCCGAGCGCGCGCGTCCTCGCCGCGGTCTGCAACGACGAGGCGGTCAGGGCCGACCTCCGGGACCGCGGGGTCGACGTTCCGGCAGACACCGTCTTCGTCGCCGGCGAGCACAACACGACGACCGACGAGGTCGAGCTGTACGCCGACGACGTCCCCGAGAGCCACGCGACGGACCTCGAGCGTCTCCGCGCCGACCTGGCGGCCGCTCGCGCCGGCGCGGCAGCCGAGCGCGCCGACGACATGGGCGCCGACGCCGCGGCGGGCGTGCGCGAGACGGAGCGCCGCGCCGCCGACTGGGCCGAGACGCGCCCGGAGTGGGGACTGGCCGGCAACGCCGGGTTCGTGGTCGGGCCGCGCGGCCTCACGGAGGGGCTCGACCTGGACGGTCGGGCGTTCCTCCACTCGCACGACTGGCGGACCGACCCGGACGGCGACGCCCTCGCGGCGATCGTCGCCGGGCCGATGGTCGTCACACAGTGGATCAGCGCGCAGTACTACTTCTCGACGGTCGACAACGCGGCGTACGGGAGCGGGTCGAAGGTGACGCACAACCCCGTCGGGAACGTCGGCGTCTACCGGGGCAACGGCGGCGACCTCATGACCGGCCTGCCCCGCCAGTCTGTCGCGAGCGCGAGCGGCGAGCCGTACCACCAGCCGCTCCGGCTCTCGACGGTCGTCCACGCGCCCGTCGAGCGCGTGACCGAGGTACTGGCCGAACACGAGGGGGTCGCCGAACTGCTGGACAACGGCTGGCTCTCGCTGACCGTCGTCGACCCCCGGCGCGACAGCCGCGCGTTCCGCTACGACGGCGGCCTGAGCTGGACGCCGTCGCCGGACCAGACGGTGACCGCGG
>JAQCMY010000268.1 GCA_028274865.1 Haloferacaceae archaeon | reverse complement strand
TCGCGTCCCAACTGGACGCGTCGCTCCCGCGAAGCGCGTTCGCCGGCGCGACACTCGAACTCCTCTACGCGGGCGACGGGCTGTCGACGGTGGACGACGCGACCCGCGAGCGGCTGCTCGACTTCGCCGAGGACTTTCTCGACTGTCGCGAGGAGGCCGTCTACACCGGCTACCCGGAGCGGCAGTTCGTCGCGTACCTGCTCGACCTGCGGGCACAGGGGTTCTCGCCGGACGCCATCGTCGACGTGATGGGCGACGACTATCTACTGTACGCCTATCCTGGCGACGTCCGGTCGTTCCTCGACGATGCCATCCGGACACTGGAGGCGGTCGAACGGCTGGCCGACGTCGACGGCCACGAGGATGCGGCGCGGGAGGCCCGGTCGGTCCGGAACGACCTCGTCGGCTAACCGATCCGGAACGAGGGCTCGTCGCCGCTGGCGTCGGGGTCGCGGTCGCTCACGAACGACGGCTCTTCGCCCCCGACGTCCGGGTCGAGGTCGTCGAGGTGGATCACCTCGTCGTCGTCCTCGACCCGCTCGCGCAGGTGGTTGACGTAGCGCTTGTACTCGTCGAGCTGTTCGCGCAGGTGGTCGGCCTCGAGTTCGAGCCGCTCGTGCTCGCGGATGAACCGCTTTGGCACCTCGACGGTCGGCGGAAACGACGACGAGTCCTCGTCGCGGGCCTCGAGTTCGTGTTCGGGCACGACCCGCACCGCCCCCTCGTGGGCAACGAACGTGTCGACGTAGTCCCGGAACACCGCAGAGAGCGAGAGGTCCCGCTCCTCGGCGGTGTCGCGAAGCTCCTCGAACGCGTCCTCGGAGACGCGAAAGGAGATAGTCTTGTTCTTGTTACCCATGGTACCGGCCTGTGATCCGGGCTAGTACTTAATAATTCGGAGCAACGTGAGGCGCGCCGTCTCGCCGGACCCGGTGGAGCAGGCGCACCACCGGGCCGCAGCCGGAACGAGCGCCGCCACGCTCGACAGCACCGTGCGGAGCGGGACGGCTGCCGCCGTCGGGGCACGCCGTGGCGCCGGGCGCCCGCCGCCGCGGCCCCCGACGCGAGTTCGAATCCTCGGCGCGTCCGTCGTGCCCCGTCTACGCCCCCGAGTTAACAATTCGCTCGTCGAGATAGCCAAAGCTTATTATAACTTGATGTATTATTAACAACTACATGGCGCACATCCACCTCGGTGACGGCTCGTTCCCGCTGTGGGCGGTTGCACTGTGGACGACCCTCGGCGCCGCACTCGTCGGCGTCGTCGTCTACCGCATCCGTAAGGGCGGGATCAAGACCCACCAGATCGCACTCGCCGGCATCGGCGCGGCTGCGAGTTTCGCAGTCTTCCAGCTGAACATCCCCGTCTGGGGCGGGATCCACATGAACCTCACCGGGCTCGTCGGGATCCTCGCCGGGCCGCTGCTCGGCGCGCTCATCGCCCTCGTGGTCAACGTCTTCTCGGCGGCGCTCGGCCACGGCGCGGTTGGCCTGCTCGGCGCGAACACCCTGGTCAACGCGAGCGAGGCGATCGTCGCCTACTACGCGTTCCGGACGCTACTGCGGACCGACTGGGACGTCTTCCCCGCGGGCGCGGGCGCCGCGACCCTCGGCCTCTCGGCCGGGGCGATCCTGATGGGCGCGATCATCGTGGTCAGCGGCGTGAACGGCAGCGCCCTGCCGCGTGGTGACCTGACGATCGCCGTCGCCGGACTGGTCGGACTCAACCTCGGCGTCGCTGTCGTCGAGGGCGTTCTCACCGGCTTCGTCGTCCAGTTTCTCGCCTCGGTCCGGCCCGACCTCGTCGGCCTCGCGGGCCGCACCACGGGCGAGGAGTCCACCGGGGTGACCGCTTGATGGACCGCCCGAAGGGGTACGGCGGCCTCGCCGGCCTGTTCGCGGGCTGTCTCGCCGCCGGGTTCTGGGGGTTCACCTCGACCGGCGGCGCGCTCCCGTGGGCCAAACGGTCCGCGCAGGCGCTCCAGCGCGGCGCGCGAGCGGACGGTGGCGCGCTCGTCGACCTCGGGCGCGGAATCGTCGTCGCCGGCCCGATCCGCAAGGGTGGGCTGATGCTCGAGTTCGCCGGCGTCGTCGTCCTGCTGGCTGTCCTCGGGATCGGCCTGTACGCCTACGCGAGCCGCTACCGCGGACTCGACGACGCCGAGCGCGCGGCCCGATAGCCGTGACGACCCTGTCGAACCACGTCCCCGACCCGCGGCTGATCACCGCGTACGCAGAGCACCGTGAGGGCCCGCTCCACCGCGTCAGCCCGTGGACGAAGGTCGGCGTGGTGGGCGCGCTGGTCCTCGCGGTGACCGTCGTCGACAGCCTGGCCGTCCTCGCGGGGCTCTACGCCGCGACGCTCGCCGTCTACGGTGTCGCCGGGCTGCCCTACCGCCGACTGGGCTACTGGTACACGTTACCGCTGCTGTTCGTCGTCTCGGTTGCAGGCCCGCTGGCCGTTCT
>JAQCMY010000261.1 GCA_028274865.1 Haloferacaceae archaeon | reverse complement strand
TCGCTCGGCCGGTCGAGATACCAGAGGCCGAACGCGAGCGCCGCGAACAGCGTCGCGGCGGGGCTGTCGGGCAGGAGCGGCCACGCGGCGACCTCCGTGCCGGCGAACTGGAAGCGGTAGTACCAGAAGCCGAAGGCGGTGCCCACGAGGTTCGTCAGGACGACCAGCGGCGCGAGGGCGAGGCCGACATCCTCGACAGCGCGGGGGAGCGGCGCGACCCACCGCGGGAGCGACTCGCGTGCGGGCAGGTCGGCCCGGTCGCGCAGGCGCGAGAGCGCACCGTCGACGGTGGCCATGGTCGCCTCTGCGCGGCCCCCCGGATAGCGGTTGTGCTCGCGGGCGCCTGGCCAGTCAGCCCTCGCTCGCCCGCCCGAACAGCCAGTCGTCGTACGACCGGTCGTCGTACGCCTCGATCCGGAGTTCGACGCGCTGGCGCTCGCCGTCTGGCCGTGTCGCCGTCTCGGCGAGGTCTACCGTCGTCCCGCGGACGCCCGACAGCCGAACCGTTCTCGGCCCGCACCGTCGCGTTCGCGAGGACGAGTGCGTACCCCGCGGTCCCCGCCGGCGCGTCGAACGGGCCGACCGTCCGCTCCGCGCCCGGCGTCAGGGCGAGTGTCACCGTCTCGGTCCGGTGACACTCGCCGGACGGCGGCGGAATCGGCGTGACTGTCGGCTCGTACGGCCCCCGGAAGACACCGGGGTAGCACGGCCCGAGGTCGTCGGTGTCCTCGACGAGGACGACCCGGAGGCGAACCGTCGCCGACGCCACCCCGTCGGGGAACGACCCCGCACGGACGTCGTACGTCACGCTCCCAGCCGGCTGGGCCGGGGACGTCGGCGCCGGGTCCGTGCCGCCCGACCCACCGGTCCCGCCGGCACACCCGGCGAGGACGACCGCGGCGACCAGTAGCGCGCCGGCTCGCGTGCGTCCGCTCACGCCGCGGGGGGTGGTCCGCGCCGGACAAGTGTCTTCAGGCGCCCGCCGTCCACTCGGACCACCGACTCGGTTAAGAGCGCCGCGTCCCGGGCAGCGTACAGTGACGGGTGACGCGACACCGGACGACGAGCGCTCCGTCGCCGCCGTCGTCGACGGCCTCGACGCGCCGGTGATCCTGTTCGACGGCGCCTGTAACCTCTGTAACGCCGCCGTCAGGACGGTGGCGCGGGACGACGACGCGGGCGTCTACCGCCTCGCGCCGCTCGGGTCCCCCGTCGGACGGGAGCTCCTGCGCCGGCACGGCCTGCCGACCGACGACCTCGACTCGGTCGTCCTCGTCGCGGACGGCGTCGCGTACACCCGGTCGACGGCGGCGCTCAGGGTCTGTCGGCGCCTCGGGCTCCCGTGGTCGCTGCTCGGCCCCCTGCTCGCCGTGCCGGGGCCGCTCCGGGACCCGTTCTACGACCTCGTGGCGCGGACGCGCTCCCGGCTGTTCGGCTGGACCGACGAGTGTCAGGTCCCCCCGCCGCCGGTTCGTGACCGGTTCGCCGAGCGGGCGCTCGATCAGTCCCCGTAGACTGTCGCGCCGCGGCCGATCCGGGTCTGGTAGGCCCGGGCCTCGACGCCGGCGTCGGCGAACGCGTCCACCATCGCCCCGGCGACGCCTCGTCGACACGGGTCGGGGCAGGCCGCGACCACCGCCGGTCCGGCGCCGCTGACGGTGACGCCCGTCGCGCCGGCGCCGAGAGCCGCCTCGCGGACGCCGTCGTAGCCGGTGATCAGCCGCGCACGGCGGGGGGTGACCACCCGCTCCTCCATCCCGGCGCCGACGAGCGCCGGGTCCGACCGGCACATCCCGACGGCGAGCGTGGCGGCCCGGCCGACGGTGTGGACGAGGTCGTCCATCGACGCCTCCCCGGGGACGACCCGGCGGGCGTCGCGCGTCGAGACCGCGATCTCGGGCAGGCACGCGACCAGAGGGACGGTGGCGTCGACGTCCGTCACCCGGTCGCTCGCGACGGTGAACCCGCCGAGCAGCGCCGGCGTGACGTTGTCTGCGTGTGGCTCGCCCGACACGACGGCCTCGCCCTCGGCGGCGACCGGGATCAGGTCGCGGCGGGTCCGGTCGCGGTCGTACAGCCGTGCGAGGGCGAGGGCGGCGCCGGCGGCGCTGGCCGCAGAGGAGCCGAGCCCCGAGGAGGGCCGGACCCCCTTGTCGATCTGGATGTGCGCGGGGGCGTCGAGCGCCTCCGCGACGGCGCCGACGGTGTTTTTGGCCGGGTCCTCCGGGATATACTCGCTCCCGACGCCGGTCACCTCGATCGTGGTGCGCTCGGCGCGCTGGACGCGGAGGACGTCGGCGGGGCGCGAGAGCGCTACCCCGAACACGTCGAAGCCGCTGCCGAGGTTGGCGCTGGTGGCCGGCGCCCGCACCGTGACCATAGCGGGGCTCCGACGGGAGTTCGGAAAAAGATGCTGACCCCCGTCCGGTGGATTCAGGCCGCCGCCGGTCGACGGCACGGCTGTGGACCCTCGCCACGCGCTGTTTCTGACGACGCTCGCGGGCGCGGGCGTCGTCGCCACGATAGTCGGCGCGGCCCTCGCGCCGCCCGACCCGGTCACGCACCTCCGGATTCTCGGCGCCGCGCTCGCCCTGACGACCCCGGTCGCGTACCTCCTCGCGTACCGCGGCTGGGACGACCGGCTCCGGGAGCTATAGGGGGCTCTCGCCGCGCGCCAGCGCCAGCACGTCGTCGAAGAAGTCGAGGGAGTCGTGCGGGCCGGGGTTCGCCTCCGGGTGGTACTGGCGCGTGAGCACGTCGAGGTCCGCCGACGCCAGCCCCTCGGCGGTGCCGTCGTTGACGTTTCGCTGTGTCACGTCGAGGTCGCCGGGGTCGTCGACGGTGTAGCCGTGGTTCTGTGTCGTCATCACGACGCGGCCGGAGTCGAGGTCGCGAACCGGCTGGTTCACCCCGCGGTGGCCGAACTCCATCTTCGAGGTGGACCCGCCGAGCGCGTTCGCGACCACCTGCTGGCCGAGACAGATGCCGGCGACCGGGCGTTCGCCGACGTACGAGTCGACCAGCGACTCGGCGTTCACGAACGTCTCCGGGTCGCCGGGGCCGTTCGAGACGAACAGCACGTCGGGGTCGAGCGACTCCACCGTCGCCTCGTCGACGTCGTGGGGCAGGAGGTGGACGGTGGCGTTCCGGTCGAGCAGCGACGACCGGATCGACCCCTTCGCACCGCAGTCGACGAGGGCGACGTCGGCAACCGACTCGCCCTCCGGTTCGAACGTCTCGGTCTCGGCGACACTCACCCGCTCGCCGATGTCACCGTGGGCCGACATCGGGACGCAGGCCTCGAGTTCGGCACGGGCGTCGTCCGGCGTCGCGTCCTCGCCGGCGGCGACGCCACACCGCATCGCGCCCCCCTCGCGGATGGACGTGACCAGGTCGCGCGTGTCGAGGTGGTCGACGGCGGGGACGCCCTCGCCCGCGAGCCACTCGACTATCTCCTCCGTGAACTCGTGGGCGACGGCGGCACGGGGGTGGATCCGGTCGGACTCGAACCGCTCCGCTCGGACGCCGTAGTTGCCGATGAGCGGGTACGAGAACGTCAGGACCTGCTCCTCGTAGGAGGGGTCGGTCAGGCTCTCCTCGTAGCCCGTGTACGCGGTCGTGAACACCAGTTCCCCCCTCGTGCGGCCGGGGACGCGGGTCCGCGCCTCGACGACGCGACCGTCCTCCAGCGCCAGGTAGGCGGGCGACATACGCTGAGTGGGGCGGCTCGACGGGTAAGAATCCTCCTGTTCGGCACGCTCGCCGCTCGAACCGAAGAGTCCTTGTCGTGTCTCTCCGACCGACGTAGCGTGAGTCCGGACGACCCCGAATCCCACGAGAACACCCGTCAGTCGGTCGTCCTCGTCGACGAACACGACGAGCCACGGGGCACGGCGAACCGCCTCGACGCCCACACCGGCGCGGGGATGCGCCACCGCGCGTTTACCTGTCTGGTCTTCGACGACGACGGTCGCGTCCTCCTCGCACAGCGCGCGCCGGACAAGCGCCTCTGGGACACCCACTGGGACGGCACCGTCGCCTCTCACCCCGTCGAGGGGCAGTCCCAGGTCGACGCCTGCCGCGCGCGACTGGAGGAGGAGCTCGGCGTCACCCCGGACCAGTACGGCGACCTCCGGGTGACCGACCGCTTCGAGTACAAGCGCCACTACGAGAACGCCGGACTGGAGTGGGAGGTCTGTGCGGTGTTACAGACGACGCTCGACGACACGAGCCTCGACCCCGACGAGTCGGAGATCGGCGGCCTCCTCTGGGCCGACTACGACCACCTCGGCGACAACCCGCGCTACTACCGGCAGCTCCGGCTCTGCCCGTGGTTCGAGATCGCGATGCGCCGCGACCGGCAGTAGTCGCGCCACGCCGGCTGTCAGTCACCCGCCGCGGGCGACCCGGGAGGCGCGGCGAACCGCCCGGCGACGAGGACACTCGTGGCCCCGAGCGCGACGGCCACCAGCGCCATCGCGGCCAGCGCACCACGCACCGCGCCGCGGTCCCCCAGGACCGGCTGCCCCAGTCCGACGAACGCTCCCGCCAGCACCGGCCCGACCGTCGACCCCACCCGACCGACCGACTCGCCGACGCTCACCAGCCCGCCGCGCCGCGCGGCGGGGGCCAGCCGCGTCATCTCCGAGCGGTAGAGCGAGAGACTGACCCCGAACCCCGCCCCGGTGAGGACGGCGGCGCCGACGGCGACGGCAACCGAAGGGGCGACGCCGACGCCGACGAGGCCCGCGCCCGACCCGACGATCGCGGCGACGAGTAGCCGCGCCCGACCGTGGCCCCCGGTGAGGCGACCGACCTGTGTCGCGGCGACGGCGGCGCCGAGGCTCGCCGCGGCCACCACCGCGCCGGACGCCGCGGGCGACCCGTCGAGCAGCCGGGTGACGACCACCGAGGCGTATGTGAGGAAGGCGAACCACACCAGCCGCGGCGCCGTCAGGCCGGCGAGCGTCGCCAGCACCCGGGGGCGCCGTGCGAGCGCCGCGAGCGACTCCGTCTCGGCCAGCGACGCCGCCGACCGACGCTCGCGCGGCTCGCCGAGGAACAGGACGACCGCGAGCGCCGCCGGGAGCGACAGCAGGTAGACGAGAAACGGCGCCTGCCACGCCACGGCGACGAGCAGCCCCGCGGCCAGCGGCGCGAGCGTCAGGGCGACGCCGACGACGGTGAAGCGGACGCCCTGCGCGGTCGCCTCGCGCTCGCCGGCGTACATGTCGCCGACGCTCGTGATGAGCACCGGCGCGACCCCGCAGTAGCCGACGCCCTGGAGCGCCCGGAGCGCCAGCGCGGCCCGGAACTCGCCCGTCAGGGCGACGGCGCTCCCCGACAGGCCGAACAGCGCGAGGCCGCCCGCGAGCACCGGCCGGCGGCCGACCCGGTCCGACAGGGCGCCGACGACGGGGATGAGCAGGATCGACGGCGCGGTGAAGCCGGCGAGGAGGAGGCCGGCGCGCGCCTCCGTCACGCCGAACGGGCCGGTGAGACCCGCGAGCACCGGCGAGACGACGGCAGTGCCCAGCGGCGATATCAGCGAGGCGACGAGGACGACGCGGAACGGACGGTCGGCGAGCACCGCCGCGTCCGCCCCGAGGACGCCGATGAGGAGCCGGGCGAGCCGCGAGGCCACGGCAGAGCGCCGGGGGCGTCCGGCTTGAACCGTTCGACTCGCGGCTACGCGAACTGCCCGCGGAGCAGGCGACAGAGCCGCTCGGGACGCTCGTGGTGGACCCAGTGGGTCGCGTCCGCGATCGTCTCCAGCCGCCCGTCGCGGCACCGCCCGACCGAGCGCGGGGCCATCGACCGCGCGAGGAACCCGTCACGAGCGCCCCAGACGACGAGCGTCGGCGGCTCGACCGTCTCCCGGGCCGGCGTCGGCCGCTCCCGGACGACCGCGCGGTACCAGTTCAGCATCGCGCCGAACGCGCCGGGCCTGCTCCACGCCGCGCGGTAGCGCTCGAAGTCGGCCTCGTCGAACGTCCCGTGGAGGCTCGACCGGCGCATCGACCGGGTGAGGAGCCGCCAGTCGCCGGCGCGAGCGACCCGCTCGGGCAGCGCCGGCACCTGGAACGCCAGGACGTACCACGACCGGAGCCGCTGGCGCCACGACCGGCGGAGTTCCTCGGTCATCACCGACGGGTGGGGGACGTTCACCGCCGTCAGGGTCCGCACGCGCTCGGGGTGGTGGAGCGCGGTCCACCAGCCGACCGCGGCGCCCCAGTCGTGGCCGACGACGTGGGCCGACTCGCGGCCGTGGGCGTCTATCAGCGCCGTGACGTCCCGCGCCAGCGCGTCGATCCGGTACGCGTCGACGCCAGCCGGCGTCTCGCTGGCGTTGTACCCACGCTGGTCCGGGACGACGACGCGGTAGCCGGCCGCGGCGAGCGGCTGTATCTGCTCGTGCCAGCAGTACCAGAACTCGGGGAAGCCGTGGAGCAGGAGCGCGAGCGGTCCGTCCGGCGGCCCGGCGCGGACGGCGTGGAGACGGACGCCGTCGCCGTCGAGGACGGCGGACTCGCCCTCCTCGGGCCGCGGCGCGGAGGGACCCTCTGGTGCTGTCGTCACGGTCGGGGGAGGGCGCGTCGGCGGTAAACGGCTCCGCCCGTCTGCCTCGCCGTCGCCTCCGCCTACACGCTCGCGGCCCAGAGCCGGTAGTCTGCGGGCGCCTCGTACACCCGGAGGAAGGCGTCGTCGACGAACGCCGCCAGCCGGCCGGCGTCGGACTTGGCCGTGATCCGGACGTTCGTCCCCTCGGCCTCCGCCGGCGAGTCGCGCGCCTCGACCCGGAACTCCGGGTAGTCGTCCAGGAGGGCGTCGAGCCGGGTCAGCTCCGCCCCGGTCACGTCGAGGTTGAACGTGCGGTCGCCGAACTGGATCCACGGGTCGGGCGCTGTCGCGTCGCCGCCGTCGTCGGCACCGAGGTCGGCGAGCGTCTCCTCGTCGTCTCCCCACGCGGCCTCGACGGTCAGGAACTCGCTCCCACGCTCCCGGTGTGCGCGGACCGCGTCGGCGACGAGCTTCCGGCGCTCGCCGGGGTCGGTCGCGTCGAATCGGGTCACGCGCTCCGGTCGGGCGCGCGGACGGTTAACAGGGCCGGGAGTCCCGCGAGCGAGGCGACGGCGGGCGTCGACCCGTCGGGAGATTCAAATACGCGCGGCTGGTCTGACTGCCGTGAACCAGCCACAGATCCTCCTGCTCGGTCCCCCCGGCGCGGGAAAGGGCACGCAGAGCACGCGACTCGCCGAGGAGTACGACGTCGACCACGTCACGACGGGCGACGCGCTCCGCGCGAACAGGGACGTGGAGACCGACCACGGGACGCCGCGCGAGTACATGGAGGCGGGCGAACTCGTCCCCGACCCCGTGGTGAACGAGATCGTCGTCGAGGCGCTCGCCGACGCCGACGGGTTCGTACTCGACGGCTACCCCCGGAACCTCGACCAGACGGAGTTCCTCGCCGACATGGTCGACCTCGACACCGTCGCCTTTCTCTCGGTGCCCGAGGACGAACTCGTCCGCCGGCTGACGGGACGACGGATCTGCCCGGAGTGTGACGCGACCTACCACGTCGAGTTCGCACCGCCCGCGGAGGCCGGCAGCTGCGACGACTGCGGCGCCGAGTTGACCCAGCGGGACGACGACACCGAGGACACCGTGCGCGAGCGCCTCCGGGTGTACGAGGAGAACACCGCGCCGGTCGTCGACCACTACCGCGAGACCGGCACGCTGGTCGAGGTGGACGGCGACGGCACGCCCGACGAGGTGTTCGCGGCGCTGCGCGAGACGGTCGAGTCGTAGAACGCCGAGAGCGGACCCTTCTTATTCTACGATATCCTACGCCGTCTCGATGGCTCGGACCGAACGGACAGTTCGCGACCTCGTCGGGGACGACACCGAGATGCGCGACGCCGTCGAGACGGTGCTCTCTCGCGCCGAGGACGGCACGGTGCGCTGGGCGGACGTCCGCGACGACGTCTCCAGCGGACACTGGGGCCGACTGATCGAGCAGGGCGTGCTCGTCGACGGCGACGACGGGTTCGAACTCGCCGACCCGGAGGCGACCCGCGCCGCGGTCGGACAGGACGATGCCGGGGGAGACGGCGCCGACGCCGTCGAGGACGGCGACGACGTCGAGGAGACGACGTGGTCGGTGTACGACAAGGGCGTCGCCGGGGTGACGATAGCCTTCTTCGTCGCCTACGCGTGGCAGCCGCTCCGCGACCTCATCGGCGGGATAATGAACGTCGCGCTCGGCCCGCTCGAACAGGCGCTCCCGTTCTACGCCGTCGTGATGGTGCTTGCGATGGGCACGGGGCTGTACTCGACGCTGCTCCAGGCGAACCTGATGAACACGGAGAAGATGGGGCAGTACCAGGCGCAGATGAAGGACCTCCAGGAGCGCCGGGAGAAGGCCAAAGAGCGCGACGACCAGGAGGCGCTGGACCGGCTCCAGGACGAACAGATGGAGATGATGGGCGACCAGCTCGGGATGTTCAAAGAGCAGTTCCGCCCGATGGTCTGGATCATGTTCTTCACCATTCCCGTCTTCCTGTGGATGTACTGGGCACTCGGCATCGGCGGCGGGACCCAGCATATCGACCCGGGAGCGATCACGATCCCGCTCCGTGGTCCGCTCGAGTGGCGGGACGCCGCGCTCGGGCCGGTCCAGGTGTGGATCCTCTGGTACTTCGTCTGCTCGATGGGGTTCACGCAGATCATCCGCAAGGGGCTGAACATCGACATCAGCCCGAGTCCGTCGTAGCCCCGCGTCGATAGCAACTTCTTTGCCCGGGCGGCGCCGACCGGTGGTATGTTGATAACCGTCTCGGGCCCCGCCGGCGGCGGGAAGTCGACGCTCGCGGCGGCGCTCGCCGAGGCGCTGGGCTCCGAACACGTCAGCGGCGGCGACATCTTCCGGGCCGTGGCAGACGAGCGTGGCCTCTCGCCCGTCGAGCTGAACGAACTCGCGGAGACGGAGCCCGCGATCGACTACGACCTCGACCGGCGGCAGTACGACCTCGCGCGGCGCCGCGACGACCTGGTGCTCGAGTCGCGGCTCGCCGGCTGGCTCGCCGGCGACGCCGCCGACATCCGGGTGTGGCTGACCGCGCCGCTCGCCGTCCGGGTCGAGCGCATCGCCGGGCGGGAGGAGAAGTCCGCCGCCGCCGTCCGCGAGGAGACCCGCCGCCGCGCCGAGAGCGAGGCCCGGCGCTACCGGACCTACTACGACATCGACATCGACGACCTCTCGATCTACGACCTCGTCCTCAACACGGCTCGGTGGGGGCCAGACGCGGCGACGGCCGTCGTCCGCACCGCCGTCGAGTCGTACACCGACGGGGGTGACGAGGGCGCGATGCCCGTCGAGGGCGTCCGCTACGAGTTCCAGCGCGCCGACGCGGAGTAGCGTCAGCGTGCGAGCACGAGGCCCGCCGGACGAGCGCCCGCCCGCCACGCTCCTGCGGTTCGGGGTGGTCAACCTCGACAAACCCCCCGGCCCCTCCGCCCACCAGGTCGCCGCGTGGGTTCGCGAGATGGTTTCCGACGCGCTGACGGCGCTCGACGGCGGGCCAGGGGTCGACGACGCCGCCCACGCCGGCACGCTCGACCCGAAGGTGACGGGGTCGCTCCCGACGATGCTCGGCGACGCCACCCGCCTCGTCGAGCGGTTCCGGACCGCACCGAAGGAGTACGTCGCGGTCCTCGAACTCCACGGCCCGGCGCCGGCGGACCTCGGCGCCACCCTCGCGGCGTTCGAGGGGCGGCTCTACCAGAAGCCGCCACGCCGGAGCGCCGTCGCGCGCCGTCTCCGCGTCCGCGAGGTGTACGCCCTCGACGCCCTCGAGGTCGAGGAGCGCCGCGCCCTGCTCCGGCTGTCGTGTGAGTCCGGCACCTACGTCCGGAAGCTGTGTCACGACCTCGGCCTGGCGCTCGGGGTCGGCGCACACATGGGGCACCTCCGCCGGACCGGCACGGGTCCGTTCGACGACGCCGACCTCGTGAACCTCCACGAGTTCGCCGACGCGCTCGCGTTCGCCCGCGAGGGCGACTCCGGACCGCTCCGCGAGGCCGTCGCGCCCGCCGAGCGGCTGCTCGACGGCCTGCCAGCACTCACGGTCGCGCCGTCCGCCGCCCGCGAGGTGGCCGAGGGCGCGCCCGTCTACGCGCCGGGCGTCCTCGGCGTCGACGGCGACCCGGAGCAGGGCGACCAGGTGGCCGTCTACACGCCCGACGGCGCCGCCGTCTGTCTCGGAACGCTCGTCGGCGACCCCGGCGCGGACCGGGGCGAGGTCGTCGACCTCGACCGGGTGCTGGTCTGACCGGCGGCGAAGACGAAGCCGTTAAGAGCCGAACGGGCAAGTTGACGCCAGAGGGACCGTGGGGTAGTGGTATCCTCTGCGCATGGGGTGCGTTGGACCCGTGTTCGAATCACGGCGGTCCCATACAGCAGCACGCGTCGCCGCACCCGGTCCGCAACAGGTATGCTGACGCGCCGAAAAGTAGTGTCGTGAACAGGCGGCCCTTTCTCGCCGCGGGCGTTGCGCTCCTCGCCGGGTGTGGCTCGTCGACGGGCGACGACACCACGCCGCCGGACACGGCGACGCCGACGCCCGGAGACGTCCAGGTCGTCGGCACCGACACGTCAGACGCGACCGCGACGCCGACGGAGACGCCCACCCCGACCCCCACGCCGTCGTCGACGCCGACACCGACCTCCTCGCCGACACCGACTGCGACGCCGGTCCCCTCGGAGGTGCGGGCCGACCTGGGCGAGTGGACGACGGTCCCGTCGCCAGACACGCGCCTGGAGGCCCGGGTCGCCAGGTTCGACCGGACCGACGAGATTCCGGCGCGGGACCTGCGCGACGAGTACCGCGACGACGCGCCGCTCGAACCGCCGGACGGCGAGACGTGGGTCGAGGCCGACGTCGAGTACCGGAACCGCGGCGACGACCCGGCGACCGTCTCGGCTGACGCGTGGACGCTCGTCGACCTGCGCGACGAGACGTCGGCCCCGGACCGGACGGCGATGGAGCGGGTTCGCGGAACGCTCCGCGACGAAGACCGGGTCGGAACGTTCGACGGCCTCGACGGACGTCTGGTGTTCGCGACGGCGTTCCCGACCGACCTCTCCTTCCGCCGGGCGCCGGACGGGGCGGGACCGACGGTCCGCTGGGTCGCGTAGTCAGCCGGTCAGTCCCGCGTGAGACCGGGGTTCGTCACCGCGCCGTTCGCCGCCGAGCCGAAGGCGGCGCCGTACTTCGCGAGGACGCCGCCCTCGTAGTTCGGCTCGGGGGTCCAGTCGGCCAGGCGCTCGTCGATCTCCTCGTCGGTCAGGTCGACCGACAGCTCGAGCTCGTCGACGTCGATCGTCACCAGGTCGCCGTCGCGGAGCGCGGCGATGGGGCCGCCGACGAACGCCTCCGGGGCGACGTGGCCGATCGAGAACCCGCGGGTCGCGCCGGAGAACCGCCCGTCGGTGAACAGCGCGACGTCCTCCGCGTGGCCCTGTCCCGCGACCGCCGAGGTGACGCCGAGCATCTCGCGCATCCCCGGGCCGCCCTGTGGACCCTCGTTCCGGATACAGATCACGTCGCCGGACTCGACGTCGCCCTCCTGGACGTAGGACATCGCGGGCTCCTCGCTCTCGAACACCCGGACCGGCCCCTCGTGGCGGAGGTGGTCGCTCCCGGTGATCTTGATGACCGCGCCGTCGGGCGCGAGGTTGCCGGTCAGAACCCGGATCGCGCCGCGGTCGTGGATCGGGTCGTCGACGGGGTAGAGAAAGTCGACGTCGAGGTCCGAAACCGCCGGCGGGTCGACCGCCGCCAGCTCCTCGCCGAGCGTCCGGCCCGTCACCGTCAGGGCGTCGCCGTGGAGCAGTCCGGCCTCGTGGAGTTCGCCCAGCACGACCGGGACGCCGCCGACCTCGTGGAGGTCGTTCATCACCCGCTCGCCGCCGGGCTGGAGGTCGGCGATCTTCGGCGTCCGGCGGCTGATCCGGTTGAAGTCCTCGATACCGAGGTCGACTCCCGCCTCCGCGGCCATCGCGAGGAGGTGGAGGACGGCGTTCGTCGACCCGCCGACCGCGACTTGGAGCGCGATCGCGTTCTCGAACGACTCCTTCGAGAGGAAATCGGACGGCCGGCGGCGCTCCTCGACGGCCTCGACGGCGAGGTCGCCGGCCTCCCGCGCGACGTCGTAGCGGGCGTCGTCCTCGGCGGGCGGGCTGGCGCTCCCGAGCGGCGCGAAGCCGACCGCCTCCGAGACGGAGGCCATCGTGTTCGCGGTGAACATCCCGCCGCAGGAGCCGGCGCCGGGGCAGGCGTGGCGCTCTATCTCGTCGAGTTCGCGCCCCGAGATGTCGCCCTGTGCGAAGGCGCCGACGCCCTCGAAGACGTTCTGGATCGTTATCTCGCGCCCGCCGTGTTCGCCGGGCATGATCGACCCGCCGTAGAGGAACACCGACGGCAGGTCCGTCCGGATGGCGGCCATCATCATCCCCGGCATGTTCTTGTCACAGCCGCCGACGACGACGAGGCCGTCGACCCGTTCGCCGAACGCGACGAGTTCGACCGAGTCGGCGATCATCTCGCGGGAGACCAGCGAGGCCTTCATCCCCTCGGTCCCCATCGAGATTGCGTCCGAGATGGTGATCGTCCCGAACTCGATCGGCATCCCCGCCGACTCGTCGATCGCCTCGTGGGCGGCGTCGGCGACGTCGTCGAGGTGGACGTTGCACGGCGTTATCTCCGCCGCCGGGTTCGCGATCGCGACCATCGGCGAGGAGAGGTCGGCGTCGTCGTAGCCCATCGCCCGGAACATCGAGCGGTGGGGTGCGCGCTCTGCCCCGGCGGTCACCTCGCTGCTCGGCAGGTCCTCCGGCTTGTCGCCGGCGAACGCGGCGTCCTCGTCCCGGTCTGCACGCTCCTGTGGCGCCTGCTCGCTCATACGCCTAGCTCTCCGCCCGCAGTTAAGAACGTGCCGTCAGCGGCGCGGCGATCCCCCTTCGCGTGGCGCCGCCAGCCCATCTCCGCAGGTCGCTCCGGTAGTTCCGTCTGCTCTGTCACGGCTACTCCGTCTGCGCGCCTCGCCCCGCCAGCCCGGCGAGATGCGGTGCCTCGGCGACCACGAGGTCGGCCCCGAGCCGCGCCGCGTTCGCGCTCCCCGGCAGACAGAACACCGGGACGCCGTCGACGACGCCCGCCGTCGCGCGCGTCCCGACGACCCGCGTCCCGACCTCGTCGTACGACCGCCGGCGGAACAGTTCGCCGAAGCCGGGCAGGCGCTTGTCGAACAGCTCCCCGACGGCCTCGACTGTCACGTCGTCCGGCGTCACGCCCGTCCCGCCGGTCGTGACGACCGTTCCGACCTCGTCGACGAGGCCGTCGACCCGCGACCGGATCGCGTCGTCGTCGTCGTCGACGGCGTCACGGACGACGACCTCGTGGCCGGCGTCCTCGACGGCCGTGGCGATCGCGTCGCCGGCGGGGTCGTCGTCGAGCGTGCGGGTGGAGGTGACGGTGAGGACGGCGACGCCGAGTGACTCGACGTCGTGGCCGTGGTGGCTGTGGCCGTCTGCTTCGCCGCTCTCGTCGTGGTCGCTCACGCCCGGTACGCGGACCGCCGGACACTTAGCGCCGACGGCGCCGGACGAAGGGTTTTGTCCCCGGCCCCAGAGAGCCCGGTCGTGAAAGCCGTCCAGTTCGCGGCCCACGGCGACCGCGACGTGATCGAGTACGGCGAGTTCCCGGAGCCGGACCCGGCGGACGACGAGGTGGTGATAGACGTCAAGTCGGGTGCGCTCAACCACCTCGACGTCTGGACCAGACGCGGCCTGCCGGGTATCGACCTCGAGATGCCCCACGTCCCCGGCTCCGACGCCGCGGGCGTCGTCGAGTCGACCGGCGCCCGCGTCGACCGGTTCGCCCCCGGCGACCGCGTCGCCGTCTCGGCGGGCGTCGCCTGTGGGTCCTGCGAGTTCTGCCGCGCGGGCGACGAGACGCGCTGTGTGCGGTTTCACATCATCGGCGAACACGTTCCCGGCGTCCACGCCGAACGGGCCGCGGTGCCGGCAGACAACCTCGTGTCCGTTCCAGACGGTGTCCCGTGGTCGGTCGCGGGGTCGGCCGCGCTCGTCTTCCAGACGGCGTGGCGGATGCTCCACACCCGCGCACAACTCCGGCAGGGCGAGTCGATTCTCGTCCTCGGCGCGTCGGGCGGCGTCGGCCACGCGGCGGTCCAGATCGCCGACCACGCCGGCGCCGAGGTGTACGCGACGGCCTCCTCGGAGGCGAAGCTGGCCCACGCCGAGGACTGCGGCGCCGACCACGTCCTCGACTACACCGCGGCGTCGGTGACCGACTGGATACAGACGGAGACGGGCAAGCGTGGCGTCGACGTCGTCGTCGACCACGTCGGCGCGGAGACGTGGACCGACTCGCTGCGGTCGCTCGCGAAGGGCGGGCGGCTGGTCACCTGTGGCGCGACCACGGGCGGTCGACCGGAGACGGACATCAACCGCATCTTCTGGAACCAGCTCGAGGTGCTCGGCTCGACGATGGGCACCCCCGGCGAGGTGGACGACGTGCTCTCGCTCGTCTGGGACGGCACCTTCGAGCCGCGGGTCCGCGAGACGCTGCCGATGAGCGAGGCGGCCCGCGCCCACGAGCTGATCGAGGGGCGCGAGGGGTTCGGCAAGGTCGTGGTCGTCCCCGACTCGGAGCGCTGACCGAACCGGCTTTACCGACGCCGACGAAGAGCCGACCGTGTCCGAGCGAGAGGACGAACGGCCCGACGGCGGCGCTGTTCACGCCGACGGCTTCGGCCGGCGCGGGTGGGTGCTCGTCGCCGCTGTCGTCCTCTGCGTGCTCGTGGTTCCCGGCGCGGTCTACCTGTTTCCCGCCGCGCCAGCCGGCGCGGGCCTCCCGTTTCTCGTCGCGATGCTCGTCCTCCCGATGCTCCCCGCCGTCGTCCTCGGTCTCGTCGCCGTCTGGTCGATGACCGCCGCCACCGCCGGACCTGAGGACTAGCCGGACAAGAGTTATACCAGGCGGTGTGTGTGATCGGATCGCACGGATGTTCGAACGCTTCTCGTCGAGCTACTACCTCGGTCGGCTGTACGTCCGGCTGGGCGACTGCGACCGGCCGGTCATCCACGGGGACGACCACGAGCGCGTGAACGAGCGGCTGTACGCCAGCGGCGACGGCGTCGAGCGCCTCGACGCCCCGCTGGTGATGAAGCTCGACGGCGAGGGAGCCCACTTCCCGGTCCACGGCGACGACTCGGTGCCCTCGGGCACGCTCGCCGTCCCCGGCCCGATGGCCGCCGACGAGCGTCTGCCGGACCGCCGCGAGGTGCTGCTCGCGACGCCGGAGCGCGCCGGCGAACTCCTCCGCTACGCGGGCTACGCTCCAGACGAGAGCGCCCGCACCTGACGGACCGCGGCCTTTTGTCGACGCCGGGCGAACCGGCGACAGAGCCGTGATCGACGAACTCCTCGGTCGGGCAGCGCTGAAAGAGCGGGTCGCGGACCTGCGCGAGGAGCGCGACGCACTCGAGGCCCGGCTGGAGGCCGAACAGGAGCGCCGTGCCGAGGCCGCGAGCGCCCGCCAGGACGCCGACGAGCGGGTCAACCGGCTGGAGGACCGCGTCGTCGAGCTGGAGGACCGGGTCGAGCGCGCGGAGCGCAGCGAGGCCGGCGCGCAGGCAGGGCCGCGCGTCCAGACGCTCGCGCCCGACGAGTGCGACGCCGTCCGCGCCCGCCTGTCGAGCGTCGAGAGCGGCCCCGAGACGCTCCTGACGGCGTGGGTGACGGAGCCGGGTAGCCGCGTTCGCACGGCCTTCGGCGACGACGCGCCGCGTCTCGCGGGCGCCGCGCCCTGTCTCGCGCTGACCGACGACCACGGCGTCGTGCGGGCGGCGCTCGACCCGCCGTTCCCGCCCGACCCGTTCGTCGAGTGGGCCGACCGGTTCCGGCTCGACGACGAGTGGTTCGACCCGCCGGCCCGTCACGCCGTCGCGCTCGTCCGCGCAGACCTGTTCGCCCTGGGGACCTACGAGGACGGCGAGCGCGTCGACGTCGCCACCCGCTCTGCGGACGTCGAGGAGAACCACTCGAAGGGCGGGTTCTCGCAGGCGCGCTACGAACGCCGGCGCGACGAGCAGATCGCAGACCACCGCGACGTCGCCCGCGAGCGCCTCGCCGAGGTCGACGCCCCGCTGGTCCTGACCGGCGACCGCGCGAGCCTCGACGCGCTCGCGGACGTGCCGGCGAGCGCCCGGACCGCCGTCGACGCCTCCGGCGACCCGGAGGCGGCGCTCGCGGCGGCCCGCCGGGACGCCCTGTCGACGACGCTGTACGGATTCTAACCCCGGGGTTCTTGACGACGGCCAGCCGGCGGGCGGGTATGCTCGACGACGGCGACCGCGTCGCGGTCCTCGCCCACGAGACGTTCCCCGAACGCGCGAAGACTGCGGTCGGGATCCTTCGCTACGCAGACTACGAGGTAGCGGCGGTGCTCGACCGGACGAACGCGGGCGACCGCGTCGTCGACCACCTCTCCGGCGTCCCCGACGCGCCGGTCGTCGCGTCGATGGCCGACGCGCCCGCCGTCGACGCGCTCGTGATCGGTATCTCGCCGATCGGCGGCGGCTTCGACGAGTCGTGGCGCCCCGACGTCCGTGCGGCGGTCGAGCGGGGCTGTGACGTCGCGAGCGGTCTCCACTACTTCCTCGGCGAGGACGAGGCACTCGCGGCGCTCGCGGCGGACCACGGCGTCGACCTCTGGGACGTCCGCCGCCCGCCCGCCGACCTCACCGTCGCCGAGGGTGTCGCCCGTGGGGTCGACGCCGACGTCGTCCTGACCGTCGGCACCGACTGTTCGACGGGGAAGATGACGACGTCGATGGAACTCGTCCGCGCGGCACGAGACCGGGGCGTCGACGCCGCGATGGTGCCGACCGGACAGACCGGCATCATGGTCGAGGGGTGGGGTACCCCGATAGACCGCGTGGTGAGCGACTTCGTCGCCGGCGCCGCCGAGGACCTCGTGCTCCGCGCCGCAGCGGACCACGACCTCCTCGTCGTCGAGGGGCAGGGGAGTATCGTCCACCCGGCCTACTCCGCGGTCACCTGTGGCCTCCTCCACGGGACGATGCCCGACCGGCTGGTCGTCTGTCACGCCGCCGGGCGCGACGCGATCCACGGCTACGAGAACTACGCCGTCCCGTCGGTCGAGTCGTACGTCGACCGCTACGAGTCGCTCGCGGCGCCGGTCAACGAGACCCGGGTGGTCGCCGGGGCGCTGAACACCGCGGCGCTCGGGGACGACGCGACGGCGCGCGAGGCCGTCGACGCCTACGCCGAGGCCGTCGGTGCCCCGGCGACCGACCCGATCCGGTTCGACGCCGCCGAGGTGGTCGATTCGCTGTGCTGACGGCGACGTTCGAGCGCCACGACCTCGACCTCGCAGAGGCCTTCAGGATCTCGCGGGGCACCCGCGAGTCCGTCGAGGTGGTCGTCGTCCGGGTAGCCGACGACGAGGGGAACACCGGCGTCGGCTGTGCCACGCCCTCGACGCGCTACGGCGAGACCGCAGACACCGTCGCGGCGGTCCTGCCGGACCTCCTCGCGGCCGTCGAACGGGTCGGCGACCCCCACGCGCTCGGCCGGATCGAACGCGAGATGCGAGAGGTCGTACGGGCGAACCCCGCCGCCCGCGCCGGCGTCTCCGTCGCGCTCCACGACCTCGCCGCGACGCGTCTCGGCCTGCCCTGCTACCGGCTCTGGGGACTGGACCCGGCGCGTACGCCCCGCACCTCGTTCACCGTGGGTATCGACGACCCGGGCCGGACCGCCGAGCGCGCCGCCGCGGCAGTCGAGCGCGGCCACCGGCTGCTGAAGCTCAAGCTCGGCACCGACCGCGACCGCGAGCGGGTCGAGGCGGTCCGCGAGGCCGTGCCGGACGCGCGGATCCGGGTCGACGCGAACGAGGCGTGGACGCCCCGCGAGGCCGTCACGAAGGCGGCGTGGCTCGACGACCTCGGCGTCGAGTTCGTCGAGCAGCCGGTCCCCGCCGACGACCCCGCCGGGCTACAGTTCGTCTACGACCGCGCCGTCCTCCCCGTCGCCGCCGACGAGTCCTGCCGGACGCTCGCGGACGTGCCGGCGCTCGCCGACCGCGCCGACGTCGTGAACCTGAAGCTGTCGAAGTGTGGCGGCGTGCGCGAGACGCGGCGGGCCGTCGCCGCGGCCCGGGCACACGGCCTGGAGGTGATGCTCGGCTGTATGGTGGGATCGGCGGCGAGCATCGCCGCCGGCTGTCACCTCGCGCCGCTGCTGGACTACGTCGACTTAGACGGCGCACTCCTCCTCGCCGACGGCGCCGACCCGTACACGGGGCTCGACCTCTCCGACGGGCGGATCGACCTCCGCGAGAGCGGTCCGGGAACGGGCGTCGACCCGCGCTAAGCCCAGTCGACGAACGGCGTTCCCGTCGCGGCCCGCTCGACGTACGCGCGCTGGGCCGCCCGGACCGCGGTCCGGAGGTCGGCGCCGTCGTCGAGCGCCGTCCGGACGCGGTCGAGCTTCCACGCGCTCGGGGGCCCGGTCTCCCGGCGACGCTCGACCGGGCGGAGCCGCTCGTCTACGGTCGCGTCGTCGACGCCGGCGGCCCGCAGCCCCGCCCGCGCCGTCGCGAACAGGTCGTCGTAGACCCGGTCGGGGTCGCTCGTCCGCTCGCCCGCCGCGGTCACCCACGCGAGGTCGGCGTCCGGGCCGTGCTCGGCGGCGCCGTAGAAGCAGTCCCGCGCCGCCGGCCACGGCAGGTCGAGCAGCGGGTGGGCCGTCTCGACTAGCCCCCGGAGCAGTCCGACGACGAGTAGCTGGACCGCGACGTTGCCCGCGACGGTCGGCTGGGTCGGGAGCGGCCGGTACTCGACCCGAACGGAGGCGCCGCCGTCGTTCGCCACCTCGCGCCCGCCGAACACCGGCCGGACCCACCGCCAGTAGACGCCCCGCTTGCGGTCGAACTCCGGTATCTCGTCGGCGTACCGCTCGACCGCCCGGTCCTCGACGAGCGCCGGCGCGTACGTGTCGTCGTCGACGATCCGGTCGACGGCCTCGGCGGTCGAGTCGAGGTCGCGCGGCAGGCGGACGTTTCCCTCGCCCGTCGGCGCGCCGGCGTTGATCGACTGCTCGAACACCGCGATCCGGAGCTCGTGGTGGGTCTCGTCGACCAGCCGCTCCGGGTCGACGTCGTCGTACAGGTCGACCGGCAGGAGCGGCGAGTTCGACGTCAACGCGAGGAGCGGTCCCGTCGTCCGCAGGGCGGCGTTGAAGTATCGCGGGAAGGCCGCGGCCTCGGGCACCTGCAGGTGGGGCTGGACCGACGTGGCGAGCGACTCGACGAGGACGCTCGGCACCGTCGTGTCCAGGCCGGGGAGGTCGAGCGAGATCGCGCCGCCCGCACGTGCCAGCACGTCGTTGTCGAGCGCACAGTACCGCCCGCTCGGCCGCATCTCCTCCGCGACGACCATCCCGTCGCGCTCCTCCGTGGCCGTGAGGTAGGCCTCGCTCCCGCCCGCCGGCGGGACCGTCCACATCGCGTCGAGGACGAGCCGACCGTCGAGCGCCGCCCGCGTCGCAGCGACGCGCTCGGTGACCTGTCGGGCCTGGTCGGACAGCCCCGCGGCGTCCATCGTCGTCGGGTCGGTGTTCAGCTCGACGTTGTGCCGTCCCAGCTCCTTCGCACACGGCGTGCGCTCGAACAGGCCGTCGGGAACGCGGCGCAGGCGCCCCTCGTCGTCGACGGCGTAGGCCTCCAGTTCGATGCCGACGGCGTAGTCTGCCGCGTCGAGACGGCCCTCGCGGACGTCCGCGCGCAGCCGCTCGCCCTGCCGGGCGACGCGGCGGTCGAACTCCTCGCGTGTCTCGTCGGTCAGCGACTCGCGGGCGGCGTCTGCGAGACCGGCTGCGTCCGGCGTCACGTCACGACTCCTCGTCTTTCAGCTCCTCGAGCTCCGCGTCGACGGCCTCGTCGGCGACGTCGACGTCGGCGTCTGCCTCCGACTCCGCCTCCGTCTCGGGCTGGGCGACGCTCGTCTCCTCGCCGCCGTCTGCCGACTCCCCGCTCACGTCCGTCTTCAGCGTCTCCAGTTCGGCCTCGACCTCGCGGTCGCTCCGGCCCTGCTCCAGTTCGCGGTCGATCTGGTCCTTGTCCGAGAGCGCGTCGTCGAACGCGCCGGTGTCGCGCAGCTCGTCCATCGCCTCGGCCCGGGCCTCCATCTCCTCGGTCTGCTCCTCGGCGCGTTCGATCGAGCGGGCGGTCTGGCCCATCTCGTCGCCGACGCCGCTGATGGCCTCCGAGACGCTGTTCGACGCCTCCGCGGCCTCGTAGCGGGCCTTCATCGTCTCCTTTTTCGTCCGGAACTCCTCGACCCGGCCCTGGAGCTCGTCTTTCTTCTCGACGAGGCCGTCCTGGGTCTGCTGGAGGTCGGCGATCTGGCCCTCTAGCTCCTCGATCTGGCTCATCTTCGCCTTCTTCTTCTCCAGTGCCTGCCTGGCGAGGTCGTCGCGCCCCTGCTGGACGGCATCGCGGGCCTGGTCGTTGTGCTTCTCGACGTTCTTCTCGAGCCGGCGCTTCTGGATCTCGAGGCGCTTTTTCTGGGTCGTTAGCTCCGCGATCCCCTCCTTGACGTCCTGGAGTTCGTCGCGCATCTGCTCGTAGGAGTAGTCGAGCGTCTCCGACGGGTCCTCCGTCCGGTTCAACAGCGCGTTGATCTTCGACTTGACGACGTACGAGGCGCGCGAGAGGACTCCCATATCTCCTCTTGAGGGCGCGGAGCCTAAAAACGTGGCCGACGGCGGGGCTACCGCGGGCGGGCAACGACGCAGGCAACCGGCCAGACGCCCGCCCGAACCGCCCGCTCGCGGCGCACGACGGCGAACCCGGCCTCCGTCAGCGCGCCGCCGACGTCGACGGGCCGACAGCCGACCCGTCCCGCACCCGGCACCGCCCGGTACAGCCGCTCGTACGCCCGGAGGAACCGCGAGTCGGGGACGTCGGCGGTCGTCATCGCGGCGACACAGAGCAGGCCGCGGGCCCGGAGAACCCGGGCTATCTCGCGGAGGACCCGCCGCAGGTCCGCCGTCGAGAACAGCTCGAGGACGTCCAGCGCGCAGACGGCGTCGACGCTCCCGGCTGCCAGCGGGAGTCGTCTGGCGTCACCGAGGACAGCCGCGCCGCCGCGCCCCCGCGCCTGGTCGGCCATCGCCGGCGCGGCGTCGAGGCCGACGACCGTCCCGTCCTGCCCGACACGCCGTCGCAGGTCGGCGAGCCGTCCGCCCGGCCCACACCCGACGTCGACGACGCGGCTGCCGGCGAGGTCCGGGTCCGCCTCGGCGGCGAGGAGCGCGACGGCCCTGCGCTGGCTCGGTGCCTCGACGGGACCGAGCAGCCGCTCGTAGACGCCGGCGACACGGTCGTACGTCGCCCTGACCCGCTCGTTCGAGGCGCCGACCGGGAGCGGCTCGTCGGCCACGCGGAGCCGCGGGGCCGCGGTTGCTTGAGCGTTCTGTCCGGCCGACGAACGCTTATGTTACGGCGGTGGTGTGGTACGGAGAGACGTGTCACGATCAACGCTGTCTCGTGCGCCGTGGCTCCCCGGCGGCGCTCCGCCACCCGACACCGACGCCGAGGTGCCGGTGTCACCCCACGCCGGGGGCGTCGTCCCCGACGCGGCGACGGCCCGGTCGCTCGTCGCCGACCTCTCGCCGACGGGCGCGACGCCGCTCCGCCTGACCGCGAGTGTCTGTCCCGACTGTCTCGCCGCCGGCGACCACGACCGAATGACCGTCGCGGCCCTCGTCTACGAGGACGACGGCGAGGTCCGCCTCACGCGGCGCTGTTCCGACCACGGCCGGACCACTGCCGTCTGCTGGACGGACGCCGCGATGTACCACCGGGCGAAGGCGTGGGACGAGCAGTCACGGAGCGACGCGCTCGGCACCGACCGGACGGACGGGTGTGGCACAGCCGACGCCTGTTGCGGGAGCGTTCCGGGCGCGACGCCCGGCATCGGCAACCTCGTCGTGACGAACCGGTGTGACCGCTCGTGTCACTACTGCTTTTTCTACGCCGAGTCCGGCGAGCCGCTGTACGAGCCGACCCGCGACGAGGTCGCCGAGATGGCCGCGTCGCTCGCCGACGCCGGCGCCGAGGCGATCCAGCTGACCGGCGGTGAACCGCTCGTCCGCGAGGATATCGTCGACCTGACGACGGCGGTCGCGCCCCACGCCGAGCAGGTGCTGATAAACACCCACGGCGGTCGGTTCGCCGACGACCCCGGACTGGCGCGGGCGCTCGCCGACGCCGGCGCGCGCGGTATCTACACGAGTCTCGACGGCGTGACACCAGAGACGAACCCCAAGAGCTACTGGGAGTTCCCCGACGCCCTCGCCGCCTGCCGCGACGCCGGGCTGTGCGCGATGGTCGTCCCGACCGTCATCGGCGGGTGGAACGACGACCAGGTCGGCGACGTGGTGCGGTTCGGCGCCGCGAACGCCGACGTGGTCTGTGGCGTCAACCTCCAGCCGGTCTCCTTCGTCGGGCGGATGACCGACGGCGAGCGCGAGCGCCAGCGGGTGACGATCCCCGACGTCGTCGCCGCCGTCGAGGACGGCACGGACGGCCTGATCCCGGCGGAGGCGTGGTTCCCGCTGCCCGCGCTCCGGACGCTCGCCGAGGCGCTCCGGCCGCTCACCGGCGGCGGTCTCTACGGCGTCACCTCGTCGTTCGCGTCGTGGATGGTCACGTTCGTCCTCGTCGACGGCGACGACCTCGTGCCGGTCACCGACGTCGTGGACGTGCCGGCGCTCCTCGCGGACCTGCGCGCACTCCTCGGCGACGACGACCCCTCGGAGCTGGGCCGACTCGACCGCCTGCGCCTAGGCAAGCGTCTCGTCGGCCACATGGACGGCCTGCTCGCCGGCGACCCGAGCGACGCCGTCGCCTCCGCGTTCACGACCTTCGACGGGCTCGCGGACCGCTTCGACCGTGTCCTGCCCGTCGGCGTCCGGCACTTCCAGGACCCGTACACCTACGACCTCGACCACGTCGCCGAGTCGAACGTCCACTACGCCCTGCCCGGCGGCGAGGTCGTCCCGTTCAGCGCCTACAACGGCTTTCCGTCGCTCTACCGCGACCGCGCGAAGGCCGACCACGCGATATCGGTCGACGAGTGGCTGGCCCGGGACTACACCACACTCTCCTCGACCGACGACCCGACCGTGCGTCGGCGCGACGACGAGGTGATCGCCGGCGGGGCGGGCGACGCGGAGGCCGACGCCGACGCCGACGAGGGCGTCTTCGGCCTCGACGTCACGACGACGCGGGACCTGTCGACGGACGGTCGCGACCGGGTCCACGAGGCCTACCGCGCGAGCGTCGAGGAGCTGACGCCCGTCTGGGAGACGATCTAACCGCGCGCGAGCGCGAGTGGCCGGCCCGGGTGGCTCCGGTGTCTGTCCGCCACTCACCCGCCGGAGCAGCCGGCTGGCGCCCCGACCGTCACACACAAGCGGCAACGCGGCCGAGCGACAGTATGTCCGACCCGCTCGCCGACATCCGCGTGAGCGACACCGCCCGCGAGAAACGCGGGCGATACCTCACGCCCGCTCAGCTCCGCGACGCGCTCCGTACCGGGACCGGCCACGTCTGTCGCCGAACCTCTCCGAACCACGACGGACTCTACAACCCCGACAAGTTCCTCCTTCGCGGGACGTTCGCCGACCGCTCGCTCGACATCGTGTTCGTCGTCGAGCGCGACCGTACCGTCGTGGTGACACAGATGTCACAGCACGCCGACAGCGTGCGCGGTCGGTTCTACGAGACGGTGGGGACGACCGCCCGCGACGCCGTCGAGTCGAGCGAGGCGACATCGGAGTAGACGCCCGACCGTGGCCTCCGGTGTTCCCTCACCTGTCCCCCGCGGAGCCTCACCACGAGCGGTGGAAACTCAGTTGTACTCTCTCCAGCGGGAGCCACACTCCTTGCGCTTGGATAACGTAGAAACTATACAGTAATTTTAATAACAGAGCCGTGCAAGGCAATCTCATGGCGAAGTCGAAGATCGAAACACAACGGAATCGCCTCAAAGAAGCCACAGAGGCCGGCGACGTGGCCGAACGAGATGCTGAACTCATCGATGAGTATCTGACGTACATTGAGGGACAGAAGGCCGAAACGACGTGTGGCAATCACGCCTTCTACCTGAACAAGATGGCAGAACGGTCTGCCACTTCACTGGCCGACGCCACACTGGCCGACCTCAACGAGACCCTGGATTCGATGAAGGGCGGGACTCATCCGGACGTGAAAGACGAGGGCATTGGCATCGGGAACTATCAAGCCACGTTGCGGGTGTTCTACCGCTACCACGACCACCTCGGTATTGACCCGGAAGCGATTGATATAGAGCGGTCTGAAGGTCGGGATCTCTCGCCCTCCGACCTACTGTATCAGGACGAGATCGACGACCTGCTGCACGCCTGTTTTGAGAACGCCCGGGACCGTGCGTTCATCGCGTTAGCCTTGGCCACGGGACAGCGACTTGACGCCATCCGGACACTCCGGCTGAAGCACATCAAGACAAACGGATCAACGATGGAGATTGAATTGAACGAGGAAGAGGGTGCGCTGAAGGGTGCCAGCGGGACGAAGCCCTTGCTGTGGGCAAAGCACTACGTTCGTCCGTGGTACGAGAGCCACCCATACAAGGACAATCCGGAATCTGCATTGTTCTGTGCCACCGACAAGGCCGTGCTCAATCGCGAGACGGTTGAACCGGCGCAGCCGATGCACCCTGCTACGTTCCGCCGGATTCTCGTCAAGCGAGCCGAAAAGGCCGGGATCGACAAGCGGGTGTGGCCACACCTCCTCCGGCATTGCGCTATCACTCGGATGGTTTCGGAGGGTCTCTCCGAACAGCAAATCAAACAGATTGCCGGTTGGGCCGGCGACTCCTCTGAATTCGATACCTACGTCAATCTTGCAGATAATCTGAACAACGACGCTATTCGGAACGAACTTGGCTATCCTGAGACGGGTACCAACGTAGTGATCGGCCGTCCCACGCTGAACGAATGCCCCGAGTGTGGCGACCGACTCCCCGACGGAACCGAACGCTGCAAGACCTGTGGATCGGCGCTCACTCACCGCGAGCACTTGGAAGGCGGATCCGGCCGAGGAAATGAGGTTGACGACCGGATGCGCGAGTCCTACCGCGAGGCTGGGGATATGGATACAGTTGAGAAGGTGCAGCTACTCAACGATCTGCTTGACGATCCTGAAGTGCGTGCTCTTCTCCAGGACCGGATGGACTGATATCTTCTGGTAGGTCGGGTCACTCATCGGACTCGGGTTTATTCACTTCCACCCCGACTTGGACAAGTAACCCCCATAGCCCGCACGGGCTGCCGCCCGTCCAACGGTAACATCTCAACCCTTCCTTACCCGGTCCCACCGCCAGCCCGCCCGCATAATGCGCCCTCGCAGCCGCTCGGGCGTGTCTTACACCCGTAGACTCCACAAGCCGTAAGGGTGAACTAGTGATTACCGAGCATATGGACCGAAGCGCCGCCGACCTCTTGGCGGACGTCCGGGAATGTGAACCAGCGACGAACAGCGACCTCCAAGAGCGGTGGGGGCTACACACCGGTAGTGCTGTCGCGGACGTGCTTCAGAACGACCTGTCGGAGTACGTCTACCGCGACGAAAACAAACGCATCCGTGTGAGAGACGACGCCCCCACCGGGGCCGCGGGGACCAACGACTGGGGCACGACTGACGACAGTCACGTTCCCACGGAGTCGGACCCTCCCGATCCGGAACAGACCGCGGGAATGAAGAACGCTCACGTCGATACAGAGGAACAACGGCCCGGAGCCACGGAAGGCTCTCAGAGCTTGACGACCAATCGGAATGTTTCCCCTTCGTCTGTGGGGGCAAATGCCTCAGCGACGACCACGTCGGGGCGTGACACCACAAATGCAGACGCGGGCGACAGTGGCGTCACCTTTCAGACTCCGCTGGCCCATCGGTCGCGGTCACCGTCTCGCGCACCCGTCCGTCGCAAGCACCGTTGCATGGCTTGTTTATGTAATAAATAAGACGTTCTGATAAACGAAATTTGATATTTGGGTAGTTTGTTTAATATGAAATCCTCTCCAAATTAGTTGTACTCGCGCCATACTGAGCCACATGCTTCATTCTTGCACTTGAAAAACCGCGTCGGCGGCTCGTCCGCGGAGGCGGTCTGCTTGATCGTGTACCACGCCGCACCGTGACCGCACTCGTCGCAGGTGACGTCGTCGGCGGTCGGCTTGCCCTCGAACCCCGCCCCTTCCGCTGTCTCTATCACGTCGTCGTCGGTCTGTTCCTCCGTCGAGACGAACGCCGCGGCGCGCTCCTCGTCCCGGTCGGCGCGTGCGCCGCAGGACCGGCAGACCATGACGCCGTCCTCGGCCCGCATCATCGAGCCGCAGTCACAGAACTGCACGGTCGGGAGAGACAGCCGAGCCACTTGTATCCGTCTCGTTCGTCACTCCTCGGAGACCCCGCCGCGCTCGACCATCGGACAGTCCCGCACCCGGAACTCCTCGTCGCCCTCGACGGCGACGATCGTCGTGCCCTCGTGGTCGCAGGCGAGGTCCGGCGGGGCCGCGAGGTACGGACACCGCCCGCAGTAGTCGTCCTTCGGCACGAGGTGTTCGCCGTCGCCGACCGGCTCGGCGGTCGCCCCGACGGCGACGTCGCCGCCGCCGACCTCGGGGCTCTCGACCGGGTCCTCGTCCGCTTCGGTCCCCTCGATCGCGGCCCACACGTCGTCGACCGGCACCTCGTCGACGTCGACAGACTCGAACGCCTCCTCGAAGCCGTCGTCGGGGCTGTCGTCTTCGAGGTCGGCGAAGGGGTCGTCGTCGGGGCTGTCGTCTTCGAGGTCGGCGAAGGGGTCGTCGCGGTCGTCGTCGCTCATTCGTCCACCGCGTCCTCGAGCGGGTCGTCTAGCGGGGTCTCGCCCGTCAGCGCCGGCTGGTCGCCGGTGCGGAGTGTCGCGCCGCGAAAGAGTCCCGAGGGCTCGACGCTCGCGAGTCCCTCCTCGCAGTGCGGACACCGTGGGCGGGCGAGCAGGGCGAGGTCGACTGTCTCGCCGCAGGCCTCACACGACGCCGACGCGTCTCCGTTGCGGTTCGCCGCTCGCCGGAGGTCCTCGGCGGCGGCGCGCGCCCGCTCGTCGCGCTGGAGCCGCTGGACCCGGTCGCGAACGTCGACGGCGGCGCGGGCGAGCGTGTCCTGCCGGGTCGACAGCCGCTCGACCGTCTCTGCGACACCGTCGGCGCGCTCCTCGACGGACTCTGCCGCGTTCGCGGCGCTCTCTGCCGCGTCGGCGGCGCTCTCGGCTGCCGCCTCCGCCGTCTCGACCCGCTCGCGCAGGTCGGCGTGGTCGTGGTCTGCCGGGGCCTTCGCGTCCGCCTCCCGCTTGACCTGGATCACCCGCTCGCGGACGTCCGCGACCAGGTCTTCCGTCTCGTCGCCGAGGGTGTCGACGGCGTCGTCGACGCGGTCGAGCCGGTTCGCGACCGACTGGACCTCGGACTCGAGCTCGTCGACGCGGTCGAGCCGGTCCGCGATGTCGACCGCCTCGGGGCGCTCGCCCGCTGCGGCGAGTCGCTCCGCCTCGCGGTGGACGAGGACGGCCCGCGAGAGGACTCGCTGGGGGTCGACTCCGTCCTCCGCGGCGCGAGACTCGACCCACTCTCGCAGTTCGTCAGGCAGTGCTTCGCCCGTTGCCATTCAACTGTCTATGGTTCTGGTCACAGATAAGTGTGTGAGACAGTTCTCGCGGCGCGTCAGCGAATCTTGCGCACGTCGCTGATGTCGAAGCCGGCTTCGCCCACCTCCGTCTCGAACTGGACGATGTTCTCCTCCTCCAGCCTCGAGAGCACACCACGGAACTCCTTGACGACCATCGTCCGGTCGCGCTTCGACCCGCCGGACTCCCACTCGAACCGGAGAGTGCCAGTTGCGGTGTCCTCGAGGCTCCCCAGTTCGGTCGCGGTGAGCGTCGCGCGGTTGACCAGCGGGAGGATCAGCCCGCCCCAGCGGTTCGCGGCCTTCTCTAGCCCCCGCATCAGCATCACGACGTCGCCCCACTGCATCTCGTCGGTGGCCCCGGCGACGAGGTCCGTCACCGAGTCGATCAGCACCAGATTGCCCTCCGCGTTCGCGCTGAGGTAGCTCCCGAGCGCGTTCAACACGTCTTCGCTCCGCTCGCTCCGCCCGAGTTCGGTGATGGCCTTCGTCTCGCCCGCGTACCACGAGCGCGGAACGGGACTGAGCGCGAAGTACTCCGGCGAGAGGTCCCGCACCGTCACCGCCGGGAGCGCCGTCTCGACGACCTCCGCTGCCATCGTGTTCGCCATCTCCCGCTCGATATACTTCTCGCCGGTGGTGAACGAGACGTAGTGAATCTCGGGCACGACGCCCGACGGCACCTCGTCGCCGTAGTAGAGCTCGAACAGCTCCTCGTCCCGCCGTGCGAGGCCGTTCATCGCCGCGCTGGTGTAGAGAAACTCCCGCGCGCCGGCGCCGCCTTCGCCGACGAGAAGGACGACCGACCCCGGCGGCGCGCCGCCGCCGACGACGTCGTCCAGCCGCTCGATGCCGAACGGGATTCTCGTCATACTCCCACGACGGCGCCCCGCGAGTTAGCTCTTCGGCCGGTCGGCGCGCTCGACCCGCCGGCCCTCGTTCCGTCCGGCGACGACCCGGACCCGTCCGTCGACGCCGGCGTCGGCGAGCGCCCGCTCGCCGGCGGCACGCGCCGCGTCGGCGCGGTCGGCGTCGGTCACGCCGTAGGCCGTCGGCCCCCACGACGACTGTCCGGCGCCCGAGACGGCAGACTCCTCGGCGAGCGACGCCACCACCTCGCCGACGGGCGGGCGGTAGAGCCCGCCCTGTTCGTCTGCGTACCACGAGCCGTTGAGCCGACCGACCGCCGCGACGGCGGCGCCGAACCGCTCGACCGCGCCCTCCGCGAGCGCCGGGAGCAGGCGCCGGACGACCACGCCCGCGACGCGGTCGGCGTCCGCGCCGTCGCCGCGCCGGACCGCCTCGCGCATGCTCCGGTCCTCGACGTCGCCGCTCCGCCCCGGCTCGACGTCGGGGACGACGAGGAGGAACCGCCAGTCGTCCGGGACCGGGTGGCGACAGGCGACCGGCGGGACGCTCCACTCGCCGCGCTCGGGTCGGTCGCCGGTGAACAGCGCGGTCGGGTGACCGGCGTCGACGACCGCGCCGCCGCGCTCGAACGCCGCGACGCCGACGCCCGACCGCCCGCCCCGCCCGAGGTCGGGCGCCAGCGCCCGCGGGTCGACAGCTTCGCCGTGTGCCCGCGCCGTCGCGGCCAGCACCGCGAGCGCCGTCGCCGTCCCGCTCCCGAGGCCGACGTGGGCCGGCAGCTCCCGCTCGACGTCGACGGTGACGCCCGACAGGCCGAGGAGGGCGACCGCACGCTCGGCGTAGTCGCGGGCGCGGCTGTCGTCACAGTCGACCGTCTCGGCGGGACGGGCGACGACGGAGAGCCGCGGCTCGTCGAGGGTCAGTCCGAGCCCGCCGTAGAGACGGTCGTGCGCGAGGCTGAGGCCGGTGAACCCGAAGTGGAGCCGTGCGCCGGTCGTCACCCGGACTGCCGGCATCGGGTCAGGGCGGCGGCGCGAACGTCGCGGTCAGTACCGCGCGTCCCTCGCCCTCGTTTCGTGCGCCGTGCTCGGCGCCCGGGTCGACGACGACCGTTCCGGGTGCGTCGACCCGCGTCTCCTCGTCGTCGACGACGACGGTCACCGTCCCCTCCGTCACGTGGAGGACGTTCGTCGAGCCGGGGTGGTCGTGTGGCGGGATCGCGCCGCCGGGCCCGAGCGCGAACAGCTTCACCAGCGTCTCCTCGGTGACCGCGAGTTCGGCGTCGAGCCGCTCGCCGTCGTCCGGGTTGAGCCCGGAGACAGCCGCCGCGTACCGGTCCATGTCTGCTCGAACGGACCGGGCGGCTTGAATTGTCGGGTCGCCTCGTCTCCGGGCCGACGGTGTCGTGACCGCAGCAGTCGGTGCTGCGGGTCGTCACGACCGCCCCCGGTCTCCTGCGGCGAGCCGCCTCAGCGCCCGGCTGCGCCGTTTGTCAGCTCGTCCGCGACCGTCTCCGGCCCGAGGAGCGCGGGGTCGACGGCGATGTCGGCCTGCCCGCTCGCGAACGCCGGCAGCGACCCGTCGTCGTACACGACGACGCGCACGCCGGGATTGTGCTCCTTGACGACCGCGATCGTCGTCGCCTCGCCCACGTCGGTCAGGACGAACAGGTCGGCGTCGTCCGCGCCCGCCGCCCGGAGCGCGTCGCCGGTCGGCACGCCCTCGACGCGGTGTACCTCCTCGCCCGCCGCGTCGAGCGCCGCGCCGAGCCCGTCTTCGTCCGGGCCGACGACGACCGCCGTCACCGCCGCCTCCCCCCGGGGCCGCCCCTGTCGTCCGCGGTCCAGTACACACTCGATCGACTGTCGGGGCAGAGATAAGCGATCCGGCGTCGTGACTCGCCCTCTGCTCTCCGTTTGCCGCTTCGCCTCGCGGACCGGCGCCTCGCGCCGCCCCGCGCTCTACTCGTACTCGATCGTCGCCGGCGGCTTGTGCGTCACGTCGTACACCACCCGCGCGACGTCGTCGCTCTCGCCCGTGATCCGGCTCTGGATGCGCTGGAGCGTCTCCCACGGCAGGTTCTGCGCCCGCGCGGTCATCCCGTCGCGGGACTCGACGGAGCGGACGGCGACGACCCAGCCGTGGACCCGGTTGTCGCCCTTGACCCCCGTCGCGCGCCCGAGCACCGCCGCGAACGCCTGCCACGGGTCGTGTTCGGCGGTCTCCTCCTCGACGACGGCGCAGGCGTGTCGCGCCACCGCGAGCTTCTCGCGGGTCACCTCGCCGACGATCCGGACCGCGAGGCCGGGACCGGGAAACGGCATCCGTTCGGCGGTCACCTCCGCGAGTCCGAGGTGGCGAGCGACCTCCCGGACCTCGTCCTTGTAGCGCTCGCGCATCGGCTCGACGATCGCCTCGAA
Organism: Haloferacaceae archaeon; assembly: GCA_028274865.1. Taxonomy (GTDB): domain Archaea; phylum Halobacteriota; class Halobacteria; order Halobacteriales; family Haloferacaceae; genus A07HB70. Next base: position 7,667 of record JAQCMY010000261.1, on the reverse strand, counting down.
GTCGACCCGCTCGGGCAGGCCGCCGACGTTGTGGTGGGACTTGATATTTCCCTCGCTCTCGATGCGGTCCGGGTAGATCGTCCCCTGGACGAGGTAGTCCGCGTCGGCGTCGCGCGCCTCGCGCTCGAACTCGCGGATGAACTGCTCGCCGACGACGCGGCGCTTCTCCTCCGGGTCGGTGACGCCCGCGAGGGCGTCGACGAAGCGGTCGCGCGCGTCGACGACCCGCAGCGACTCCATGAACGAGAACGTCTCCGCCACCTGTTCGGTCTCGCCCTGCCGCATCAGCCCCGTGTCGACGTAGACGGGCGTGAGCCGCTCGCCGATCGCCTCGTGGGCCAGCGCCGCCGCGACGCCGCTGTCGACGCCGCCCGAGAGCGCGATCACCGCTCGACCGTCGCCGACGGCCTCGTCCACCTCCGCGACCGCGCGCTCGACGAACGCCTCGACGTCGACCATCTCAGGCCTCGACCTCCCGGCCCTCGCGCGCGGCCCGGCGCTCCTGGACGGCCTCGACCAGCCCGACGAACGGCGGACTGGCGCGGTCTGGCCGCGAGCGGAACTCGGGGTGGAACTGCGTCCCGACGAAGTACGGGTGGTCTGTCCGCTCGACGATCTCCATCCGCGGCCCGGCCTGGCCGGAGAAACACAGCCCGTCCGTCTCGAGGCGGCCGATGTACTCGGGGTTGACCTCGTATCGGTGCCGGTGGCGCTCCGTACACTCTGTCGACCCGTACACCTCGTGTGCGAGCGTCCCCGGGTCGATCTGTGTGGTGTGCGCGCCGAGCCGCATCGTCCCGCCCATCTCCTCGACCTCGTGCTGTTCGGGCAGGATGTCGATCACGGGGTGGGGGGTGTCGGCGTCGAGTTCGGTGGAGTGGGCGCCGGTCAGGCCGAGGCGGGTCCGGGCGTGTTCGACCACGGCCACCTGGAAGCCGAGGCAGAGCCCGAGGTACGGGACGTTCTCCTCGCGGGCGTGGCGGACAGCCGCTATCTTCCCCCCGGTTCCGCGCGCGCCGAACCCGCCGGGGACGACGACGCCGTCGGCGGCGGCCAGCGTCTCGTTGTCGTAGACGTCCGCCGCGTCGGCGTCGACCCACGCGACGTTCACGTCGACGCCGACCTCCAGTCCGGCGTGTTTCAGCGCCTCGTGGACGGAGATGTACGCGTCCTCGAGGTCGTATTTGCCGACGAGGGCGACGGTCACCTCGCCCTCGGGCTCGCGGGTGACCGTCTCGCGCCACGTCCGGTCGCGCTCTGTCGCCGGGAGCGCCTCGTCGCGCAGCCCGAGTTCGTCCATCACGTAGGCGTCCAGCCCCTCGTCCTCGACGACGAGCGGGACGCGGTAGATGTCGTCGACGTCGGGGTTCGAGAACACCGCGTCTGTCGGGACGTCACAGAACAGCGCGATCTTCTCGCGGACGTCCTCCTCCAGCCGGTCCTCGCACCGGCCGACCAGTACGTCCGGCTGGAGGCCGATTGAACGGAGCTCCTTCACCGAGTGCTGGGTCGGCTTCGTCTTCTGTTCGCCGTTCTGCGAGTACGGGACGAGCGTGACGTGGACGAACAGGAGGTCGTCGTCGTCCTCCTCGTTCGCGAACTGACGCAGGGCCTCGAGGTACGGCATCCCCTCGATGTCGCCGACGGTTCCGCCGACCTCGACGAGACAGACGTCGGTCTCCTCCGCGGCCTCCCGGATCCGACGCTTGATGTCGTCGGTGACGTGGGGGATGATCTGAACCGTACGCCCGAGGTAGTCGCCGGCGCGCTCGGACTCGATCACGTCGCGGTACACCTTCCCCGTCGTCACGTTGTGGTCGGAGGTCATGTCCGTGTCGAGGAACCGCTCGTAGTTTCCGAGGTCGAGGTCGACCTCCCCGCCGTCTTTCAGGACGTACACCTCGCCGTGCTGGTACGGGTTCATCGTCCCGGCGTCGACGTTCAGGTACGGGTCGATCTTCACCGCGGTCACGTCGAACCCCGCGTTCGAGAGCAGTCGGCCGGTCGAGGCCGCCGTGATACCCTTTCCGAGCCCGGACATCACACCCCCCGTCACGAAGACGAACTTGCGTCCCTTGTCGGGATCGTAGTCCGTCGAGTGCGTCGGCATACTGCCCGTGTACGAGCGCCCTCAAAGAACGTTTCGGAGGGGCGAGCGGCTGCCAGACGGCTGTCGTCAGGCTTTTGCGTACCGACTCGAAGAGCCGAACTATGAGCGCGGACGACGGGAGCGACAAGTATCCCGACGACTCTGGCCGGCGCCGGTTCGTCAAGGGTGTCGTCGGCGGCGCGACGCTCGTCGGCGTCGGCGGCACCGGCGTCGTCACGGTCAACTCCGCCACCAGCTCCAGCGGCGCCGGAGGTGGGACCACGCAGTCGTGGGCGATCGAGAACGTCGGCGGCCCCGCGCCACGCGGGATGCCGATGGTCCCGGTCGAGGTCACCGGCGACGGCGACATCCGCGGCGTGTGGCCGGAGGTCCAGACGGTGAACGAGGGGGGGCTCCGGGTCCAGATCGCCAGCGAGGAGAACTTCAAGAACAGCGGGACGACGTACACCCAGGAGTGGTTCCAGTACTGCGGCGTCGAGTCGTACGCCGGCCTCGACCCGACCTACGAGAGCGACAACCTGTTTCGCGTCGGGTCGAACCCCGCCTACGACTGGCAGGGCGAGGCCTACGAGGAGGACGACCCGCTGAACATCGACGACTTCGGCGACTACGAGACGTGGAACAACGAGTTCGGCGACCCGCTCGGCAAGCCCGCAACCGCGACGTGGCGCTCGCAGGAGGCCGAGTCGACGATACCGGTCCAGGTCATCCGCAGTCCGCTCGTCGAGCGCCTCGCGAACGGCGAGGGCGACATCACGGACACGGCCCGGTCGTGGCTCCAGGCCGCGACCGACCGGGGCGTCGTCGCGTGGCTGAACAAGTGTACGCACTTTTGCTGTGTGCCGGGCTGGAAACAGACCGCCGACGCGGCGACGTTCGGCGACGCAAACGAGGTCTACTGCCAGTGCCACCAGTCGCTGTACGACCCGTTCTCGGTCGTCCAGACGCTGTTCACCGCCCGGCCGCGCCCCGAGTAGCGCCAGGAGAGCCGCCTCCGCGGTCGGTCCGCCGGCTCTCGTGACTGTCCCGCGTCGTCTCGTCTCGTCGCCGGCGTCACTCCCGTCTCGAGCCGGCGGCTCCGCCGGTCACCGGCGGGAACACCGCGAGTTCGTCGCCCGCCAGCGGCGCCGACGGCTCGACCGTCTCGCCGTCGAGCGCGACGGTGTAGCCCTGTCGCACCGCGTCGCCGTCGAACAGCCGCTCGCCGACCGCCGGGCGCTCGGCGACGAGCGCGTCGAGCGCCGCACCGACCGTCGCGTCCGGCGGCACCGACACGGTCACGACGCGGCTCTCCGCCGCCTCGGCGAGGTCGGCGAACAGCCGCACCGTCACCTCGACGTCGCCTTCTGTCATGTCGTGCCAGAGGGGCCGGAGGAACAAGGATTACGCGGTCGGCCACGGCGCCCGCGGATCCAGCCCCGCGACGGTCCCCGTCGACGGGCCAGACGGCTGGACTGAGCCGAACCCGGACGTTTCATACCAGCTGCCGTCGACCCCTCGCCGTGAGCGAGAGCCGTATCGCCCGCCTCGGAACCCGTGCGACGGTGTCGGCGGTTGCCGTCGTCGCCCTCCTGTCGGTGATCACGGGGGTGGTCGACATCGGCACCGGCGGCATCGGCGGGCCGTTCGCCCGGGTGGTTCCGAGCGTGGTCCAGCAGGTCGCCGGATTCACCGGGGCGCTGACGGGATTTCTGCTGTTCGCCTCGGCGGCGTCGCTCGACCGTGGCTACCGCCTCGGGTGGTACGCCTCGCTCGGCCTCCTGCCGGTCGCCGCCGCGCAGGGGCTGATCCAGTCGAGCGCGCTCTCCGTCCCGCTCGTCGTCGCCTCGGCGGCGGCGGCCCCGGCGCTCCTGTTCAGCCGCCGGCAGTTCACCCGCGAGTTCGACCCGACACCGACACAGCTGGCCGCGGTTGCGGCGATCGTCGGCGCGCAGGCGTACGGGACCGTCGGGGCCTTCGTCCTCCGGGACGAGTTCAGTGGGATCGCCACCGTCACCGACGCGTTCTACTTCACCGTCGTCACCGGCTCGACGGTCGGCTACGGCGACATCGCGCCACAGTCGCAGATCGCACGGCTGTTCGGGGTCTCGGCGCTCCTCGTCAACGTCGCCGCCTTTGCCGTCGCCCTCGGGGTGCTTTTGACCCCGGCGATCGAGGCACGCTTGGCACGCGCCCTCGGAGGCATGAACGAGACAGACCTGGAGACGCTCGACAGACACGTGGTCGTTCTCGGCTACGGCGACCTCACCGAGCCGGTGCTGGACGAACTCGGGGACGAGCAGTACCTCGTCGTCACGCCGGAGGAGCGCGCCCGAGGGCTCCGCGAGCACGACGTCCCCGTCCTCGCGGGCGACCCGAGCGACGAGGAGACGCTGGACCGCGCCGGCGTCGAGCGCGCCCGTGCCGCCGTCGCGGCGACGAACGACGACGCCGCGGACGCGCTCGCCATCCTCACCGCCCGCCAGCTCAACCCGGACCTCCGTATCGTCGCCGCCGTGACCCACCGCGAGAACGTCCGCAAGCTGGAGCGGGCGGGGGCGAACACCGTCATCAGCCCGGCGACGATCGGGGGCCGGCTGCTCGTCCGCTCGGCGCTCGGCGACCCCGCCGACGCCTCCGCCGCGGAGCGGACGGCAGAGGAGCTGATGGGCGAGCGGTGACCCCGGCGCCCGTAGTGTCACTCGCCGGCGACTGACGACGCCCACGTCCGTGCGCCCGAGCCGTTCGAACGTCGGCGACACGACCCGACCGACGCCGGCGACGAGCAGGGCCGAGCCGACCATCCGGGCGAGAAAGGCGAGACCCGTCACGCCGGTGGCGAGGACCAGCAGCGCCGTCGAGCCCGACGGCGACGGCTCGGGTCACCAGCGCGGTGAGGAAGACGGCGAGGCCGGCGGCGGGCGGGTCGATCCCCGGTGTCGTCCCGGTGCCCGAGAGCTCGACCGCGCCGACGCCACAGGCCGCCCCGGCGGTCAGCCCGCCGACGAACCGCCGCGGGTTGACGTACCGGTCCTCCGGGTCGGCGAACGGGGTGTACGCACCGGCGAACGGGGTGTACGCACCGGCGGCCAGCGGCGGGAGCAGGAGAGCCGAGACCATCTCGACGGTCGCCGAGAGGGAGGTCACCGCTCCGACGGGCCCGGGCACCGCGACGACGACGGTGGGGTGTCGGAGGCTGTCGGTGCTAGCCAGCTGCGTGTCTCGCCGGCCTCGCGGCGCTCGACCCGGCGAATTCGACGGGCCACGGCGGCGGTCCGGCCCCGGCCCCGGATCCGGGACGGGCGACGGTCGTCGCGGTCGCGGGCCACTCAGGCCAGCGTCGTCGCGGCCTCGAGCGCGACGCCGATCGTCCGCTCGACGTTGTTCCGCGCCTTCGCGGGCAGCTCCTCGCCGTCGGCGGCCTCGGTCTTCTGTGTCCCGGCGGCGAGGTTGCCGTCGACGGTACAGAGCGCGCCGGCCCGCATCCCCTCCCGCCGCGCGACGGTGAACAGCGCCGCGGCCTCCATCTCGACGGCGAGCAGTCCGGCGGCGGTCCAGTCCGCGACGCGCGCCTCGGTCTCGGCGTAGTACGCGTCGTCGGTGACGACCGGTCCGACGTGGACGTCCTCGTCCCGGGCCTCCGCGGCGTCGACGAGCGCACGGGTCGTCTCGAAGTCCGGCACCGCGGGATACTCGACCGACTCGTAGCGCCGGCTCGTCCCCTCCTCCTTGCCCGCGGCGGTGGCGACGACGACGTCTCCGACGTCCATCGACGGCTGGAGCGCGCCCGTCGTTCCGACGCGCACGAGCGTCTCGGCGCCGACGGCGGCGAGTTCCTCGGCGGCGATCGCGGCGGAGGGCGAGCCGATGCCCGTCGAGCAGATGGTCAGCGGCTGTCCCTCGTACTCGGCGTCGACGATCAGGTACTCGCGGTTGCGCGCGACCTCGCGGCGCTCGTCACAGCGCGCGGCGATGCGCTCGACGCGTCCCGGGTCGCCCGGAACGAGCACGAGGTCGTTGACGTCGCCCGCTTCGACGAGCAGGTGCGGCTGGGTCATACGCCCGGTTCCGTCCCGCGTGAGAAAACCCCGGCGCTCGTGGGCCGTGGTCAGCCGGCGGCAGCCGCCAGGGCGGGAACTGCGACGGCGAACGTCGCGCCGAAGACGGCGACAGACCGCAGCCACTGGCCACGGACCTCGGTTCCGCGGTCGTCGTCGACCGCCCGTCCGGCGCGCGGGAAGACGACGTACGCGAAGAGGCCGTAGACGACCCCGACGACGACGGCGACGGCGAGGCCGTGTGCGACGACCGGGAGCGCCGCGACCCCCGGCGTCGCCGGCGTGTCGGCCAGTGCGACGGCGAGCGGCGCGGCGACGAGCGCGTACAGCACACCCGCGGCGACCCCGGCGGCGTGGTGGACGACCGCCGCGTCCCGGAACGCCACGGCACCCGGGTCGGTCCGGCGCAGGACGCTCGCGGCGACGAACGCCGGCGTCCAGCCCTCCCGGTGGCGGGCCATCGGGACGTCCATGACGACCGTACCGGCGAGGCCGGCGAGGACGCCGGCGGGCAGGAGCAGGGCCAGCGCAGTCGCGGGCGTCACGCCTCTACGGACCGGCGGAACACGCAAAAGTTCGCCGGGGCGGGACCGGACCGCCGGCGCGTCAGGCCGGCGCCTCCTGCTGCGCCAGCGTGGCCGAACTGTCGTTTTTCTCGCCCTCCCAGACGACCCGCACCGTCGCCTCCGGCGCCCCGTAGTCGTAGCCGTCGTACGTGTCGCCGGCAGCGATGCGCTGGCCAGACGAGTCGATCCAGACAGCAGCCGAACTCGCAGTCGAGACCAGCGCCACGCGCCGGGCGTTCTCGCCGACCTCGATGCGGTCGCCGCCGCGGTGGGTCACGTCGACCTCCTGGCTGCTCTCGTCGAAGTCGAAGCCGAACGACGCCTGTGGCGCGGGGTTCGGCTCGACTCCCTGTCCGGCACCGAGGACAGTCGTGCCGACGACGGCGGCGAGGGCGACGGTGACCGCCACCATCAGGACCACCGCGACAACCGGGCTGACCGCGTGTTCGTCCGCGAGGAGGGGTCTGAGTTCCATCTGTCGAGTACGGCCCGCCGGCAGTTCGGCGGTGACGTGTGGTTCGCCCGACCCGGCACTTCAAACGGCGCGACCGACTACGGAGCGTGAAACTCCGCCTCCCGCCGGATCGGCCCGTATGACGACACTCAGACGGTCGGCGGCACCTGCCGAAGCGCGCCGTGTTCCTCGCGGACCCGGAGCCGGAGGTCCGGTGTCCGGCAGCCGACGACGCGTCCGAGCGGCCCGACCGCTGGCCGTCGAGACGTCGGTCGAGGCGGACGAGACAGACGCCCCACGGGCGACGCTCGAGACCGAACCGAACGTCGGTCCGCCGTTCCGCGGTGAACAGCCCCGTCAGCCGTCCCCGTCGTCGACGAGGCGCCACCCGTCGCCGTCGTCGGCGAGTTCGCCGACGCGGCTGTTCACCTCGGCGATCGGCTGCGTGTCCCACTCGTCCCAGTTGTCCGCTGCCTCCCACCTGTACCGGACGGTGCGGT